>NZ_JAUNHK010000075.1:8431-13901 GCF_030523985.1 Deinococcus sp.
CCGCAGGCCAAAACCCGCTCGGCGCGTGACGTGCTGCTGCAATCTATTGACCTCGCGGTAGCCGCCGAAGAACTGGGCGCAGACGGGGCTTATTTCCGCGTGCATCACTTCGCGCACCAACTCGCCTCTCCTTTTCCGCTGCTGGCGGCGGCGGGGGCCAAGACCAACCGCATTGAACTCGGCACGGGCGTCATTGACATGCGCTACGAAAACCCCCTGTACATGGCCGAGGACGCGGGCGCAGCCGACCTGATTGCAGGCGGGCGTCTGCAACTGGGCATCAGCCGGGGGTCGCCGGAACAGGTCATAGACGGCTGGCGCTACTTCGGTTATCAGCCCGCCGAGGGCGAAAGCGACGCGGACATGGCCCGCCGCCACACCGAGGTTTTTCTGGATGTGCTGCGCGGTGAAGGCTTTGCCCAGCCCAACCCACGCCCGATGTTCCCCAACCCGCCGGGGCTGCTGCGGCTGGAACCGTACTCGGAAGGGCTGCGCGAGCGGATTTGGTGGGGGTCGGCGTCCAACAGCACAGCAGTCTGGGCCGCCAAAATGGGCATGAACCTGCAAAGCTCAACGCTGAAGGAAGACGAGAACGGCAAGCCTTTTCACATTCAGCAGGCCGAACAGATTCGCGCCTACCGCGCCGCGTGGGAAGCCGCTGGGCATACCCGCACCCCCCGCGTGTCGGTCAGCCGCAGCATTTTCGCGATGACCAACGATCAGGACCGGGCGTACTTTGGGCGGCAGGACGAGGGCGACCAGTTCGGCTTTATTGACCGCTTCAACGCAGTATTCGGGCGCTCCTACGCTGCCGAGCCCGACAAGCTCATCGAACAATTGCGCGGCGACCAGGCCATTGCCGAGGCCGACACGCTGCTGCTGACCGTGCCCAACCAACTGGGCGTGGAGTACAACGCGCACGTCATCGAAAGCGTGCTGAAGCATGTGGCGCCCGCGCTCGGGTGGCGGTAAGAGCGCCTGGAGTGTGTGGAAGAGTCAAAACGTGGGAAGGGCAAGGAGGCGCACCCACCTCACTGCCCTTCCCACGCCTTTTCTTCCAAAAACCGCTGATGCGCCTGCCAGCGCAAGTCGTTTTCGCTGGACTTGGACAGGGCAATGGTGCGGATGTGTTCCAGCGCCCGCAAGAATTCGGGGTCGTCGGGCCGACCTCCGCGTTCGCCGTGAAGCTGCACGGTTTCGGGGAGGTACTCGGTCAGTGCGGCTTTGGCGTGGTAGCGCCAGCGGGCGTCTCCCTGCTGCTCGGCGGCCTGCAAGTTGGCCTGCAACAGCTGGCGCAGATGCACCACGGGCGGCGAAGAAAGCAGGGCCACCTGATGACCCGTCAGCAGGGCGGGCACCGGCAGAGCGGGCGGTGGGGGCGGCTGTTCCGGGGGCTGGGTCAACCACGCGGGCAAGCGGCTGAGCAGCGCCGAGAAAAAGGGCTGCCGGGCCGGGATGGGGAGCGGCGCACCAACTTCGGCGGGCAGAACGCGGGGTACGCAGAAGGTCTGCGGCAGACGGCTTCCTTGCGCTTGCAGACGGAAACTGAGGGTCTGGGCGGCCCGTTCCTGCGGGGGCAGCAGCAGGCGGCGTGAGCGCCACTGTTCGGGCGTGCCGAAGCGTTGGTAAAGCGCGGGCAAAAAGGCCCACAACAGTTCGCCCTGGGTCGCGTCGGCATATTCGGGGCAAAGCTGGGGGGCAAACTGCTGCCGCACCAGTTCGGTCAATTCGGCGGGGTAGTGCAGCGTGACATGCCACTCGTCGCCTTCAGGACTGGCGGCGACGAGGCGCTGAACGCTGTAGCCAATCCGTTCGTTCAGGGGTGGTGGTGTAGAGGCAGAAAAAGTCATACCGCTATGTGTATCGTAGCTTCGATGCCTCCTGAATTTTCGACCCGTGACCTCACTGTCCAACTGGTGAAGGCCGCCAGTGTCACCAACTCGTCGGGCGAAGTGGCCTTTCCCGACACGCTGCTGCGGGTGCTGGGCGGCCTGCCGTATTTTCAGGCCAACCCTCAGGACCTCTGGGCCGAACCCATCGAAAACGACCCGCTGAAACGGCGCAACGTGTACGCGCTGGTGCGTGGTGGAGGTTCGGCGGGCGTGGTGCTGACCGGGCACTACGACGTGGTGTCGGTGGCGAACTACGGCCCGCATCAGGACGTGGCCTTTGACCCGGACGCCCTGCTGCCGCGCCTGATAGACGACCTGCGCGTCAACGCCCGCAGCGAGGCCGAACACCGTGCCCTGGCCGACCTGGAAAGCGGCGACTTTTTGCCCGGACGGGGCGTGCTAGATATGAAGTCGGGGCTGGCGGCGGGCATGACCGTGCTGGCCGATTTCGCCGCTCAGCCCGAGCGTCAGGGCAACCTGCTGTTCGTGGCGGTGGCCGACGAGGAAGTCAGTTCGCACGGCGCACGCTGGGCCGCCCCCACGCTGCTGTCCCTGGCTGGGCGCGAGGGACTGAACTGGGAACTGGTCATCAACCTCGACGCGACGGGCGACAACGGCGACGGCAGCGCGGGACAGGCGGTTTATATCGGTACGGCGGGCAAGCTGCTGGTGTCGGCCTTCGTGGTCGGGGTGGACACGCACGCGGGCTACTCGCTCGACGGCATCAACGTCAATTTTCTGGCCAGCGAACTGACGCGGGCCTTCGAGTGGAATCCGGCCCTGACCGACCACAGCGGCGACGAGGCTGGAACGCCCCCCACCCTGCTCAAGCAGCAAGACCTCAAGACCTATTACGACGTGACCACCCCGGCGCGGGCGTGGCTGTGCGTGAACGTGCTGTTGCAAGGACTGAGCGCGGGCGAGGTGCTGGAGCGCTTTAGGCAAGTGGCACAGGCCACGCTGCAAGACGCCCTGGCGACCCTGCGCGGGCGGGCCGAGGCGCTGGGGCAGCCCCATAGTGCGGCACACGGGGCCACGCCGTTGGTGCTGACCTACGCCGAACTGCTGGAGCAGGCGCGGCGCAACACCCCCGGTCTGGACGCGGCTCTGGCGGCCTACGACGCCACGCTGGACGCCCAGATGGACTACCCGACCCGCAGCGCCCACCTGACCAGCTGGCTCTGGGACGCGGCGGGGCTGCTCGGGCCTGCCGCCGTGCTGGGCTTCGCCTCGCTGCACTACCCCCACACCACGCTCGACACCCGCAAACCCGCCGAGGCTCAGGCGCTGACGCGGGTCCGTGACACCCTGGCCCGCGAGGGGGCGCGGCTGGGCGTGAGCGTCACCGAGCGGGCCATTTTCAGCGGCATCAGCGACATGAGCTGGTTCGGGTACGCCGACCCGGCGGGCATCGAACTGGTCAACGCCAACACGCCCGTGCAGGCAGCCCACATCCACGCGCCGCCTGCGGGTCTGCCCTGCATTAACCTCGGTCCCTGGGGGCGCGACTACCACCAGTGGCTGGAACGGGCCTATGCGCCCTACTGCTTCGAGACGTTGCCGAAGTTGTTGGCGGCCCTCACGCGGGAATTTCTGGATTGAGAGCAAGGGGAGGGCGAGCCTCTTCCCTCCGCCACGCCCAGACATGAAAAAAGGCCCCGCTGAGGGGGCCGGATGGGGCATTCTCACGGCTTATTCGCCAATCGAATACTCGCACGTCCGTTTTTATTTCTTGGAGGTGGACGTCTCCCTCGGTGCATTTTCTGTCTGCGCGGCTGTCATGACTTGGGCCAAGCGGCGAACAGAAAGCGACATGGCGAATGGTATCGCTCGGCAGCACGTGGCCGCCAGAAGGGAAATCTTAATCCTAAAAAGAATAAAAGTCAAGGGGCAGACAGGCGGCTGCCCCAGACGGCCCTTTAGCCGGAAACAGGGCGGCACAGGGGTTCGAGTCGCCGCAGCACTTCCTCAATGGTTTCCAGGCTGGTGGCGTAGCTCAGGCGCATTTGGCCGGGCGCGGCGAAGTCGGTGCCGGGCACCACGGCGACCTCGGCTTCGTCCAGAATCCGGCGGGCGGCCTGCAACTCGTCGGGGTCGATGACACGGGTGTCGGCCATCACGTAAAACGCGCCCTGCGGGGTCGGCGTCGGCAGGCCCAGCGCGTTCAGGCCCGCGACGATGCGGTCACGGCGTTCGCGGTAGGCGAGGCGGGCCATCTCCACGAAACGCTGCGTTTCCGCATGGTCTTCGAGGGCGGCGAGGGCGGCGTACTGGCCCACGCTGCTGGCGTTGCTGGTGCTCTGCGACTGAATGGTGTTCATGGCGGCGATGACGTGCTTCGGCCCCCCCGCGTAGCCGATGCGCCACCCGGTCATGGCATACGCCTTGCTCGCGCCGTTGATGGTGAGGGTGTGCTCCGGCGCGAAGGTGCCGATGCTGACCTGTTCGGCGTCGTAGACCAGATGCTCGTACATTTCGTCGGTGACGATGGTCAGGTTGTGCTTCTGTGCCAGCGCCGCCACCGCCCTGAGCGTTTCAGGCGGAAAGACGGCGCCCGTCGGGTTGCCGGGGCTGTTCAGCACCACCATGCGGGTGCGCGGGGTGATGTGGGCGGCCAGCACATCGGGGTCGAGCAGGAAGCCGCCTTGCGCCGAGGTGGGCACGGCGACAGGAACGGCTCCTGTCAGGGCGACCATTTCGGGATAGCTGACCCAGTAGGGCGCGGGAATCAGCACCTCGTCGCCAGGGTCGAGCAGCGCGAAAAAGGCGTTGAACAGGGCTTGCTTGCCGCCGCTGGTCACGGTCACGGCGTCGGGAGCATAGTCCAGGCCGTTTTCGCGCCGGAACTTGGCGCTGATGGCCTCGCGCAGTTCGGGAATACCGCTCACAGGCGTGTATTTGGTCTTGCCCGCTTCGATGGCTTTGATGGCGGCCCGCTTGATGTGGGGCGGCGTGTCGAAGTCGGGTTCGCCCACGCTCAGCGAGATGACCTTGCGCCCCTGCCGCTGCAACTCCAGAGCGCGGGAAGTGACCGCCACCGTGGCCGAGGGCTTGAGGCTCTGGGCGCGGGCCGACAGACGGAAAGGAGAGGTCATGCAGGCAGGCTAGCGGCCCGGGCGGCGGGGGGCCGACTTGTCAGCTAGGGCGCGGCCCACTTACCAACTGGTGGCGAGGGGGGGCGGCAGTTGCAGGGGATTGAAGGGGGCCAGAGCGCGGGGACGGACCACCAGACCGCCGCTTTGCTGGCTCAGCGCCTGCCGGACCAGACCGGCATTGACCACCTGAAAGCGCACGGGGCGGAAGTTGACGGTCCCTACAGCGCCGTTGACCGGGCCAGCAACAACTGGGACAGGGTTGGCAGCCGCTGCGGAAGGCACCACGCGCCCCGCCGCCGGATAGACCGGGACAGCGGCCGGGGCCGCCGCAGGCAGGCTGGGAGCCGTTTGGGGAAGCTGCACCTGCGGGGCCTGCGTTTCGGCAGTCTGCATCTGGGGCGGC
This sequence comes from Deinococcus sp., assembly GCF_030523985.1. GTDB lineage: Bacteria > Deinococcota > Deinococci > Deinococcales > Deinococcaceae > Deinococcus. The sequence goes on from NZ_JAUNHK010000075.1 coordinate 13,822, forward strand.
CTCACCATCAGGGGACGCTCGGTGGTCTGTGCGGAGGCATAGGAGAAGGACAGGGCGACGAGGCCCACCAGCACGCGAGG
>NZ_JAUNHK010000076.1 GCF_030523985.1 Deinococcus sp.
ACACCTCATCCCCTTTCCACACCCCACCCCGATTTGTCAACCCCTAATCGCCGTTGTATATAAGACCTACCAGTTTTGCGGAAGCAATGTCAAGGGGCCATCAAGCTTAGCTCCATCAAAATAAAACATTTTACCATCAGACGAAGTAGTTAAAACATATGTGCCATTGGCATCTTGCTTCAGTTCGCAGCTAGTGACCGTACTATGCAACTCGCTAATCAAACTAGGGGCACAGTTAGATTTATTTGTAAAAAGAGGTCTATAGCCGTTTTCCGCACGCTTTAGCTCTGCCAGCGTAGCCACGTTTCGGGCCAACTGTCTGGCGTTCGTATCTGAAGCGGCACGCCTAGCGGACACCAAGCTAGGCAGCAAGGCTGCTACTAGTACAGCTATAATAGCGATGACAATAAGAATTTCTAGAAGGGTAAAGGCTGATTCATCGCTGAACATATTTGCTTCCTCCTTGTTCACTGTCTTTTAACATTATTCCCAGAAGTATAAAGAAAATTGGCGTTACGGAGACAATGTAAAACCATGCCTGAAGATAGATGAAATAAGGCAGACAAGATATTGCGAAGTAAGGAAGGCTTGAAGGGATTTTTGCTTTCCCTATGCGTTTTATAAAAAAGGTTGCAGCCAGAAAGAATAGGATCAAGCCGATGAAACCATTGGAGTAGAGCTCGTCAACAATTAAATTATGGGGCCTAACGTAGAGGAGGCTTCCAGTTTGCTCGTCTTTGTCTGCTCCCTCTCTTTTATATGCATAATAGGTCATTCCCTTGTGCTCAACTACATAATCTTTTTTAAAACCGAGTTCCGCTCTGAATAGCGCTTCTGCATCGTTGTTCTCTAGATGTTCAAACACTTGATATCCAAAGGTGTCTGTTCCCCAGCCTGTCCACGGTCTATCTGTTGCAGCATGCCAAGCCGATTTCCACATGTAAAGTCTTGGCTCCATACTCCCTGTTGAACCATAGTCTTTGAGTTGAGGTGGATTCAGTTTAAGCTTAGCGCCGACAGATTGAACGATGCTCGGTAAAGTTGCCACGGATATAGCGAAGGCAGCTACCAACAAAAGAACACTTTTGAATCTTTCTCTACGCTTTAGCCAAGAATAGAGTAACCATAATGATAGTGCAAACCCAACTCCCAGGGTTGCTGAGGTTGTAGTACAAAGCCCCAATCCAATGATTCCCGAGAGAGTCCATGCCCAGAACCAGCCATCAAGTTTTCTATCTCTATAAAAGTATGCGGGCATGAGTACCACTATGCTAAACCAGCCGCCCAAATGTGGACGATGCCCAACCAAGGCTGCTGGATAAAGCATATTCGGGCTCTGCACTACTTGACTTAGAGGCCTATACCCAAGTGATTCAAGAAATGTAAGAGCAGCCATCACAAGGACGCAAAAACTCATTATACGCATAATAAGTTCAGCTCTCATGACTTTGTAATATAAATAGGCAAGCGACAAGCACCCCAAAAGGGCTATAGTCCCAAATTGTGTATAAGGGTGTCCTAGCCAGGAGTACCCAGGCATAACTGAGAATGATGAGGACACACATAGCCAGATTGCATAACTGACAATTGCGAGTTTAAGCGGCCTTGGACGTAGCACCTCTCTCATTGCTCCCAGCAAGCTCTTTTTACCACTATATAGATGGAAAAGTATAAGATTGCCTATAATGGCCATGCCCACAATAAGAATAATTCTGGGAGTGTAAATTGTATCTTTCACATATCCGGAAACCGGAAGTATAAAGAAAGAAATCAGCGGGATGAAACTCAATAAAGCCAAACGAAGATATACCATTCACTTGCTCCATACTGAAATAAAAGGTGCCTGATAAACTCAGGCACCTTCTGAAAGTTATAAATGGAATTAAGGGAGGGAAGGCAGGGCGGCGGTACCACTACCCTCAGTGACAGTTTGACCATCAAACTTGTACCATTTGCCCGTGCTGCTTGTCGCATATCCCACGGTAGAGTTGGGGCCCTGCGCGACCTGGCAGGCCGTCACTGAGGGGTTGGCCGCCAAGCTGATTGGCGAAGCGGTGCAAGAGACGCCGTTTGAAGCGACGGCTTGTCCATTGGCGCGAGCCGATTCCGCAGCGGTCACGGCATTACGCAGCATGCTCTGGGCAGCACTGTTGTTGGCAGCGTTACGGGCGTTCAGCAGGTTGGGGATCAGCACAGCGGCCAGGATGCCGATGATGGCGATGACGATGAGCAGCTCAATCAGGGTAAAGCCTTGGGTTCCGTTCTTCATGGTGAATCTCCTGTGGTTCGGCGCGGCGGATAAAGTTATGTATGGTTGCCCGCGTTGCCTACTTATGGCAGTTGCCTCTTCGGGTGTCTCCCGCTTCGGCGGTGGGCAGGTCGGGGTATTTCCCTGTCCTGCTTGCCTGTAGCTTACGGTCGATTTTCTAACAATTCTCTTACGCGCGGTCACCGTTTCTTTAGCTCAAGTGAGTTCCGCAAGGGGCTTCCGCAATGCGGAAAAATTCGGTTGCCAGTCGATGTTGAGGTGGGGAGAGCGACCTCCAGAGAGACGGAGTGATATGCTGCCAACCAGTTCGCCCCACTCTGCCCCTTGTGGCGGAAATGGGCGGATAAGGCTCCTTACAGCGGGCTTTTTCATTTCACTTCATCTGCTGCCTGTCGCGGGCCGCTCGCTGGTTTGGTGAGCGCAGCCTGCGCCGCAGCCGGGAAAGGGGACACCTCTTGGAAACTACCCCGCGTGTGCCGCCGCACAGCAACGACGCCGAAATCAGCGTGCTGGGCAGCATCCTGCTGGACAACGACACCCTCGCGGCCCTGGGCGACACGGTGACGCCCGAGATGTTCTACCGTGAGGGCCACCGCAAAATTTTTACCGCCATGCGCCGGATGCAGGAGCAGCGCGAACCGGTTGACCTGGTGACCCTGACCGAGCATCTGCGCGTGTCGGGCGACCTCGACAACGTGGGCGGTATTCCGTACCTCATCGGCCTGTCCGAGCAGGTGCCCACCGCCGCCTACGCCGAGCATTACGCCCGCATCGTGCAGGAAAAGCACACTCTCCGGCAGCTCATCCAGGCGTCGGGCAAAGCCATGCAACTTGCCTACGAGCAGCAATTGCCCCTGGAAGACCTGCTGGACAAGGCCGAAAAGATGATCTTCGAGGTCGCCGAGCAGAAGAAAAAGGGCGAGGCGTTCCAGGCCATGAACGAGGTCGTCTCGGACACCTTCGAGTACATCACCCTGCTGCACACCAACAAGGGCATTCCCGATGGGGTCAGCAGCGGCTTTCGTGACCTCGACGAACAGATTTCGGGCTTGCAAAAGGGCAGCTTGAACGTGCTGGCGGCTCGCCCGAGTATGGGAAAGACGGCCTTCGCCCTGTCTATCGCCCAGAACGTCGCCTTGCGCGGCGAAAAGACGGTGGCGGTCTTCAGTCTGGAAATGCCCGCCGTACAGCTCGCCCTGCGCATGCTGTGCAGCGAGGCGCGGGTGGACATGAACCGCATCCGCTCCGGGCACCTGAACGAGCGCGATTTCGAGCGGCTGGCCCACGCCGCCGGACGTCTGGCCGAAGCGCCGATGGTCATCGACGACGAGCCGGACCTTACCCTCAACGCCCTGCGGTCCAAGCTCCGCCGCATCGCCGCGCAGCACGGGCAACTGGGACTGGTCGTCATCGACTACCTGCAACTCATGTCGGGCGGCAAGTCGTCGGGCGGCTCGGACAACCGCCAGCAGGAAATCAGCACCATCTCGCGTGGCCTCAAGGGGCTGGCGCGTGAGCTGGAAGTGCCGATCGTGGTGCTGTCGCAGCTTTCGCGTGCGGTGGAGCAGCGGCCCAACCATAGGCCGATGTTGTCGGACCTACGCGAGTCGGGCGCCATCGAGCAGGACGCCGACATCGTGATGTTCATTTACCGCGACGAGTACTACAACAAGGAAACCGACCAGCAGGGCATCGCCGAAATCATCATCGGCAAGCAGAGAAACGGCCCGGTCGGGACAGTCAAACTTCAATTTCACAGCGCACACGTCCGTTTCAACGACCTGGCGCCGGAGGGGATGTAATGGCGGGAGACCCGGTCAAGACGCAAGCTCAGAACAGTGGACAGCGCCGCCGCCGCCGTCGCCGTGGCCCGCCGCCTTCGCAAAACCAGACGCCCCGCCCCGGACAGGTCACCAACTCGACCGCTGTGCCTGTGCCCGCCGCGCCCAAGAAACGCGGGCAGAAGAAGACGCCGGGCGAACCCCGCATCGGCGTGGGCTGCATCGTGCTGCGCGGCGAGGAAATCTTGCTGGTGCGCGAGCGTGGGCGCTGGTCACTGCCCAAGGGCGGCCTGGAAGCGGGCGAACTCATTCAGGACGGGGCGCGGCGCGAAACCTTCGAGGAAACCGGGCTGGTGGTCGAACTGCGCGACCTCGCCTTCATCGTCGAGTTTCAGGCGCAGACCTGGGGGCATCACCTTCAGTTCTTCTACACTGGGCGCGAGGTGGGCGGCACACTGCAACCCCGCGACCCTGACCGTGACGTGCAGGAAGCCCGCTTCATCCCCATCCGGCAACTGCGCGAATTCATCCGCTTCCGCCCGCGTCTGGTGGCGCTGGAAACCTGGCTGCGCGAGCGGCGGCCCCGGCACTTCGTCTTCAATCTGGACAAGGAACCTGCCATGCTCCGCAAGCGTCGGCGGGTGGGCGAAGGTGGCGTGGTGGTGCCGCTGCCGGGGCTGGACGAGGCAGACGGCGAACCGGATTTGTAAAAGCGGAGAGCAGAGGGCGGAGAGGGCAGGGAAAACCCCCTGTTCCCTCCGCCCTCTCCTCTGCACCCTCTACACTCCCCCCATGCTCGCCTGGATTCTGGTCGGTGGACGCCTGACCCTCACACCTGCCCTCGCCGCGCTGCCCCGGCCCGCGCTGGTGGTGGCGGCTGACGGAGGCGCGAGGCATGCGGCAGCGCTGGGGGTCGGGCTGGACGTGTGGGTGGGCGACTTCGACTCTTCGGCGGGCCTCTCACTGGATGCGCCCCGCGAGGTACATCCCGCCGCCAAAGACCAGACCGACGGCGAACTGGCGACCCGGCTGGCCCTGGAGCGCGGTGCCACCCAGTTGGTGTTCGTGGGGGCGTTTGGTGGACGCTTTGACCATACGGCAGCGCTGCTGCTCGGCGGCGTGCGACTGGCGGGGGAGGGCGTCCACGTCACCCTGACCAGTGGCGACGAATGGGCCTGGCCCCTGCGGCCAGGCGTGCCGTTTCGCCACGACTTTCCACCGGGCGTGACCCTGAGCGTGGTGGCCTGTGCCGACCTCGGCGGCCTGAGCCTGAGCGGGGTGCGCTGGGCGCTGAGTGAGGCAAATGTGCCGTTGGGCAGCGGTTGGACGCTGAGCAACGAAACCGCAGGGGGCGAGGTTCGCGCCGAAGTGCAGGCGGGCTACGGGCTGGTCACGGCCCTCTGGACGGGGGGGGCGGGAACTCCTCACGCGGCGGCTGCGTATCCTGAAGCATGATGCGACGTGGGCCGGGCTGCGGCTGTCTGGGATGTGGTGGAACCTCGCTGGTGGTGCTGGGTGCTCTGGCGTTCGGGGCATGGAGCTTCGTGGTCAAGCCCGCCCAGGATTTTATGAGCGGCTTGCAGGTGCCGCCCGCTCAGACGGAAGTGACCCAGACCGGAACCGCGCAGCCTGGGGCCACGCAGGCCAGAGCAGCCCAGAAGCCGACGTCCGCGCAAGTCAATGCGCCGCTGACCAAAACCGACGTGCAGAAATTCGTGCGAATCCGGCGTGGGGTGCGGGTGGCCCTCGGCACCAGCTTCAGCGACCTGCAACGGGTCTGGACGGGCGTGCTGAACGGTCAGACGCCGACGGTGCTCGACATCGCCAACGTGCTGCGGCAGACCGCCGGACAGATGGACGCGGCGCGAAAGCAGCAGCGGGGGCTGCTGGCGGCAGAAAGCATGAGCGCCGAGCGGTACGCCGTCGTGCGGGCTGCGGTCAACCGCGCTCTGGGCGTGCCTTCCGTAGATTTGGTCGGCGCAGCGCAGTCACTGCAAAAGGGCCAGTTGCCCGACCTCAACACCACCATCAAGCCCGCCAGCGCACAGGAAAAGGCGCTGGTCGCTCCCTTCGCCACCGAGTTGCGGGCGTCGGCAGCGGCGGGGCTGCTGGGACTGTGATACGGGACTGAACTATTCTTCGGAGATGTCGGAAAAGCGCCGCCATCTCCTTCGCGCCGTTCAGTCCCGTATTTTCTTCTCCTCACTCCGTTCGGAAAAATAGCTTGGATACCCAAACTATTTTTCAAAGCCGTATGAGGCACATCAAATCCGGGCAAGGGTGAAGAGCGGAACATCCGCCCTCACGGTTCTCGGCTAGCCTGGGGGCATGTCCTCGACACCTTCTTTCTCGACTTCCCGCTCTGCAGCCCTGTTCGAGCGGGCCAAAGCGGTCACGCCCGGTGGGGTCAACAGTCCGGTGCGCGCCTTTCGCAGTGTGGGGGGCGTGCCGCGCTTTATCGCCTCGGCACAGGGCGCATACCTGACCGATGCCGACGGGCAGCGCTATATCGACTACATCGGCTCGTGGGGGCCTATGATTCTGGGCCACGACCATCCGGCGGTGCGGGAAGCGGTGGCCGGGGCGCTGAGCAGCGGCACGTCCTTCGGTGCACCCAACGAGCGTGAAGTGGAACTGGCCGAACTGGTCACTCGCCTGACGGGGGCCGAGCGGGTGCGCTTTGTCAGCAGCGGCACCGAGGCCACCATGAGCGCCCTGCGGCTGGCGCGTGGCTTTACGGGGCGCAAGTACATCGTCAAATTCCGGGGCAACTACCACGGGCACGCCGACGGGCTGCTGGTCGAAGCGGGCAGCGGCCTGATGACCAATGCCGAGGGCGCTTTGGGCGCGGCGGCCCCCAGCAGTGCGGGCGTGCCCGAGGAATACGCGGCCCTGACGCTGGTGCTGGACTACAACGACCCGGCGGCGCTGGACGCCCTGATGGGGGCGCGGGGGCAAGACATCGCCGCCGTCATCTTCGAGCCGGTGGTGGGCAACGCCGGGGTACTGATTCCCACGCCCGAGTTTCTGGCGGCGCTGCACCGCGTGCGCGACCACGGCACGCTGCTGATTGCCGACGAAGTCATGACCGGGTTCCGCCTCTCCCTGAACGGGGCGACGGGTCTGCTGGGCCTGCGCCCCGACCTGCGCTGCTGGGGCAAAATCATCGGCGGGGGGTTGCCCGTGGGGGCCTACGGGGGCCGCGCCGAGGTCATGGAATTCGTGTCGCCGCAAGGCCCGGTGTACCAGGCCGGAACCCTGAGCGGCAACCCGCTGGCGATGGCGGCAGGACTGGCGACCCTGCGCGAACTGGAAGCGCGGCCCGACCTTTACGGGCGACTCGGGGACTACACGGGGCGGCTGGCGGCGGGCCTGCGGGAAGCGGCAGAGGCGGCGGGTGTGCCGGTCAGCATCAACCGCCTCGGCTCCATGCTGACGGTGTTTTTCCAGGATGCACCCGACGGCTCTGTCGCCCGCTACGCTGACGCGGCCCGCAGCGACACGGCGGCGTTCGCGGCGTGGTTCCAGGGAATGCTGGCGCGGGGCGTGTACTGGGCTCCCTCGCAGTTTGAAAGCATCTTTACCAGTGCCGCACACGGCGACGCCGAACTGAATGCCACACTGCAAGCCGCTGCCCAAGCCTTTCAAGGAGTCCAATCGTGAGCGAACTGCATCAGCCTGCCCAACTGACCCGAGTTCTCAAAGACAGCAAGGTGGTGGCGGTGGTCGGCTTTCACCCCGACGCCATGCGCCCCGCGCACTATGTCCCGGAGTACCTCAGTCGTCAGGGCTACACCATCATTCCCGTCAACCCGGCGCTCGCCGCCCGTGGGCAGAGCTTTTTCGGACAAAAGGCCGTGTCCACCCTGGCAGAAATCCCCACGCCTGTGGACATCGTCGAAGTCTTTCGCCGCAGCGACAAAGTGCATGACCACCTGCGCGACATCCTGAACATGCAGCCGCTGCCCAAAGTGGTGTGGATGCAGCAGGGCATCCGCAATGCGGACGTGGCCCGCGAACTCGGTCAGCACGGCATAGACGTGGTGCAAGACCGCTGCATGCTGACCGACCACCGCAACCTGATTTGAAGGGAGTAAAGGGGGGAGGGCAGAGGGGGTAGGGAGAAAGCCCTTTACCCTTCCCCCTCCCCCCTCCGCAAATCCTTCACTTCGATTTCCCCGTACATCTCCGGCTGCTCGGCGCTGAGGCGGCCTTCCTTGACGCCTTCGAGCAGCGCGGCGAAGTAGGTGGTGCGCTCGCCCCAGTCCTCGGCGTGAACCGACCAGAAGCGGAACTGGCGCAGGCGCGAAGCATAGGCCAGCAGCGCCGCCAGCGCGTCGGCCAGGGTCAGACGTTCGCGGGCCAACAGCGGCACATCCACCTGCCGCACGGCATTCTGGGCCGCCTTGACCAGCCGCGCCAGACTGCCCGCCGAACGGGGCCGCTCGCGCCGGGGCAAAGTGACGGGCGAGGGTCGCCCCGGCAGCACGCCCTCGCGTTCGCGCCTGCGGGCCGACAGGAAGGCCACCAGCGTGTCCAGTTCGGCCAGCGCCTCCACGCCCTCCAGCAGGTCGTCCAGGCCGCCGTCGCCGGACATGTCCCAGTCGGCATCCGAGTCGGGCACAGGTTCGGGCCGGGGCAGCAGCAGCCGCGCCTTGAGCGCAATCACCGCCGCCAGGGTGGGCAGCAGGTCGGGGTGGGCATCGGCAAAGGCCGCCGCCGTCTGCCCGGTGGTCTGCTGCACCCAGGCCAGCACCTCGCGGGTCAGGCGCAGCAGCGGCACTTCGCCCGGCAACACCTGCCCGGAGCGCAGCGCGGCAGCGAGTTCGCCCAGGCTGCCCTCGAACACAGGCAAACTCACGCAGAAAGGAGAGAGCGGAGGGTGAAGAGCGTTTTTCCCCGCTCCCCTCTGCTCTCTGCCCCCCACTTTGGTCACAGCTTGAGGAAGCCGACCTTCTCCCGCACTTCTTCCATGACGGGCGCGGCGATGGCGCGGGCTTCTTTGGCCCCCTGGCGCAGCGCATCGCGCACGTAGTCGGCGTCACCGCGCAGCGCCTCGGCCCGCTCCTGAATGGGAGTGAGGTGGGCCGTCATGCCTTCCATCAGTTTCTTTTTGCAGTCCACGCAGCCTATTCCGGCGGTGCGGCACTCGCGGTCCACCATCTGAATGGTGTCTAGGTCGGAAAAGAGCTTGTGGTAGTCGAAAATCAGACAGACATCGGGGTTGCCGGGGTCGGTGCGGCGCACGCGGGCGGGGTCGGTGGGCGCGGCGCGGAGCTTCTGCCAGATGCTGTCGAGCGGCTCCAGAATGCCGATGGTGCTGCTCGGCCCCTTGCTCTTGCCCATCTTGCCGTTGCCGTCCACGCCGGGAATTCGCAGGGCGTCCTTGTTGTAGACGGCCTTGGGTTCGGTAAAGGTGTCACCAAAATTATGGTTGAACTTGCGGGCAATCTCGCGGGTCAGTTCGATGTGCTGGGTCTGGTCGTCGCCCACAGGCACGGTTTCGGCCTTGTAGAGCAGAATGTCGGCGGCCATCAGCGCCGGGTACATCAGCAGGCCACTGGGCACACTCTCGAACTGTGACGACTTGTCCTTGTACTGCGTCATGCGTTCGAGTTCGCCCACCGGGGTCACGCAGGTAAAAATCCAGCCGAGTTCCTGATGCTCGGGCACCTGCGACTGCACGAAGAAAATGACCTTGCTGGGGTCGAGGCCGATGGCAAAATTCGCCACCGCCATGTCGAAAGTCTTCTGGGCCAGGGTTTGCGGGTCGAAGGCGCCGGGGTTGGTGATGGCGTGCAGGTCGACCACACAGAACAGGCTGTTTTTGCCGAACTGCTCGCCCAGGCGCACATAGTTCTGCATGGCCCCGAAGTAGTTGCCGATATGGGGGTCGCCCGTCGGCTGAATTCCTGAAAAGACGCGTGACATATCGGCAGATTGTAGCGGGTCACGTCAGGGGGACTTGTCAGCGGGCGGGTCACTCTGCTAGTCTCGCAACTCGCTGAGGGGGCTTAGCTCAGCGGGAGAGCATCCGCTTTGCAAGCGGAGGGTCTAGGGTTCGAATCCCTAAGCCTCCACCAGAGAAGGCACCGTTTAGGCGGTGTCTTTTTTTATGGCTTCGTCCGCTCACGTCCCGGCTTCTCATCTGCTGGCAGGCATCTTCACCCATACCACCTCGGGCCATGCTAAAGGTTAGGTGTGAACGTCCTCGACCTGGCCCGCTCTGCTGGTCCCCTTCTTTGGGTGATTCTGGCACTTTCCCTTTACGTCGTTTATTTGGCCGTCGTGCGTCTGCTGGCCCTGCTGCGTATGGGTCAGGACGCCACCATACTCGTCGAGCGTGCCCGTGCCCTGACGGCGGAGAGCGGCCCCACCGCCGCGCTGCGCGAGGTGGACCTTTCGGGCCTCGATACCCCGGTGGCCCAGGTGCTGCGGGCCGGACTGGTTCAGGCAGAACGCGGCACCCCCGAGGCGGCCCCGGCAGCCATGAATGCGGTCATGATTCGTGAGGACGAAAAAATCTACGCCGGGCTGAGCGGTCTGGGAACGGCGGCCCAGATTGCCCCGCTGCTGGGGCTGCTCGGCACGGTGATCGGCATGGTGCGCTCGTTCCTGGTGTTCAGCCAGACCACCAACCCCACCCCGACCCAACTGGCGACGGGTATCAGCGAGGCACTCATCAACACGGCGGCGGGCCTGATCGTCGCCATCGTGGCGTATGTGGCCCGTAACGCCCTGCGCAACAAAGCCAATGCGGTGGCGGCGCAGGCCGACCGCGTGCGCGAGGAACTTCCCGGTTGGCTGGGGCAGCCGCGTGTCACCGCGCAGGCTCCCTTTTCCCGCCCTGTTACCGAAGCGCCCCGCCCGGCCACGCTGACGGCCCCGAGGTTGTGAACGTGAGCCAGCCCCGCCGCCGCCTGCGTGACAGCGAGCAGGAAGTCACCTTCGACTTCGCGCCGATGGTGGACATCGTCTTGCTGCTGCTGATTTTCTTTTTCCTGACCAGCAACCTGGGAGCGCGGCAAAACGTCATGCCGCTCGACCTGCCCCGCGCCAGTTCCACCGTGCAGGCCACCCCCGACATTCCCATCGTGACCGTGGACCAGAAGGGCAAGCTGTTTCTCAACGGCTACGAAACGAATCTGGAACAGTTGAAGACCAAGCTGACGACCATGGTCAAGTCGTCTGGCGGTCTGGTGGGCGTCCGCGCCGACGAGCGCGGCAACTACGGCACGGTGGTGCGCGTGATGGACGTCATCAAGCAGGCAGGCGGCGAACGTCTGGCCCTCGGCACACGGGCCGCGCCGTGACCATGTCCCCGGAGGCACCCCTGATATGACCCGTTTCTACGAGGAAATGATGGAAGACCCGGTGGCGCGTGACCGCCTCTGGTCGGCGGCGGCGACCCTGGCCCTGCACGCCGCCCTGATTGCCGGGCTGAGCCTGATGCGGCCCCAGCCCCCGGCCCTGGGCGCGACCCCCGACGTGGCGCAGGCCCCCCTGGAAGTCGTGGCGCTGGCCCCCGAAGCGCCGCCAGCGACCCCGCAAGTGGCTTCGTCTGCCCCGGCGCAGGCCACACCACCCCAGACCCGTCCGGCCAACCCCGCCACCTCCGCGCCCACGCCGACGGCTGAACCCGAGCCCGAACCTCCCCAGCCCACCCCCGAACCGGAAACGCCTGAGCCCGAACCCCAAACGCCGCCGCCGACTCCGCCTGTTCCCACTCCGGCAGCACCGACCCCGGCGACCCCCACCCCAGCGACCCCACCGCCGACGTTGGCGATGCAGACGCCCCCGGCCCCCCAGCCCACGCCTACGGTGCCCACTCCCCCCGTGAAGGTGACGCCCCCCACCCCGCAGCCTGCACCAACGCAGCCTGTGGCTCCGGCTCCAACGCCACAGGCCCAGGCACCGCAGACGCCAGCAACCCGAGCGCCGGCGCCAGCCGTCCAGAATCAGGCGGCCCAAACTCCGCCAACACAGCAGCCGTCAGCCCAATCCCCAGCCTCCCAGTCCCCAGCTGCCGCCACTCCCCCGGCAGGCCGCGTCGTTCCGGCCCCCAGCGTGCCGCAGACCAACGACTTGACTGCGCCGTCCCCAGTGGCACAACCGGGCGGAGTGGTGCCCCAGGCGACCACGACTCCCACTGAGGGGGTAGCGAGTCCCGCGCCTGCCCGCGAGGCGCAGCAGTCTGCCGCCGCTCAGCAACCGACCGAGGCACGCGGTGGGATCGTCCCGGCCCAGTCCCAGCCAGAAGTGGCCCAGCCTGTGCAGGCCAGTGGAGGCGGGGTCACTCCCTCACCGGCTCCCTCCAGCGCTTCCCCGGTCGAGGCTCCGTCCCGTGCGGCGGGCACCGTGCCGCAGGCTTCGACCGAAACGGCGGCGCGGCCCAACTCCATCCCGGCCACGCCTTTGCCAACCAGCCGGCCCGAAGTGACGGGCCTGCCCCGCCGCGAAGACTTGCCCCAGGGCGAGGCCAGCAGTGCGCCCGTGGCCGCCCGTGGCGGAGGCTCTGCTGCCAGCAGTCCGGCGGCGAGCGCGCCTGTGCCTTCGCGCTCGCAGGCGGGCACCCTGCCCACGACCAGCGGAGCGGCGACTGTGCCCGCAGCGCCTCGCGGGGGGACCGGCAACTCCTCCGCCGCATCTGCACCTGCGGCGGCCCGTCCCCAGGGTGGCGTGTCGGGAGGGTCAGGCGGACAGCCCTCGGCCACACCCGACACGGCGCGGCCCTCGACCTCTTCTACCTCTTCTGCTCCGGCAGCGGCTCCCGCAGCGACCCAGTCGCGCCCGAATACTCCGGCGACGGGCACCCCGTCTGCGGCGCCTGTAGCGGCGGCCCGTCCCGGCAGTGGCGCGGCGACCGGGCAGGGCGACCCGGTGGCCCCGGCAACCGGACGCCCCAATCCCGCAGCCACCGCCCCGAGTAGCACGGGCACGGGTTCAGCCCCGGCAGGAGCGCGGCCCACCACCCCGGCGACGGGAGAAGGCAGCAGCGGCACCAGCGCGGCGCGGCCTGCAACGGGCGGAGGCAACGGGGGAAGCGCCACACCCTCGCTGGGTTTGAGTCCCACACGCACACCCGGCACGGCCCCTGCCGGAAGCACGGGCAGCGCGGCTCCGGCCCGGCCTGGCACAGGTAGCGGCACGGGCGAAGGCAGCGGCACTGCCCCGGCGACTGGGCGCCCAGCCGCTGGCGCGCCCGGCACTGGCCCAGCGAACGGCGGCGGCACAGGCGGCACGGGGACAGCGGCCCGTGGTGGTGGCAGCGCCGTGGCGGGCGCAGGCACCGAAACCCGCCTGCTCGCCTGCACGGTGGTCGTGGACGTGCGCGGCCTGGGCAAGCTGGAAAGCGCCATGACCAGCTATGTCCTGGACGCGGCAGGCAACCAGCTCTGGCCCGACGCCGAACTGGTCAAGGGCGTGTCCACGCAACTGGTGCAGGAAGGCAACCTGCACGTCTACACCCGTTCCGAGGCCGACCTCGCCAACTACAAGAACGTGACCCGCGTCAAGGCGAGTGGCTTGCTCAAACCCAAGGGGTCGCCCCTCGCCAACTACCTGTCCGACGTGCAGCTTTCTGCCGAGGCCGCCCAGACCTTCCGCTCGGCGGGGAAAGCCTGCCGCGTGGTCTACCTGCGCGACTGACCGCCCCCGCTTCTCATGCGGGCATCAGTTCCCCGTCATCTTGGCCCCGCTCAATGGTACTTAATTATGCGTAGATTCCTTACGGCCTGATAAAAGAGATGAGAATGCCTCCACCGTGAGGCATTCTTACT
>NZ_JAUNHK010000077.1:0-6492 GCF_030523985.1 Deinococcus sp.
TCTTTGAAGATCGAGTTGACGCCCAGCGCGTTCATGGCGGCGCAGTCGAGGTTGGCCTGACGGTATTCCACGTTCAGCGCCAGTTTGCCCCGGCGCACATACTCGCCCAGTGCGCCGCATTCCTTGTAGCGCTGGCAGCTCTCATTGAGAATGCCGTCGAACAGCTCCACCATCGGGCGGCCCTGCCCGTCGGCTTCCAGCACGTAGCCGACGCCGTTTTTCTGTAAAATCGCCAGTCCGTTGGCGTGGGCGCGGTCAGCCAGCCAGCCGTTGAAGTCGAGCTGGTTCTGCCGGGTAATCACGCCGCTGGTCACGTTCTGGTCGTTTTCGAGGTTGTCGGGTTCCACCGCGTCGAAGCCCTTGCCCGCGCACATGGCGAGGCGGCGCTCCAAGATGCCCGCCAGCACGCTGCCTTCACGGAACACGTCGCGGATGTCCACGAAGCTCTCGTCGGGCCAGTTGGGGTCGGTCTGAATCTTGAGGTACTCGGGGTATTCCGCCGAGTCGGGGCGGTAGCTCTCGTAGCTGCCCACATTGATGTAGCAGACGGTGTAGATGCCCTTGGCCTTCAGCTCAGCGACTTTGGCCGCCGAGGTCGAGAACGCGTCCAAATCCATCAGCGTCACGCCTGCGGGCACCGCCACCTTCGCTTCCGTCGCCGCGCCGATCTGCCAGTCCCAGCTCAACTTGCCCGCCGGGGGCAGCCGCACCGCGCCGACGCTCTGGCTGCTCAGCTTGGCGGCGGGCACGGGAGCCACGGCGGACTCGCCCTGCACCGGCAGGGGCGCACCGCCGCAGGAGGCGAGCAGGAGGGCGGAGACGGACAGGAACGCGGTGAGGGGCAGTCGCATGAAGCCACCTTAAAAAAAGCCCCCTCACCGGGCTGGCACGCCTGAGGGCCTCCGCCGAACCTTAAGGCCGGGCAGGATTTTCGCGTGCTGGCGCCGCTTCTCCAGCGGGGCGCGTGAAGTCCCTCACAGTCAGGCTCTGACACGAACCACGTCGCCGGAAAGATGAAGGGGGACAGAGGCGCATCTCCTCCATCCCCCTTTTCCGGCTCTGGGCCTCTACGGGGCGTTCGGCTCGGTCAGCCACACGAAGCTCTGCATGGCACGGAATTTCATTTCCTCTATTGCGCTCCAGTCGGGCGTGACCCGGCGGTAGGTCTGGTCGGTGAGTTGCGCCGAATCGAAGTCCACGGGAAACACCGGAGAGCGGGCATCGTCGCAAAAGCCCTGCACCTTGGGGTCGTAGGCCACGCCCGCGAAAGGAACCCCTGCCGCCGCCGCCAGAATCACGGCGTGCAGGCGCACCCCCACCACGAAGCCGCTGCGGGCGATGGTGTCGAGCGCCAGTTGCGGGTCACGGGTGCTGACCACGTCGTCGGCTCCCAGGCTGTGGGCGGCTTCGTCGTCGTGGCTGGGCATGAAACTCAGGGCCACCACCCGCCGCCCCCGCGCCCGCAACTGCCTCACCATCTGTTGCAGGCCCGGCAACGTCCCGGTCACGTCGCCACGCGGGGCCACGACCACCGTGAACGGGTCGGGCTGCAAGCCGAGACTGGGCCGCAGCAGCAGCGCCGGGTCGCCGCCCAGCCGCGCCGGAACCTTCAGCTCGGTCAGAAGTTCCAGACTGCCCCGGTCACGCACGAAGACCTGGGTGCCGCGCAGCGCGCGCTTGACCTGTTTGCGTCCCTGCTCGCTGAGCGGTCCCACGCTCTGGTTGAACACGCACACCCGCTTGCCCATCAGTTTCGCCATGCGAATCAAGGCGAGGTAATAGACCAGGGTGCGGTTGCTGGTCTTGTCTTGCAGCAGGCCGCCCCCGCCCGAGAGCAGCAAGTCCGAGCGCAGCAGCGCCTGGGCGACCGCCGCAGGCTGCATGCGCGGCGCGGCTTCGCAGTCGTACAGGTCGGCGCTTTCCTCGGGAGTGTTGGACAGCAGCAGCGGCGCGATGCCCTGCTTTTTCAGTTCGCGGGTAATGGCGAGGGCAATCGCCTCGTCGCCCGTGTTGCCGAAGCCGTAGTACCCGCTGATGACGGCCTTCATGCCCGAACCCGGCGCGGCTCGCCATACGCGTTCCACAGCTCCAGCGCCTTGCCGAAAGCCCAGGTCAGCGCCAGACCGATCAGCAGACCCAGGCCCAGACCCAGGAAGCAGCGGATGGCCGAAATCAGGAAGGGCGTGTGGAAGTGCGAAAAGGTGTTGAGGATGCTGGCCTGACCCATCGTGCCGCCGAGCAGCATCAAGGCGCTGAAGTAGCCGGGGAGCTTGCCGCTCAGCCCCAGCAGGCCGAGGGGATGCGCGGCGACTTCCTTGAAGCGGGGACGCACCATCGAATCCTGCACGTTCTGGCGCAGCTGCGCTTCGAACTCGGTGACGCTACCGCCCGTCGCGTTGCCTCGGCGCGAGAACACCATCAGCAGCAAGGCCGCACCGATGCCCATCACGGCGATGTCACCGAGTTTGATGGGGGCGTTGTACACGTCGCTGACCGTCTTGCGGATGTCCTGTTTGGGCAGGAAGCTGACCGCCACCATCACCAGCGGCAGCAGCAGCGTCAGGCCCACGCCCCGGAAGGGATGCAGGCCCAGCATGGAGTCGCGGGTGGCCCCCAGCGCCGACACGAACACCACCCCCACCAGGCTCAGGCCCGTCGCCAGGAACCAGTCGGTCATCTTCTCGCGGCGCAGCAAGAAGCCCAGCGCCGGGAAACTGACGGCGGCGATAAGTGCGAAGCCCGCCAGCGGTGTGGCGTAGTTCAGGCCCACGCACAGCAGGAAAATACCCGCCGCGCCCAGCAAGCCCAGTTTGCGCAGCGGCACGCTCAGGCCTGCCAGCAGCAGCGCCGCCACCGGCCCGACGACACTCAGCCAGCGCAGCAGCGGGCTGGGTTCAAAGGCGGTGGTCACAGGGAGACCGACCCGGATACCGGAATTTTTCATCAGGACTTGCAGGCGGGCCAGCATGTCCTCGGTTTCGTTGATGGTGGGAAAGGGACGCATGTACAGCAGTTGCTGGCTGCGCTCGCGCACGGCGAGGTTGTACTTGCTGGCAATTTCTTCCGGCTGAAGCTGGTTCTGCCAGCTCGGGGCGATGGCAAAGAGGCGCACGCCGCCGTGCTCCAGCACCAGGTCTTCCAGGCCGTCCTGAATGTTGCCCTCGATGATGGCGGGAACACGCTGCCCCATCGCCTTGTTCACCTGGTCGAGCAGTTCGGGTGTCCGCGCCCCAATCACCGCGTCGTCGGTGAAGGCGATAAAGGGGACGTCGGGCCAGTCGGTGCCGACCTGACCAATGGGCCGCGCTTCGTCGTTGTAGGGGCGGTAGACCAGCACCATGCCCTGACGCTTGAAGTCGTCCACCTGCGCCTTGTTGGGGCCAGCGGGCAGGTAGCTGGGGTCGGTGGGCCACTCTATCCACTGCTGCCCCCCCACCGTGACCGTGCGGGTGGGAATGGTGTAGCGCGGGGGCAGGGCCTCGGCCACCCCCGGCACCACCGAGCGCATGTAGACCGCGTTCGGCTTGACGGACGAGCCGGGGAACTGGTCGGCGAGGTCGTAGCCGTTCTTGAGCAGCACTTCGCCGCGCTGCTGCAAGCTGGCGACGGTGTCCTCATACAGCGCAATCCCGTTGACGCCCAGCGCCTTGTACTTGTCGAGCAGGGCCTGCGGTTCCAGGCCGTAGCGCCGCGCCTGAATGACGAGCGCGGGGTAGTCCATCACCAGGGTCGCCGCCTTGCGCGACTGCTCGAACTGCACGCGCTGCACGGTCAAAATGAGAGCAGGAATGAAGGAAAGCAGCACCAGCAGCAGCAGGGGCCGCGTCAGGCGGTGAGGCCGGGCCGGAGCCAGCAGGTTTGGCCCAGTGGGGGCAGGGCGAGCGGGTTCAGTCACGCGCCCATCCTAAGCCGATTGGGGCGAGGGGCGCATCCGCCGAAGGGAGGAGCGGCACTCAGCGCCCCATGCCCTGAATCCGGGCCGCCAGCATGTCGAGTGCGGGTTCGTTCATGCCCCCGTGCGGAATAATCACGTCGGCATAGCGCTTGGTCGGCTCCACGAAGCCCAAGTGCATGGGCCGCACGAAGCTGAGGTACTGCTCAATGACGCTTTCGAGCGTGCGCCCGCGCTCCTGGGTATCGCGCAGCAGGCGGCGGATAAAGCGCACGTCGGCGTCGGCGTCCACGAAGACCTTGAGGTTCATCTTTTCGCGCAGGGCTTCGTCGTAGAGGGCGAAAAAGCCTTCGAGCACCAGCACCCGCCCCGGCATCACCCGCGTGGTGTGGGCGGCGCGGGTATGCCGGGTGAAGTCGTACTCGGGCATTTCGATGGGCACGCCCGCCATCAGCGCGTCCACGTGTTCGCGCAGGAGTTGCCAGTCGAAGGCGGCGGGGTGGTCGTAGTTGGTGTGCAGCCGCCCCTCGAAGGGAATGTCCGACTGGTCGCGGTAGTAGTTGTCCTGGTTCAGCACCGCCACGCCGTCGCTGCCCACCGTTTCCATAACGCGGCGGGTCACGGTGGTCTTGCCGGAGCCGGAGCCGCCCGCCACGCCGATCACAAAAGGAAGTTGAGCGCTCATGCGTGTCCCAGGCTCCCGATCAAGCTGATGCGGCGCTCGGCCATTTTGCGGGCGACCACATGCGGCGGCTTGTGGTACTGCGCGGCGGCGGCCACGATGCGGCTCACGTTCTGGTAGACGCGCTCGGCGGCTTGGTCCATGCTCGCGCCCGTCGCGGCGGCAATCAGGCCCGCCGAGTTGATGGCGAAGTCGGGCATGTACATGATTCCGGCTTCCTTGACCGCTTCTTCGCCGCGCTGGGTCAGCGGATGGTGTTCACCGCCCGCCACCAGTCGGCACTGCAACCGGGGCACGTCGTCGCTGTGGATGCTGTGCCCGTAACCGCAGGGGGCCAGCACGTCGCAGGGCGTGTCGAGCAGTTCGTGAACGGGGACGACCACCGTCTGGTCGAGTTCGTCGGCGAGCGCCTGTGCCCGTTCTGGCCGGAAATCGGCCACCGTCAGCTTCGCGCCCTCGCGGTGCAGGTGCGCGGCGAGCGTGCGGCCCACGGCCCCGGCTCCCAGGATGGCGACCCGCACGCCGCGCATACTTTCTGCGCCCAGCGCGTATTTGGCGGCGGCTTTCATGCCCCGGTATACGCCGTAGCCCGTGATGGTGCTGGTGTCGGTGTTCATGCCTAGCGTGGCGGGGGTTTCCTGCGCCACGAAGGTGATGTCGGCAGGTGTCACGCCGATGTCCTCGGTGAGCACCACCCGCGACTGCATGTGGCTGAGTTCGCGCCCCAGCGCCCGGAAGAGGGCTTCACGGGCGTGGGGGTCTTCCACCCCGGCTTCGGGCATCATCAGCACGCACGCGCCGCCGCCGTAGTTCAGGCCCGCCAGCGCCGCCTTGAGCGTCAGGCTCTCGGACAGGGCCAGGGCACCCCTGACCGCCAGTTGTTCGTCTTCCTCGCGCAGCCGCACGCCCGCGATGGCTGGCCCCAGCACCCGCGAATGCACCGCCAGCACACCGCGCAGGCCGCTGGGCGCGTGGTGCAGCAGCGTCAGGCTTTCGTGTCCACGCGCCTGCATTTCTTCCAGAATGAGCATCTTGCCCTCCTCTACAGGCAGCAGGGTAGCGCGGTCACGGCGAACCGTCGCGCCCATGAGCCGACATGCCGCCCGCCTGCATACCCTTGACGGCGGCTGCATATCGGGCTATAGTTTTTGTCGTAACCGCTCCGAGTGAGCGGGTTTTTTATTTGCCCACCTGACGCAGCAGGTTCACGGTTTCGATCATCGCCAGCACCGCTTCGCCGCCCTTGTTGCCCGCCTTGATGCCCGCGCGGTTGAGCGCCTGCTCGACGGTGTCGGTGGTCAGCACGCCAAAAGCGACGGGGACGCCCGTGTGCAGCGAAGTGTTCAGAATGCCGTTGGCTGCGCCGCCCGCCACGAAGTCGTAGTGATCGGTGTCGCCCTTGATGACGGCCCCCAGGCAAACGACAGCGTCGTACTTGCCCGATTCCGCCAGTTTGCGGGCAATCAGCGGCACTTCATAGGAGCCGGGGGCGAGGTAATGGTCGAGGTTCTCGGTTTTGCCGCCGTGCTGCACGAAAGCGAGTTCTGCGCCCTCCACCAGTCTGTCCACAATCAAGTGGTTCCAGCGGGTCGAGACGATGGCGAATTTGAGGTCGTGGGCGAGGAGGGTGGCTTCGATTCGGTTCATGGTTTGGCTCCTTTGGAGGGTGATGGTTGATGGTTCCGCTACGCTGATGGATGATGGAAAAAAGATGACGGGGACAATGTTTTCTCTATCATCTATCATCCATTTTCCATCATCATAAATGCCCCAGTTTCTCCCGCTTTACCCGCAGATACTCGGCGTTGTGCGGGTCTTCGCCCACATGCAGCGGCACGCGCTCCACGACTTCCAGGCCGAATCCGCCCAGGCTGTGCAGCTTTTGCGGGTTGTTGGTCAGGATACGGAGCTTTTTCGC
>NZ_JAUNHK010000077.1:6592-8242 GCF_030523985.1 Deinococcus sp.
CCCATCGTCAGCGCGACGTGTTCAGCCCCGCTGAGGGTGTCCCGAAAGCCCACGATGCGGAAGTCCCCGAAACGGGTCGGGAGCTTGGCCTCCGCCACCTTCTCCATGAAGGGGTCGTGCGCGAGGCGGTAGGCGATGAGGGCTTCGATGGAGCCGACCTTCAGGCCGTGCTTTTCCCCGAAGGCGAGAAGGTCGGGCAGGCGCGACATTTCGCCGTCGTCGCCCATGATTTCGCAGATGACACCCACGGGCGGAAACCCCGCGAGACGGGCGAGGTCGCAGCCCGCTTCGGTATGTCCAGCGCGGCGCAGCACCCCGCCAGGACGCGCCACCAACGGGAAAATGTGTCCAGGGCGGCGAAAATCGGCTGGCTGTGTCCCGTCGTCCAGCAGCGCGGCAATGGTCGCGGCGCGGTCGAAGGCGCTGATGCCAGTGCTGTTGGAGCGGTGATCCACGCTGACGGTAAAGGCGGTGCCGTTGGGGTCGGTGCTGTGGCCCACCATCGGCGTGAGGGCGAGGCGCTCGGCGCGGTCCGGCGTGAGGGTGACGCAAATCAGCCCGCGCCCTTCCCGCGCCATGAAGTTGACCCACTGCGGCGTGGCGGTGGCGGCGGGCATCAGCAGGTCGCCCTCGTTCTCGCGCCCCTCGTCGTCTACCAGGATGACGGGGCGGCCTGCGCGGAGTTCGGCCAGCAGCGTCGGAATGTCGGAGAGGTTGATGGTTGATGGTTGATGGAGTTGCTCATGCGCTTTCCTCCGCGCCTGTCAGGGCCAGCAGCCGCTCCACATACTTCGCCACCTGGTCGGCTTCCAGATTGACCTGCGTGCCTGAGCGCCAGTGCTTCAGCGTCGTGACTTCCAGCGTATGCGGCACCAGCCAGAGGGTGAATTCCTCGGCGGGCCATTCGCTGCGGCTTCCAGCGGGGCCGCCCACGTCCACCAGCGTCAGGCTTACGCCGTCCACCGTGATGCTGCCTTTGGGGGTCAGGTATTTGGCAAGTTGCTTTGGCGCACGCACCCGCATGGTGTACGCGCCCGCCTCGGGGCTGACTTCCAGAATCTCGCCCACCCCGTCCACATGCCCGCTGACGATATGCCCGCCAAAGCGCGTGCTGGCGAGCATGGCCCGTTCCAGGTTGATTTCGCGCCCGACTTGCCAGTGGTCGGCGGTTTTGGCGAGCGTTTCGCGGGAGAGGTCAACGCTGAAGCTCTGGTCGTCCCAGCCCGTCACGGTCAGGCAGGTGCCGCAGCAGGCGATGGACTCGCCGAGCGCGAGGTCGGGCCACATCTGCGCGGGGGCGATGCGGAGGGTGAGGTTGCCATTTTGCTCGGCGGCGTGGGTGACGCGGCCTGTTTGTTCGATGATTCCAGTAAACATGTTTTGCTCCTGTGGAGCGTCAAAGAGTTCAAACTCTTGTGACACTTGACATAACTAATGACTTGTGGTTTTTGCCCCTCTCCCCTTGTGGGGGAGGGCGTTGCGAAGCAACGGGAGGGGGCGGCCAGACCAACTTTTTCTGTCAAATGCTCCAGACCTTAAACCCTTAGACCTCCAATAACCAGCACGTCATCTCCGACGCGCTCCACATTCCAGACGTCCAACCCCTGCGCCGCGTGCAGGCTGCGCGTCGGCCCCACCAAAGGCGAGAGG
>NZ_JAUNHK010000077.1:8342-10131 GCF_030523985.1 Deinococcus sp.
GTCCAACCCCTGCGCCGCGTGCAGGCTGCGCGTCGGCCCCACCAAAGGCGAGAGGCCCGCGCCCAGCAGCTTGGGGGCGATAAACACGCGCAGTTCGTCTATCAGGCCCGCTTCAAAAAAGGCACTGGCGAGGGTCGCGCCGCCTTCGAGCAGCAGCGTGGAAATGCCCAGCGCGGCGAGTTGTTCCAGCGCTTCGGGCAGCGAGTGGGGACGAATGACAGTCACGCGGGGGTCACGTTCCAGCGGGCTGCGGCGGCCTTCTTGCAGCACCAGCACCGCGCCTTCGCGGATGGCCCTGGCGTGGGCAGGAATGTGGCCTTCGGGGTCAAACAGCACGGGGCGGGGGTCGCGTCCGCCGTCTATGCCGCGTGTGGACAGTTGCGGGTCGTCCAGCAGGGCGGTGCGTGCGCCCACCGCGATGGCGTCGCACTCGTCCCGCCACCGCATCACCCGCGCCCGCGCCTCGGGGCCGCTGACGGGGCCGTTGCCTTCGCCGTGCGCGGCAGTTTTGCCGTCCAGCGTCATCGCGTACTTGTAGATGACGTAGGGCCGCCCCCGCGTCACCAGCGAACGAAACCCTGCTTGCTGGCGCACGGCTTCGGCTTCCAAGACGCCCGTTTCTACCGTGATTTCCGCCGCCCGCAGTTTCGCCAGCCCGCGCCCGTTCACCTGGGGATTAGGGTCGCCTGCCGCTACCACCACGCGGGAAACGCCCGCCGCAATCAGGGCGTCGGCACAGGGCGGGGTGCGCCCGTAGTGGCTGCACGGCTCCAGGGTGACGTAGGCCGTGGCCCCCCGCGCCCGCTCGCCCGCTTCGCGCAGGGCAAAGACCTCGGCATGGGGCTCACCTGCCCTGGGGTGAAAACCGCGTCCCACCACCACGTCATCCCGGACGATGACGCACCCGACAGGCGGATTGGGGCTGGTGCGGCCTACGCCCTTTTGCGCCTCGGCCAGGGCCTGGGCCATGTATTCCGAATCATTCATACGGCAACGCCGCCCGCTGGGGTGCAGGCTGAGCGCTCCTCCTTCTTTCATCCGGACTGTCACCGTCGGCTGCCGAATTTCACGGCATCGGGCCTGCGCGAATCAATTGCGCGGGCTTCGCGGGCTGTCCCCATGCTGAGGGTTCACCGCCGGTGGGGAATTGCGCCCCGCCCCGAAAGAGGTCGGTCACGCCTGCGTCGTTGTGGACGCGGACGAAACCGGAACCCAGGGTAAACCATGCTTGCCCCGGCGGGTGTAGCCCACCTGACGCATGGGGGTCGGTCATCTTGGCCGGTCGTCTTAACATGGCGCGGCGAGAACGTTAGACTGAGTCCGAAATGATGAGTGGCGACCTGAGCGTCTTTCCGTTGCTGCCCGTGCTGCAAATGCTCCTTGGCAGTGGCAAGGGTGGACAGTTCAGCGTCGAACACCCCCGGGGCGGCGAACTGTGGCTCGGTCACGGCGAACTGCTCCACGCCCGCAGCGACGGCCTGAAGGGTGAGGCGGCGCTGCAACTATTGGCGAGTCTGGACGGCGGCACCTTCACCTTCGAGCCGGATGTCGCCCCCCCCGAACAGACCCTCAGCCTGCGCCAGGACGCCGCCCTGCACCGCCTGATGCTCGAAGCCGACGCCTGGGCACCTCTGATCGAGCTGCTGCCCGACTGGAACTTGCCGCTGCGCCGCACCCGCCAGTGGAACGACCAGCAACCCGTGACCCGCCAGCAGTACCGGGCACTGAGCCTCATCAGCCCGCACCGCTCGCTGCGGAGGCTGGCCGAACTGTCCCAGCTCCCGCCCCG
>NZ_JAUNHK010000077.1:10231-13826 GCF_030523985.1 Deinococcus sp.
GCCGTGATTGAAAAGCCCCCGGCCCAGCCCCTACACTGAACCCCAGCAGTGACCGGGAGGAGTACCCGGCGGAGATGCCAAAGAGAGCGCGGGCCGTGGCTGAAAGCCTGCGCGGAACATTTCCCCGGAGAAAGTCGCCCGCGAGCGGGAACGGAAGAAATCGCGTCAGCGAGAGTAGACCCGTCCGGGTGCGCCCGACACAGCGCGTTTCGAGTGCCTAAGTTTCTTGCTTAGGAAGCGCGGTGGTAACGCGGGATAGTGAATGCCTCACGTCTCGTCCGCATACGGAGTCATCCGTGCGGACGAGGCGTTCTGCTTTGGGCCATGGGCTATCAGCTTTGAGCCATGAGGCAAAGGAGAGGCGGTGAAGCTGTGATTACCTTCTACGACACTCAGGAGCAGGCGCGGGCCGCTGCGAAAGCCGAGGGGCTGCGCGAAAAGGTGCTGTGCTTTGTCGTGCGCGGTCAGCGATTGCTGGTCTTCGACCACATTCCAGACGGGGGCGCAGGGGTGCAGGTCGTCGGGGGCGGCGTGGAAGCAGACGAAACGCCCGAAGCCGCAGCCGTCCGCGAGTTGTGGGAAGAATCGGGCCTGAGTCTGAGCGAGCCGCACTTCCTTTGCTCCTACCTCTGGCACGGCGAACCGCCCGAAGCGTTCAAGTACCCCGTGCAGATTGCCCACGCTTACGCCTTCGCCGCCCCCCACGACCTCCCCGACACTTGGCAGCATCACGCTGACGGGCATCTGTTTTCCTTCCGCTGGGCCGACTTGCACGCGCCTGGGCTGGATTGGGAGATGGGGGCGGCGCTGCCTTATCTGAAAAACCCCTCACCTCTGCCTGCGGCAGGCCCTCTCCCCAAGGTAGAGGGTCGGTAAATACCCTCGCCCAAGGGGAGAGGGCCTTGCGAAGCAAGGGGTGAGGGGTCTTCCCGCACAAACTCTTAGACACGACCAATAAGGAGCCACCATGACCGACCCAACCCAAAACACGTCCGCCCTCCCCACCCAGTTTGACCCCAGTGGCATCGAACCCAAGTGGGCCGCCAAGTGGCGCAACGAGCCGTTTCGGGCCGATGCCACCAGCGGCAAAGACCCCTTTACCATCGTGATTCCTCCGCCCAACGTGACGGGCAACCTGCACCTGGGGCACGCGCTGGACAACACCCTGATCGACACGCTGACCCGCTACAAGCGCATGGCGGGCTTCGAGGCGCTGTACCTGCCGGGCATGGACCACGCGGGCATTTCCACGCAGGTGGTGGTGGAGCGGCAACTCAAGGAAGCGGGCACGAACCGCTTCGAGCTGGGCCGCGAGAAGTTCTTGGAGAAGGTCTGGGACTGGAAAGCCAAATCGGGCGGCATGATTCTCGACCAACTCACCCGCCTCGGCGTCAGCGCCGACTGGACGCGGGAGCGCTTCACGATGGACGAGGGCCTGTCCCGCGCCGTTCGCGCCCAGTTCGTCAAGCTGTACCACGACGGGCTGGCCTACCGGGGCGAGCGCATCGTGAACTGGGACCCCGCCTCTCAGACCACGCTCTCCGAACTGGAAATTGACCGCGAAGTTCGCAAGGGCAAGATGTACACGCTCTCCTACAAGCTGGAAAACCCCGCTGAGGCGGCGAGCAACGGCGAGGCAGGCGAAATCCGCATTGCCACCGTGCGCCCCGAAACCATCTTTGCCGACCAAGCGATTGCCGTTCACCCCGAAGACGAGCGCTTTAAGCATCTGCATGGCAAAAAGGCCCGCATTCCGCTGACCGAGCGCTGGGTGCCCATCATTGCCGACGAAGCGGTGGAGATGGAATTTGGCGTGGGTGCGCTGAAAATCACCCCCGCGCACGACCCCACCGACTTTGAAGTGGGCGAGCGGCACGGCCTCCCGCGCCCCAGCGTGATTGACCTGCACGGCAACCTCACCGCCGACGAACTGGTGCCCGCCGAGTTTCAGGGGATGGAACGCTTCGCTGCCCGCAAAGCGGTGGTGAAGGCACTAGAAGAAGGCGGACACCTGCTGGAAGAAAAAGACCATGACACCGCCATCGGCCTCTCCGAGCGCACCAAAGTGCCCGTGGAACCCATCATCAGTGAACAGTGGTTCGTGAAGATGAAGCCGTTTGCCGACCAAGTGCTGGACGGTCTGGACAGGGGCGAGATGGAGCTGGTACCCGAGCGCTACGGCAAAATCAACCGCGACTGGCTGGAAAATATCCGCGACTGGAACATCTCGCGCCAGTTGTGGTGGGGCCACCAGATTCCCGCTTGGTACGACGAGAAAGGCAATATCTACGTGCCCGACCCGTCCAACCCCGAACTGGACTGCGACCAGGACCCCCGCTACGCCCACCTCAACCTGCGCCGTGACCCCGACGTGTTCGACACCTGGTTTTCTTCCAACCTGTGGCCTTTTTCCACGCTGGGCTGGCCCGACACCGACTCGGAAGACTTCCAGAAGTTCTACCCCACCTCGGTGCTGGTCACGGGCTACGACATCCTGTTTTTCTGGGTGGCGCGGATGCAGATGGCGGGCTACGGCCTGACGGGGCAAGCGCCGTTTAGGCACATCATGCTGCACGGCCTCTATCTGGACAGCAAGGGCCAGAAGATGAGCAAGAGCAAGGGCAACGGCATTGACCCGCTGGAACTGTTCGACCAGTACGGTGTGGACGCCTGCCGCTTCGCGTTTACCTTCCTCTCGACGGGTGGGCAGGACATCAAGCACGACGCCCGCCGCTTCGAGCAGGGCCGCAACTTTGCCAACAAGCTCTGGAATGCCACCCGCTTTGCGTTGATGCGTCTGGGCGAGGCCAAGATTGACGGCAGCGACGACATTTCGGCTTATGTCCGCGCCGCCGTGAGCGGGCCGGAAGGCGTATTGCCCCGCAGCAAAGACGTGCTGAAGGCGCTGCGGGAGCGCAGTGACCTCACGCTGGCCGACCGCTGGATTATTTCGCGTCTGAACGCCGTGACCGCTGAGGCCTCGGCGCAACTGGACGCCTTCGACATCGGGGCCGCCATTCGCACGCTGTATTCGTTCACCTGGGACGAATTCTGCGACTGGTACATCGAGGCCGCCAAGCCCGAACTGGCAAGCGGCAACCTCGGCACGATGGCGACCCTCAAGGCCGTGCTGGAGCACATTCTGAAGCTGCTGCACCCCTTCATGCCGTTCATCACCTCCGAGTTGTACGCCGCGCTGGGCCACCGTCGCCAACTGGCGGTGCATAGCTGGCCCGTGCCCGACGCCGCGCTGCATGACGCCGAAGCCACCCGCGCCTTCGACGCCCTGCGCTCGGCGGTGGACAGCGCCCGCAGCCTCAAGAGCGAACTCGGTCTCGCCCCACAGGACAAGCTCGGCGTGGTGGTCGAAGGTGACATGGCCGACGTGGTGCAGGCCAACGCCCGCGTGGTGGAAAGCATCGCCAAAGTCAGCCTGGTGCCTACCCTGGAAGGTCGCACGCTCTCGCAGGTGGCCCCCGGCGTGACCATCCTTGCGCCGCTGGAAGGCACCGTGGACATTGCCGACTGGCTGGGCAAGCAGAAAAAACGACTGGCGGAATTTGACAAGCAAATCAAGCAGGCGCAGGGCAAGCTG
>NZ_JAUNHK010000078.1:0-8335 GCF_030523985.1 Deinococcus sp.
TTGAGAACTTCCACCCGGCTCATGCCAGCGCCTCGGCACGGGTGATGCGGGTGAGCTGGTCCGTGCAGCACTCGTAAACGTCTGCCTCCGTCAGGACGTACACCAGGAAGTCACCTTCACCCTCGGCAATTTCGTCCACGATGACGCCTGCCTCTGCGTCCAGCTCTTCCTTCTCGCAGCTCCAGAAGGGTTCGACTGTCCCAGAAACTCTTACCCAATCGCCCACTTGGATGTCGCCACCGATGCGTTCCAAGTCGCTGCGTTCGTAGCCGCCGATTTGCCCAATCCCCGGTATGGCTACGACGTGCCGCTCGTCTACGACGCGAATCAGCACTCCTTCGCGGCCTTGCAGGCGGTCACTCGTATCGAGCACCTGCACCCGGTCCCCCACGTCGAGCACCTGCACCCGGCTCATGCTTCCAGCCCCCGGATGCCGTGCTGACGTACCCGCACGGTCGGGTTCTCGCGCCGCCAGCGCAACTCGTCCCGCTGCAACTGGTCCCGCACGCGCTGGGCGTCGGCCAGGTCCCGCAGCAGTCGGGCGTGGGCCACGTCACCGCGCAGCATGGCGTCGTCGGCTTCACAGTCGAGGTCGTCGCTGCTCTGGGTGCTGCTGTAGATGATGGTGACCACGCTGTCCGGCTTCACGGCGCAGTCCCGCCAGGGCTGAGGCTGAGGGGCCAGGGTCTGACGGGCAGCCACGGCGGCGAGAAGCAGGATGGCAGCCAGCAGCACGACGATGATGACGAGCACGGTCAGCATGGGGATTCCTCCTGGGGAATGGGATTGGCAGGGAAGGCGGGCAGGGTGAGCAGGATGTCCAGCGCGGCGCGGGGGCTATGGGCCGAGACACTGGGGACGTTGTCGGTCAGGCTCCAGGGGCCGCCCACCGGGTAGGCGTGCCACCATTCGCAATCGCGGTAAAGCGTGATTTCGCCGGAGTCCTCACCGAGCAGCACGGCGCGGTCCATGACCTGCTCGACCGTTTCCGGGCCGAGCAGCCCGGCGGCGCGGGCCTCTTCGACGGTGGTGATGGTGTCGGGGCCGGTCATGCCAGCAACCTCGACGCCACGGCCTGCACCAAGTCCTTGTCCTTGAGCAGTTCCTCGCCCTTGGTGACGATGTAGGCGTATGCCTGAGCCTGAATGGCCGAGCGCGTGCGGCGCAGGTGGTCACGCTCGGTTTCCTTCGAGCGAATCATGCCGTTGAGCTTTTCCAGGCGCTCGACCTTGGCGCTGTACAGCTCATCGTCCTCGCAGGCGATGACCAGCGCGGCCTTGCGGTCTTCGGCGTTGGTGTAGCCGCCTTCCTTGCTGATGCGGATGCGGTGGCGGGCTTCCAGGGCGTCCAACTCGCGGCTGATCTTGGCCTTGTCCGTCTTCATGCCGTTGATGTTTCGTTCGATGGTCTGAATCTGGTCGGGGATGTCGAGGAGCTGGCGGAGCTGGTCAGGGGTGGGTTTCATCACGGTGGGCCTCCAGAGCAGCAAGAAGATCGGAGAGTTCGTCATGCAGGTCCCGCAGGGCCTGGATGCCTTTCGGAGTGAGCGAGTAGAAATGCGAGCGACCTCGACTGGTTCGGCGGGTAGTCCGCACCAGTCCCGCCTTAAGCAGAGGCCGGATGCCATAGCTGATTTGCGTTGTAACCAGCCCAGGGAAAGCCCGCTGAATGTCCAGCATGGTGGCGCTTGTGTGCTTGGCTATGGTGTCGAGGAGTGCGCGGCGCGTCATGTTGCTGTAGCAACGCGCTGCGGCCTCCAAATTCTGGTGACGCTCATCGGATAGAGGGCGCATCAATTGTTCCTCTTCAAATCGCTAATGCTCAGATCGCCCACGGTGTCCGCATCTGCGACAGGGACGAGCAAAACTTGCCGGAGGAACTGTCCCCACCGTCCAGGGAATTTGCGCAGGACGTTACGCACTTCGACCACGCGGTACTGGACCATGTTGCCCATGCCCTCGCCAGGGCGCATCTCCTCAATCCAGAAGTATTCCCCTTCACGCACGTCCGCAACGTCCTCATCCAATTGGAGCGTGTCCTTTTTAGGCCAACTGCCGTCCGGATTTGCGACATACCAGACCACAGCGGAGGTGCGAGCGGTGGGAATGACGATCTCCTCGCCGCTAGGAGTGACAGCTTTGGCCTTGAGAATTTGGTTTCCACCGGCACCGCTCAGATGACGCTTCTTCGTCATGGCTACAGCACCTCCTGAGCTACAGCACGCACATGGGCAGGGGTCAGGTCAGCGCGGGACATCGAGGCGTCGGCCAGTCCCACGTCTAGGTGGCGCAGCAGCCGGTCAATCACGCGGTAAACCCCACGGGTGACCTCATGCACCGCGACCAACACCTTTTCTGGATAGTCGTCGTCGGAGTAGAGGCGCAGGAAATCGGCCTGAGAAAGCGGCTCGACCCGCACCCGCACGCCCACACGGCTGTCGATATCGGTGCGCTTGGCGATGATCTGCTCAAGCCAGGGGGAGCCGAGCAGCACGATGGTGATGCCACTGTTATCCGCCACGTACTTCAACTGGTCGAGCGTGCGCCAGCCCATGCGCTGAGACTCGTCAATCAGCAGGGTGTGCGGATGGTCCTGCAAGTAGCGCGTCAGCACGTCGGTGCGCTGTCGCCAGGACTCGCCCACCCGGATGTTCAGCTTCTCCAGAATGTCGGCCATCACGTCTTTAGGGGTGTAGTCGGGCCGCGCTTCCCAGTAGAAGGTGCGGGGCTTCTGAGCCAGCAGACGCGCCGCCGTGCTCTTGCCGCAGCCGTGCTCACCAACCACAAGGACCAGCGGCACGCCTTCACGAATGGCGTACTGCACGCGCTTGGTGATGAGGTTCAGAGCGGGCGTGTAGCGGACGTGTTCCGGCACCTTCGGCGTGGCGGGCTGCACCAGCGAGAGGGAAGGCTGAACGTCCACGTCAGCGGGCAATGTGATGGGGGTGGGGATAGCGTGCTTCGTCATTCGTCCTCCGTAAGCGAGCGCAGGAAGTCCTGCATGTTGGCGTCGTTGTCAGGCTGCAAAAACGATTTCCCGAAGGCTCCCAGGTCGGGCGTGGGGGCCGGGGTAACGGTGGTGAGCTGGGCGCGGGCTGCTGGAGCGGGCAAGGGCGTAACGGGTACGACCGGCAGTTCACGCTCATGCTGTTTGCGGACCAGTAGGGCTGGGTCGGTAATGGAGATGCGCAAGTCGTCGGCATCGGCCAGCGCCTGGCGCTTTGCCAGCTTGTTGGCGCGGCGCAGCTCGCCCGCTTCAATGCTCATGGCGTTGTCGGGAGCGCGGGTGGCCGCACCGAGGATGCGCAGGTGTCCGGCGCGTTCACGCAGGGCGATGATGCGCACGTCGCTGCCCAGCACCATCGCGTCGTGCAGGACAACCACCTTGGTGCCTGCGTAGCTGCCCAGTTCCCCACCGGGGCAAGCCCAGAGAGTGCCGTCCACTGTCACGGTGCAGTCGGGACGGACCACACGTTCCACGCGCTGGGCAAAGTGAATCAGCATTTCCCCCAAGTCGAAGGTCACCAGACTGGAGGCCGGGGCCGTACTGGTAAACCATTCCAGGCGGGTTTTGCCGTTGACGACGGTGCGATGGTAGTCCACGATCAGCCAACGCAATACAGCGCTCTGGTATTCGCGCAGGGTCATCAACCGGTTGCCTTCGCCTGGGTCACGCCCGGTTTCCTGCCAGCGGTAAGTGGCTGCTGTCAGCTTTTCCAGGTGGTCACTTGAACGGTTCTTGGCGTCCTCTCCCACGTAGCCGGGCAGGGTGCGTTCGAACAAGTGGAGCGTCCGGAAGAATCGCTCAATGTGCCCACGGGTGTGACTGACCCAGGGCCGGGAATGAATCATCTCGATGCCCAGATCACGGGCGACACGCTCAAAGTGGTGGCTGCTATAAGTGCTCCCGTTGTCGATGTACAGGCGACGGGGGCGGCCATAGATGGGGTACTGGTCTGCGTAGGGCGCGTCCTGATGCACAGGCATCAGCGCCCGGAAGAAAGCGAGGTCGGCCTGCACCTGGTCTTCGTCGGGAGAGAAGGCGATACCGGGAATGGCCCCGCTGAACACGTCAATGACGGCCTGAACACGCGGGCGGTAGATTTCCCCGGTTTCCTCGTCGAAGATCAGAATGTCGCAGCGCGTCATGTCCTGCTGCCACATATCGTTGGCGTGCAGGGCAATCACGCGGCCCACGAAAGTGCGCAGAAATTCCCGGCGAGCGTCGGTGTCGAGCATCATCAGGCGCATTTGGGGATGCTGTGTTAGGGCGTCCCGAATGCGTTGCACGGTAGCAAGGCTGATTTCTGTCCGGCGTCCGGCCCTCACTGTGTACATCACGTCCGGCACGGCCAGCATCAGGGTTTGGTGGAGCTTCCTAGTGCTGGTGGTTGGTGGGTTGGTGATGATTGCAGCGCAGATGATTTGCAGCGCCTCTTGCGGGACCCGGAAGGCTCCCTTGTCCTTACGCTCCTGCGGCTGAAGGCCCGATAGCCCGTGCCGCTGGAAACGTCGGACCCAGTCCCGAACAGTCGAGGGGTCCACGCCCTGGTCACGCGCCACGGCCTTGACTGCCTCACCACGTTCCCTCGTTCCCTCACGGGTATTCAGGACGGGCACAATGGCCGCGTGCAATTTCAGAGCGGCCTGTGGGTCCGAGTCCTTGTAGGTCGCCCCCTGCATAGGCGACAGCAGCAGCGACGGGTCACGCCTCAAGATTTCTGAGAAATTTGTGTGGCACTCAATTCCGGAATTGGGTGCCAACTTTTGTGGCACTGAATTCCCGGAGGGTGGCAGTGCTGCAATCGGGGTTTTTGCGGCTGAGTCGCCCCCGAACCCGATTGGCACTCAATTCCTGTAGTGGCACTCAATTCTGGCACTGAATTCTCGAATTGAGTGCCATCGCTGGAACCAGGGAATTGAGTGCCAATTCTGTCGGGATTCAGAGCCAACCCCAGGGTCATGGCGTCCATGTAAAGGCCCGGTGCGCCACGGCCACGGCTCGGCACACGCTCTTCGTAAAGCGTGCCCTTCTCGCGAGCCTGGGTGATGTGGCGGCGCAGGGTGCGGAGAGGGATATCGAAAATTTCCGAAATCTCCTGAGCGCTGAAGAGCAGCACCTGCCGCTGCTCACTCTTGACCGGCATCATGCTTCCCCTTGTCCGCAACTGCGTCTTTTGAGTCCGCAATTGCGGCACAATCGGCAATTTTTTTGGGGGACACCTTTAGACCCTGCGCCAGCTTCTGCTGTGTACGCAGGCTCATTCGTGCCCCCCGCTTTCCCAGTACTAAGTCGCTCACGTACTGCCGCGACAAAGCGCTTCTTTCCGCCAGCTCGTGCTGCCGGATACCCAGTTCCGTCATTCGATTGGTTATGAATTCGGCCAGCATGTTCCTCCTTTGACTCTTAAAGTTTAGTCCGCAGTTGCGGACATTGCAACCGCACTTGCGGACTGATAGCTTTACTCTCAGACCGTTATGAAGCCCTCACGACGCACAAATCCCAAGAAAGCTGATGTTGGTCAGCTACGCGGCCAACTCAACGACCTCATCGTTCAGCGGATGAGTTCGCAGGGCATTGACTCCGTCAAAGAATTCGCAGACAAGCACGGTATAGGGCGCTCCACCCTCTACGACCTGGTGAGAGGACGCAGTGACGGCACGATCAGCAACCCTAGCCTGGAAACAATTTCCCGCTTGGCTGAAGCCCTAGAACGGCCCGCGCACGAAATCCTGTATCTGGTTAATCCTGACGCGCCTGGTGCTGCTGCAACAATCAGCGCCCTTCAAGTGCCGGTGTACATGGCTGGACAGGCCGGAGCTGGGCCGCAGCAAATGCACGAACTGGACCAACAAGTCTTCGTCGAGGCGGAATTCGCTAAAGGTCGTGACTTGGTCGCGTTCAAGGTGAATGGCAACAGCATGGCGGGCGGTAAGCGTCCTATCTATGACGGCGATGTGGTCATCGTTGACCGCAACGTAGCCCCTGAAATCAACATGCCTGTGGTGGCTCGTCTTGCCGGTGACGGTTACGTGGTTAAGCGGCTGCGTCCTAGGCAAATCCTTGACAGCACCAATCCCGACTTCAGTGGCCCCCACGCCCTGATCTCTCCAGATGAGGTTGCCCAGGTCGTGGGCAAAGTGGTCCGCGTTCTCGGCAACATTGCCTGACAGAAACGTAGGGATTGAATTTGCAGCACGCGCCCCGAATTCAAAGCCGAGATAGGGACTGAATTTGAGACAGGCCCAAAAACGGAACGCTTCCCCCAGTTTTCACCAATAACCGGAACTGCCGGAAGGCCAAAGAAGAAAACCATGCTCCAGCACGGGCATGGCTTTTTTCTGTCTCGTCTGATTGCGGTTGGTTCCGGTTGTTCCACAAGGATTGAATTTGAGTCAGGGATGGGGATGGAGTACAGGGAATAACACCGCCCGAGGTGGCGGGGGTTTTCGTTCTGCCTCTCCCCAGCGGAATGTCTGAGCAGTCATTCATATATTGAGAGGTCATTCAGGTAAACTGTGGTCATGACTTCGTCCGGCGTCCGCCACCTGAACTACTTCGTGGAGAACATGGACTGCGCCGACTGCGTGCGGAAGGTGGAGCGGCTGGTGGGCAACCTGCCCGGCACCGCCGACGTGAAAACCAGTTTCGCCCGGCAGACCCTCGAACTTGACCTCGATGAATCGCAGACGGCGGTGGCGGTGCTGGAGCGGCATCTGCGCGAACTGGGCTATCCGCCGCAGTCCCTGGTGGAAAGTGCGGGAGAGGCCAGCGCAGCGGGCGCGTCTCCTGCCGCCGAGCAGGCCGCGCCCTGGTACGCGGGCGGGCAAGGGCGGCTGGTGCTGGTGTCGGGGGCGCTGCTGGCCCTGGCCTGGGTGCTGGGGCTGGTGGCTCCGGCGTGGGCGCAGGCGGCGTTTGCGGTCGCCACGCTGGTCGGTGTGTGGCCGCTCGCTCGCCGGGCCTGGGCTGGGGTGCGGCTGGGCGACCCCTTCAGCATCAACCTGCTGGTCACGCTGGCGGCGGTAGGGGCGCTGCTGATCGGCGAGGCCGCCGAGGGCGCGGTGGTCGTGTTCCTGTTCGCGGTGGGCGAACTGCTGGAGGGCGTGGCGGCGGGGCGGGCGCGGGCCGGAATCGCTGCCCTCAGTGCCCTGGCTCCCCGCACGGCGCTGTTGCTGGAAGGCGGGCAGGTGCGCGAGGTGAGTGCCAGCGGCCTGCAACCCGGTCAGCAGGTGCAGGTGCGCCCCGGTGCGCGGGTGCCCGCCGACGGCACCATTCTCGAAGGCCAGTCCAGTCTGGACGACAGCCCCGTGACCGGCGAAAGCGTGCCTGTCTCCAAGGGCGCAGGCGACAGCGTGTACGCGGGCAGCATTAACGGCGAGGGCGTGCTGACGCTGCGGGTGAACCGTGCTGGGGCCGACAACACCATCGCCCGCATCATCCGGCTGGTGGAGGAGGCCGAGAGCAGCAAGGCTCCGGTGGCCCGCTTCATTGACCGTTTCAGCCGCCGCTACACCCCCGCCGTCATGCTGGTGGCGGGGCTGGTGGCGACGGTGCCGCCGCTGCTGCTGGGCCAGCCCTGGAACGAGTGGCTGTACAAGGGGCTGGCGCTGCTGCTCATCGGCTGCCCCTGTGCGCTGGTGCTGAGCGTGCCCGCCGCCGTCACGAGTGCCATCAGCGCCGGAACGCGCCGGGGACTGCTGATTAAGGGTGGGGCCGCCCTCGAAACGGTGGGCCGCGTGCGAACCGTCGCCTTCGACAAGACCGGAACCCTCACCGCCGGGCGTCCGGTGCTGACGGGCCTGTTTCCCGCACCCGGCGTTCCCGAAACCGACCTGCTGCGGCTGGCGGCGGCGGCAGAAGCGGGCAGTGACCACCCCCTCGCCCGCGCCGTGGTGCAGGCGGCGCAGGAGCGGGGGCTGGCGCTGCCGCCCGCGTCCGGTGCGCGTGCCCTCGCCGGGCGGGGGGTGGAGGCGACGGTGGAAGGGCAAACGGTTCGGATTGCCTCGCCCGCGTTCGTGGCGCAGACAATCCCGCTTCCTGACGCCCTGACCCGGCAGATAGGCGCCCTGGAGGAAGCGGGGCAGACCGTCGCCGCCGTGTTGCGGGACACCGAACTGCTCGGCCTGCTGGCCCTGCGCGACGAACCCCGCCCCGATGCCATAGGTGCTCTGGCCCGACTGCGGCGACTGGGCCTGACCCCGGTGATGCTGACCGGAGACAATCCCCGCACCGCCGCCGCCATCGCCGGGGCACTGGGCCTGGGCGAGTACCGCGCCGGACTGCTGCCCGAAGACAAACTGCGCCTCGTGGACGAGTTGCCCGGCCCGGTGGCGAT
>NZ_JAUNHK010000078.1:8435-13553 GCF_030523985.1 Deinococcus sp.
TGCTGCCCGAAGACAAACTGCGCCTCGTGGACGAGTTGCCCGGCCCGGTGGCGATGGTGGGCGACGGCATCAACGACGCGCCCGCTCTGGCCCGCGCCTCGGTGGGCATCGCGCTGGGAGGCGGCACCGACGTGGCCCTGGAAACCGCCCAGGTCGCGCTGCTTCAGGGCCGGGTGGGGGGCGTGGCTGACCTGGTCGAACTCTCGCGGGCCACCCTCGCCAACATCCGGCAGAACGTGGCCTTCGCGCTGGGCCTCAAGGCCATTTTCCTGGTGACCACGCTGCTGGGCCACACCAACCTCTGGATGGCGGTGCTGGCCGACACCGGGGCCACCGCCATCGTCACCGCCAACGCTTTGCGGCTGCTGCGCTGGCGGCCCAGTGTCCCGGCCCGTGTGGAGGAAACTCATGTCTGACCCTGCCATCACCCTCTACACCGTGCCCGACTGCCGCGACTGCGAGGCGGTGGGGCGACTGCTGCGCGGGGCCGGGCGCGACTGGCTGGAAAAGGACGTGCGGGCCGACCCCGCCGCCCACGCCGAGATGCTGCGGGTCTCAGGCGTCCGGATTGCCCCCGTCGTGTCGATAGGCGAACAGGTGTTCTGGGGGCCGTTCGACGAGCAGCGGCCCCGGCTGCTGGCGGCCCTGGCAGGCAGCAGCGCATGAGCAGGCCTGCCGAAGCCTGCGACGCCACCTGCGAGGTCACCCCGCTGCACCTTCAGAGCGTGGCGGCGGCCCGCGCCGACCTGCCCGGCCCCGACTGTGTGGAGCGGGCGACGGCGCTGCTCAAGGCGGTGGCCGACCCGACCCGCTTTCGCCTGCTGAGTGCCCTACAGGGCCGCGAACTGTGCGTGTGCGACCTCGCGGCGGTCCTGGGCCTCAGCGAGAGCGCGACCAGCCACCAGTTGCGGGTGCTGCGCGAACACCGTCTGGTGGCGGTGCGCCGCGAGGGGCGGGTGGCCCACTACCGCCTGCTGGACGGACATGTGACCCAGCTTCTTGAGAATGCACTGGAACATGCGCGGGAGGAGGTAGAGGGCTGAGGGTGGAGAGCCGATAGTGGAAGGTCAACGCCGCCACCCGGTCTGACAGCGGGGTGACGGCGTTTAGTCCTTATCCTTCCCGGCTTTCCGATGGCCTGGGCGGAACAGCGCCCCTCATGGCCCCCCAAAAAACCGAGAAACGCAGAATTCAGGAGGCCGTCGGGCGCGAAGCGCACGGGCCGCACATGAACCAGAAAACACCAGCATCCAAGCCCCGTGCAGCCGAGAAACACCGTCAGATCAGCGAACTCACCGCCATTTGCACAGCGCCAGCGTCAAAGCCCCTGTCCCCCCTGGGGATAGGGGTTTGGGGTTGGGGCCAAAAGCTGAAGCAAAAGCCCTCACGCCCCACCCCCGCTCACCCGTGAATCACCACGTCAAAGCTCTGGCTGGGGCCGAACGTCTCGGTAAAGCGCCGCTCGGCGGGCACTTTCAGTTCGTCTAGGATGCCTTCGACCGCCGCCACGAATCCACTTGGCCCGCAGTAGTAGTACTCGGCGTCGCCCTGGGGCAGCACGGGGCGCAGCGCGTCCAGGTGAATCAGGCCAGCGGCGTCGTGGTGCGTGCCGGGCTGGTCGCTGTCGTTGGTGTCGGTGTAAAAGACCAGTTTGCGAACGTGTGGGTACTGCGAGGCGAGGGCGTTCACGTCGTCACGGAAAGCGTGAACCGAGCCGTTTTGCGCGGCGTGGACGAAGGTGACCGGGCGGCTCGACCCCTGGCGAATCAGGGAGTGCAGCATCGCCAGTACGGGCGTGATGCCCACGCCGCCGCTGAGCAGCACCACCGGGCGCTCGCTGTCTTGCAGCACGAAATCGCCCGCCGGGACGTGAACGAGCAGTTCGTCGCCTTCCTGCACCGTGTCATGCAGATGCCCCGAAATCAGCCCGCCTGCCTCGCGCTTGACCGAAATGCGGTAGTGGTCGGCGCTCGGCGCGTCCGAGAGGCTGTACTGGCGAATCTGCCAGTTTTCCTGGCCCGGCACCTTGACCTTGAGGCTGAGGTACTGCCCCGGCTGGTAGGCGGGCAGCGGCTGACCGTCCACGGGTTCGAGGACAAACGACGTAATCACGCTGCTCTCAGCAAGCTTGCGGGCCACCCGGAAGGGCCGGAAGTCGCGCCAGCCGCCCTTTTGCTCGGCTCCGGCGTCGTACATGCCCTGTTCCACGCCAATCATCAGGTCGGCGAGCTCCCCGTAGGCGGCGGCCCAGGCGTCCAGAATTTCGGGGGTGGCGGCGTCGCCCAGCACCTCGGCAATCGCGCCCAGCAGGTGTTTGCCCACAATCGGGTAGTGCTCGGCCCGCACTTCCAGGCTGACATGCTTGTGGGCGATGCGCCCCACCATGCCGCCCAGCACCTCGGGGTGGTCGATGTGCGCGGCGTAGGCCAGCACCGACGCGGCGAGGCTGCGGGCCTGCTTGCCCGTTTTCTGGTTGGCGGGGTTGAAGATGTTGAGCAGTTCGGGGTGCGCCGCGAACATGGAGGCGTAGAAGGTGCGGGTAATCGTTTCGCCGTGCGCTTCGAGGGCGGGAACGGTGGCCTTGACGATGGTTTTTTGTTCGGGAGTCAGCATGGTTGTTTCCTTGTCGAAGTGGGGCTAGCGGTCAGGGGCCGGAGGCGAGGACAGGGCGAAGCGTTCCAGGCTGGCGCGCATTCGCTGGGCGAGGTGCAGCATCGCCTCGGCTTCGGCGGGGGGCAACTCTGCGCTGAGGGTGAGTTCCCACAGCGTCAGCCAGCGGTCAAAGTGCGCGGGGCCAATGCCCAGACCCCTGTGCGCCGGGCCGGGTTGCCCCCGGTAGGCGCTGGGGCCATGCGTGACCGCCCGCCAGAACCCTTCCAGCCGCGTGATGTGCAGGGGCCAGCCCGCCCCCGGAAACGGGCCGAGTTTTTGCCGGAACACTGGGGCCAGCTCCTCGTCTTCCATCACGCGGGCATAAAAGGCCCACAGCAATCGGCGCAGGGCTTCGTCACCGATGCGGTCGAAGAGGGGAGACACGTTCAGGGGAACAGGAGCAGTCATAGGGTCAGTATTCCAGCAAGCGGGGGTCAAATGTGGATATTTTTATCCACTTTATTTGACGGCTCAGCCTAGAACTCTTTAAAGTGGATGTCAAGCTCCGTTTTAGGGGCAAGGGGGGCACAGATGTTTTCACAAACGGCTGAATATGCGCTGCGGGCCGCCGTGATGCTGGCCGAGCCGCCGCTGCGGGCACTGAGCGCCGCCGAACTCGCCCGGCTGACCGAGGTGCCGCCGCCGTACCTGTTCAAGGTGATGGGCCAACTGGTGCGGGCAGGGGTGGTGACCGGGCAGCGCGGCAAGAACGGGGGCTACCGCCTGAGCCGCCCCGCCGACGAAATCAGCGTGCTGGAAGTCGTGAATGCGGTAGACCCCCTGCCGCGCATCCGTCATTGTCCGCTCGGCAGGCCCGAACACGAACAGGCCCTGTGCCCGCTGCACCGCCAGCTCGACGACACCTACGCCCAGATTGAGCACACCCTGGGCGCCCGCACTCTGGCCGAAATGACCGATATTCCAGCCAACCAGTAGGACAGGTGCAGCTGGGGCAGGTGCAGTCTTCACGGTCAGCCGACACTTGTCTATTACACTCTGTTTATGAGGAAATTCCTGCTCGCCCCGGCCCTGTTTGCTGTCATGGCGGTGGCCCAGACGGCTCCGCTGACGCCTGCCCAGGCTCTGTCCCGGCTGTGGAGCGGGCCGCTTCAGACCGAATGGTTCAGCCCCGACTTTCTGGCTCAGGTGCCGCTGAACACCATTCAGGCGCAGTTTTCCAGCATCGGGCAGGCCTACGGCGCCTTCGTGCGGGCCGAGGAAGGGGGCGGGCAGTGGCGGCTGGTCTTCGAGCGGGGCAGCCTGCTGGTCACGTCGTTCGGCGTAGATGCCCAGGGCCGGGTAACGACCTTCGGGGCGGTTCCGGCGGCCCAGGCTCCGGTCAGCCTCTCCGACGCGCAAAAACAGCTCGGTCAGGACGTGCTGGGTCGCCTTTTCGCCGCCGACCCGCTCGACCTGTCGCTGCTGAGTCCCGAATTTCTGCTCGTCGTCCCGGAGGCAGAGTTGCGCCTCTCGGTGGGCCGCTTGCGCGAACGGCTGGGGGCACTGCGCGAGGTGACGGCGACGGACACGGGCTGGCGGCTGGTCTTCGAGCGCGGCGCCGTGCCGGTCAGCCTGCTGCAAGTCGGCCCGGACGGCAAAATCACGGGTCTGCGGTTTCTGCCCCCCGAATTCGACCTGACCTCGGTGGCCCAGGCCCGTGACGCGTTTGCCGCCTTGCCGGGCCGGGTCAGCCTGCTGGTGCAGCAAGTCGGCGGCCCGACCCTCACCGAACTGAACGCGTCGCGCCCGCTGGCCGTCGGCTCCACCTTCAAACTGGCGGTGCTGGGCGAGGTGCAGGCCCAGGTCAGCGCGGGGCGGCTGCGCTGGAACGACGAAATCGAACTCACCGACGCCCAGCGCAGTCTGCCGAGCGGCACGTTGCAAGACGCCCCGGCAGGCAGCCGCTACACGGTGGCGGACCTGGCCCGGCGCATGATCAGCATGAGCGACAACACCGCCACCGACCTGCTGCTGGAACGCGTGGGGCGCAGCGGCGTCGAGGCGCGGCTGGGGCAGAGCGCCATTCCTAGTACCCGCGAAGCCTTCGCCCTCAAAAATCCGGCCAACGCCGACCTGTTGCGGGCTTACCGTGCGGCGGGCCTGAACCGCCCTGCCCGACGCGACGTGTTGGCCCAGGCGGCGACGGCTCCTCTCCCCCCGGCGAGCGCCTTTATGCGTGGCCCCCTCGCCGCCGATGTGGAGTGGTTCGTCAGCACCCGCCGCTTATGTGGGCTGATGGCCGACGTGGCGGCGTCGCCCGCGACCCAGATCAACCCTGGGGTAGCCGCGCGGGGTGACTTCGGGCAGGTCAGCTTCAAGGGCGGCAGTGAACCCGGTGTCATGAACCTGACCACCCAGGTCACGACCAAGGCGGGGCAGCGTCTGTGCGTGAGCGCCACCTGGAACGATGCCCGCGCCCTGGACGAAGGCACGTTTATGGGGCTGTACGGCAGCCTGCTGCGGCTG
>NZ_JAUNHK010000205.1 GCF_030523985.1 Deinococcus sp.
GCCCCGAACGGCAGCAGGGCGTCCCGAAAAGCCCGCACCCAGCGGTGTTCACTGTGTTTGCGCCACAGCAGCATGGCGGCAGCACTCAGCAGGGCCGTGGGGCCGTAAAAGCCCAAGGTAGTGACCAGCGCCCCCGCCAGTCCCGCCGCCGCGTAGCCGTAGTAGGTGACCGCCAGCATGTTCGGCCCAGGCATGAGTTGGCCCAGCGCGAAGCCGCTGGCGAGGGTCTGCGGCGAAATCCAGTGACGCTCTCCGACCAGCACCCGCTCCATCTCGGCAAAGTTGGTGCCCCCAAAGGAAATCAGGCCCAGGCGGGCAAACTCGGTGAACAGCTGGGTCAGCAGGCTCACGCGGCCCCCTCCCCACCCGCCTGCCCTGGACGGTTGAGCCACAGCCCCAGCGCCAGCAACCCCAGCAGCACGGGAAGCAGGTCGAGCCGCAAAAGTCCCAGCCCCACGAAAGTCAGCGCCGCCAGCCCTGGCCCGCCGCGCACGCTCAGGCCGACCCGCAGCACCGGGAGAACCGCCGTCAGCATCACGCCCAGGGCCGCGCACGCCGCGCCGTGCAGGGCGCTTTGCAACGTTGGCGGGAGACCACCCGGCAGCCCCAGGGTCAGCGCCGACGCCGCCAGCATCGCCAGCAGTCCCGGAAAAAGGACGCCCAGCACGGCAGCCAGCGCCCCCAGCCCCCCAGCGAGCCGTGCCCCGACCATCGCCGCCAGATTGACGGCGTTCGGCCCCGGCGTGAGCTGCGCCAGGGTGAAGGACTCGGCGAATTCCAGTTCGGACAGCCAGCCACGTTCGGTCAGCCGACGCCGGGCATGGGCGGGCAGCCCTCCCCCGATCCCCGCCAGCGCCACTCCCACGAACAGGCGAAAGAGTTCTTCAGGACGGCGCGGCGTGGGAGCAGGCAACATGAAAACAGAATACATTCCGCGTGTTGTCTCTAAGGTAGATACGCTCCTATCTCCGTCTTGAATAGGCTCAACCCTGTGTCACAATGCCCCGCGTGAACCTGCCGTTTCTGGACAGCCTCTCTCCCCCCATGCAGGCGCTGGCAGCCACAGTCTTCACTTGGTCGCTGACGGCACTGGGGGCGTCGCTGGTCTTTTTCACGCGCTCGGTCAGCAACCGCCTTCTGAACATCGCGCAGGGCTTCGCGGCGGGCGTGATGCTGGCGGCGAGTTTCTGGTCTTTGCTCGCCCCCGCCATCGAATTTGCCGAAAAGCAGGGGGTTCCCGCCTGGATTCCCCCTGCCATAGGGGTCTTGCTGGGCGCGGCGTTCGTGGGCTTGCTGGACAAAGTCATGCCCCACCTGCACCCAGGTCTGTCCCGCGACGAAGCCGAGGGGCCGCCCGCCCGCTGGTCGCAGGGGGCGCTGCTGCTGGCGGCGATTACGCTGCACAACATTCCCGAAGGCATGGCGGTGGGCGTGTCCTTCGGTGCGGCGGGAGCCAATGTCGAGGGGGCGACCATCGGCAGTGCTCTGGCGCTGGCCCTCGGCATCGGCCTGCAAAACATCCCCGAGGGGCTGGCGGTGGCGTTGCCGCTGAGGGCGGCGGGGTTGTCGCGGCGGCGGGCCTTTATGTTCGGGCAGGCGTCGGCGCTGGTGGAACCCGTCGGCGGTTTTCTAGGGGCGCTGTTTGTCGGTGGGGCACTGCCGCTGCTCCCCTACGCCCTGAGTTTTGCGGCAGGGGCGATGATTTTCGTGGTCATCGAAGAACTGATTCCCGAAGCCCAGCGCGG
>NZ_JAUNHK010000003.1:0-44051 GCF_030523985.1 Deinococcus sp.
GTGTTCAGGGAAAGGGTGCGCTCGGTCACGGCCTGGGCAAAAGTGGGGGTCATCGGCTGCCAGTGTAAGGGGCCGGCCAGAATCGGGTGCCGGACCGATAGACTGCCGGACATGACCTTTTCCATCGTGGGGCGTGACCCCCGGAC
This sequence comes from Deinococcus sp., assembly GCF_030523985.1. Taxonomy (GTDB): domain Bacteria; phylum Deinococcota; class Deinococci; order Deinococcales; family Deinococcaceae; genus Deinococcus. The sequence continues at coordinate 147 of NZ_JAUNHK010000003.1, forward strand.
CGGCGACCTCGGCGTGGCCGTGGCGAGCAAATTCTTGGCGGTGGGGGCACTGGTGCCCTTCGTGCGCGGCGGCGTCGGCGCGGTGGCGACCCAGAGCTACGTCAACCCCAACTTCGGACCTGACGGCCTGAACCTGTTGGCGCAGGGCCTGGACCCGCAGGCCATCGTCGCCCGCTTTCGTGAAGAGGACGCCGACATCAAGCAGCGGCAGTTCGGGCTGGTCGGCGCGGACGGTAGGAGTGCGACCTTTACCGGCCCCGGCTGCCACTCCTGGGCGGGCGGCTGGGCGGGGCCGGATGTGGCGATTCAGGGCAACGTGCTCGCCGGACCGGAGGTGGTGGAGGCCATGCGGGCGGCGTGGGAAGCGGGCAGCGAGCAGCCTCTCCCCCGCCGCCTGCTCGCCGCGCTGCGGGCCGGAGACGAGGCGGGCGGTGACCGGCGCGGTCGGCAGTCGGCAGCCCTGGTATGTGCCGGACCGGGGCGCGGGTACGCGGGCCTGACCGACGACTGGGTCGACCTGCGGGCCGACGACCACCCCGACCCCTGCGGCGAACTGGCGCGGCTGCTGGAGCTTCACGAGTTGCTGTTCGGTCGCCCGGAGCAGACCCGGCCCCTGACCGGGGACGAGCTGAAGTGGCTCCGCGCCCTGCTCATCCGGCAGGACTACGCCGCCTCTCTGCCCGCCGGTGCCTGGGACGCCGACACCGAGGCGGCGGCCTGGGCGCTGTACGGCACCGAAAACCTGGAAGAGCGCTGGGTCGGGGGCGGCGCGGTGGACCCGGTGGCGCTCACCTACTTGCGGGAGCGCTACCCCGAAACCATGTAAAGGGCCGCCGCAAATCGTTCTTTCGGGGCGGGCGGGGTAAACTCTGCAACATGCGGCTTTCCGCCACCGACGTTTACGCTTTTCAGGCCCTGGCTTTTCTGGGGGGCCAAGACCCGGAGCGGTGGGTTTCCAGCGAGGAAATCAGCGACGCCACCGGGGTTCATCGCCCCTACCTGGTGAGGATTCTGGCGGCCCTGAGCAGCAAGGGCGTGGTCAAAAGTAAAAAAGGCATCGGCGGCGGCTACGCGCTGGCCCGCAAGCCCAAACTGATTTCCCTGTGCGAAGTGGTGCGGGCGGTGGACGGCCCGGTGGCCCCGCTGTCTTGCATCAGCCTCAACTGGAACGAGCCGTGTGTCGAAGAAGACCGCTGCCATGCCCGCGCCACCATCTACACCCGGATGCGCGACGCCATGCTGAGCGTGCTGCAAGAGTTCAGCGTAGAAGACTTGGTGATCGACGCCCGCCAGGACGTGAGCTACCGCCACTGCTTAGAGCATCTGCTGCGTCCTAACGTTTGAGTTCCATCGCCGGAGAAAGTACGACCGGCGAGAATCAAAATCTGGGTAGGCGCCCAGCAGACCTTTAACGGTCTCAGTGAGCCACATAATTGGTTCCGCCGCTTAGGTTATGACAGAATAAGCCGTGTCTGTTCAGGTCGTCTGGTTCAAGAAGGATTTGCGGGTGGCGGATCATGCCCCACTCCACGAAGCGGCCTTGCGGGGGCCGGTGCTCCCTCTGTACGTCTACGAGCCAGAGCAACTGCATCACGAGGAATTTGCCGGGCATCACCTGACTTACCTGAACGACTGCCTGCGCGAACTGGGGCAAGACCTGGCCCACTTGGGTGCGCCGCTGGTCATCCGGCACGGCGAAGTCACCGAGGTATTGGCACGGCTCAGTGAGGAGGTCGATATTTCTGGCCTCTGGGCGCACGAAGAGACGGGCAACTGGGTCAGTTTTCAGCGCGACCTGCGGGTTCATCGCTGGGTACGGGCACGGGGCATTCCCTTTACCGAACTGCCGCAAAACGGGGTCGTGCGCCGGATGGTCAACCGTGACGGCTGGGCTGACACTTGGGAAGAACGTCTTAGCGCCCCGATTCTTCCTATTCCAACGTCGGTTCGTGGTGTGCCCTTGCCCTCTCTAGGCTTCCTCAAACACGCCGAACTGGGCGTATCCCGCAACGATAAGGACATCCCAGCGGGTGGGCGTAGCGTCGCCCTGGACACGCTGGATTCTTTTCTGACCCTGCGCGGCGTGAACTACATGCGCGAGATGAGCAGCCCGCTCACCGCCGAGGAAAGTTGCTCGCGCCTGTCGGCACCGCTGGCTTACGGCACCGTTTCGCTGCGGGAAGTGCTGCAAGCCACCCGCCGCCAGATTGCGGCCGTGTCTGCTGACGCACAGGCCCACCCGCGCTGGGTGCGTTCGCTGCGCTCCTACGAATCGCGGCTGCACTGGCACTGCCACTTCATTCAGCGCCTGGAATCCGAGCCGGAGATGGAATTCAGGAACCTCAACCGGGCGATGGACGGCCTGCGCGAGCCGCACTGGAACCCTGAATTCTTTGAGCGTTGGAAAACGGGCCAGACGGGCTACCCCCTGGTGGACGCCTGTATGCGAATGCTGCTGGCGACGGGTTAGCTCAACTTCCGAATGCGGGCCATGCTGGTGAGTTTCGCCTCGCAGCACCTGTGGCTGCACTGGCGCGAAACGGGGTTGCATCTGGCGCGGCAATGGCTGGACAACGAACCCGGCATCCACTGGTCGCAGATGCAGATGCAGAGCAGTACGGTGGGCATCAACCGCGTCCGCATCTACAGCCCCACCCGACAGGCGAGGGAGCAAGACCCGACAGGGGAATTCATTCGCCGCTGGGTGCCGGAACTCTCGGGCGTGCCGGGTGACTTTATCCACGCGCCCTGGGAATGGAGCGGGGCAAGTCGCCTGAGCTACCCGCCGCCCATCGTGGAAGAAGGCAAAGCGGGGAGGCTGGCCCGTGACCGCATCTACGCGGTGCGCGAAACCCCCGAGTTTGAGGCCGAGTGCCGCCGCATCTACCGCATTCACGGCAGCCGCAAAAAAGCGGTGATGCGGGCCGAACGGGCAGCGCGGGGTTTGCCGCCCAAGCCGCCCAAACGCACCCCGACCAAGCCTCAGCCGATGGCCGATCAACCCGACCTGTTCGGGCAGACGCGGGCGATTGTTCCGTCAGGACTACCGGACGACTGGAAAGAAGTCCTGCTGCCCGAATTTTCCGCGCCGTACTTTCATGACCTGACCGCCTTCCTGAAAGCCGAGCGCCGGGAACAGACCATCTATCCGCCTGCGCCCGACGTGTTTGGTGCCCTGCGCCTGACGCCGCTGAGCGAGGTGAAGGTGCTGATTCTGGGTCAAGACCCCTATCACGGGCCGGGGCAAGCCCACGGGCTGAGTTTCAGCGTGCCGGACGGCAAGCCTGTTCCGCCCAGTCTCCAGAACATTTTTAAGGAATTAGAGGCCGACCTGGGCGTGCCGCCTGCCGCCAGTGGCGACCTGACCCGCTGGGCGCGGCAGGGTGTGCTGCTCCTCAACAGCGTGATGACCGTCCGGCGTAGTCAGCCAGGCAGCCACGCCGGACGAGGTTGGGAACAGTTCACTGACGCGGTCATCCGGGCCGTCAACGCCCAGGAGGAGCGGGTGGTGTTTGTCTTGTGGGGTGGCTATGCCCGCAGGAAAAAAAGGCTGATTACAGGGCAGCAGCATGTGGTGATCGAGTCGGCGCACCCCAGCCCCCTGTCTGCCGAGAAGTTCTTCGGCTCACGGCCGTTTAGCCAGGTCAACGCGGCGCTGACGGAGGCGGGAAGGGTTCAGGTGGAGTGGTAGAGAGGGGGCGAAATCTGGAGCATTTGACGCAAGGAAAATTGGTCTGGACGCCCCCCTCACCCCTCGTCTCCCACAAGTGGAGAGGGTCGGAAGACTACAGGCATTTCTCCTGCCAACTCCTTCAACTGCGCTAATACGGATTCCGCTTAATTCCTGCACAGTCGAAAAGGCACCGCCTGTGCATCCATAACGCGAAACCCGTATCTTTTCCTACTCACATCCGCTCCGATTGAATCTGAACCTAACAGATTCAATCGGAATCCGTATAAGCAGGGCAAACGTAAAGGGCAGAGGGTGCAGGGAGAAATCCCCTCAACCCTCTGCCCTTCACCCTGTACTCAGTTCAGCCGGGTAATCCGCGCCGCGTCGTCCGGGGTCACGGTGCCCGCCTTCAGGTAGTCCTGGAAAGCGTCGAGGTCAACGGCACCACCGAGGCGATTCGTGCCCTTGGCAAACACGGTGAAGCCGTCACCGCCATCGGCCAGGAAGTTGTTCATGGTGACGCGGTAAGTGGCGGCGGGGTCGAGGGCTACGCCGCCCAGCTTGAGGTCGCTGACCTTTTCGCCCTTGGGCTTGGCGGCGTCCCAGGTGTAGGTCAGGCCCCGGCTGACTTGCAGGATGCGGTTCTGACCAGGGGCGGGGTTGTCGAACTGCTGTTCCAGCGCTTCCTTGATCTGTGCGCCCGTCAGCGAAACCACCATCATCACGTTGCCGAAGGGTTGCACGGTGAACACGTCGCCGTAGGTCACGCCCTTGCTCGCGTTGGGCACGTTCACCGGCAGGTCGGCGCGGATGCCGCCGGGGTTCATGAAGGCGATGACGGCTCCGCCCTTGTCGGGGCTGCTCGCGGCGGCGAGTTGCGCGTCGGCAATCACGCGGCCCAGCGGACTTTCACCAGCGGGGTTGGCGGTGCGGCTGATCTGCTCGACACCCAGCGTGGCGACCTGACGCTTGGCGAGGGGGTCGGTCAGCTCCTGTGCGCGTTTGACCAGCGCGGTCATGGCGGCGTTCTTGGGGCCGTTCTTGGCGTCCACGACGATGTTGCTCGCCTTGACTGCCAGCAGCTTGTGGGCGCGGGTGTCCACTTGCAGGTCGAGGCGTTGCAGCAGGTGGCCGTAGGCGTCGCCCTGAAGCACGGGGCGGCTCACGCCGTCCGGCCCAGCCACGGCGCAGTTGTAGCCCCGGTGGGTGTGCCCGGTCATGATGGCCCCCACTGCCGGGTCGAGGGTCTGGGCAATCTTGACGATGTCGCCGCTGAGCGTCTTGCAGTCCACCACGTCGAAGGCGTCCTTGGCCGTGCCGCCCTGGTGAACGAGCGCGATGATGGCGTCGGGTTTCTGCGCCTTGATGGCGGGAATCACGGCATTGATGGAAGCCGCTTCTTCCTCGAACTTCAGGCCCGCCACACCGGAAGGCGCAACGACGGTGGGGGTCGCCTGCAGCACCGCGCCCACGAAGGCGATGCGTGCCCCGCCGCTCTGCACGATTTTGTAGGCGGGCAGCACGTTCTGACCCACGCTGTTCTTGACGTTGGCGGCGAGGTAGGTAAAGCCCGCGCCCGCGAAGGTCTTATCGAACACGCAGGCTTTTTCGGGCGCATTGGAATCACAGCCGCCCTTCTGGAAGCGGGCGAGTTCCTGCACGCCGTAGTCGAATTCGTGGTTGCCGACCACGTTGACCGCCATCCCCAGGTCGCTGAGCGCCTTGATGGTCGGCTCGTCGCGCAGCAGGGCGCTGACCAGCGGGCTGGCCCCGGTCATGTCGCCCACGCCCACGAAAATGGTGTTGGGGTTGGCTTTGCGGGCCTCGTCCAGCACGCCGCCGATGGCCTCAATGCCGCCCGCCTGGACGGTGAGGGTCTTGCTGCGGTCGGCGGGGTCGGGCACGCGGAAGGAGGTGGGCAGCAGGTTGCCGTGCAGGTCGTTGACGCCAATCACGGTCACGTCCTGGGTGGCGGGGCCGGAGGTCATGGAGCAGGCACTCAGGCTCAGGGCGGCACCAATCAGAAGAAGGTTGTTTTTCATGCGCCACTCAGTTTAGGGTCTGCCTTATCAGCGCAGCGTCAGAGGCGAACCTTCCCCCCAGCACCCCGGCCCTCTACACTTCGGTATGTCCGACCCCTGGAACGCCGATCAGTACCGCCAGCGCCACGCCTTCGTCTTCCAGTCCAGCGAAGACCTCGCCGCCGAGTGGCTGCGCCCGCAACCCGGAGAAAAGATTCTGGACTTGGGCTGCGGCAGCGGCGAACTGACCGCCCGAATTGCCGCCAGTGGAGCCGGGGTGGCGGGTGTGGATTCCAGCCCCGCCATGATTGCCGCCGCGCAGCAGTGTTACCCGGAGGTGCGGTTCGAGGTGCAGAACGCCCACACCCTCCCCTATGAGGCCGAATTCGATGCCGTGTTCAGCAATGCCGCGCTGCACTGGATGAACCCGCTGCCGCCCGTCTTTGGTCGGGTCGCCGCTGCGCTCAGGCCGGGGGGCCGCTTCGTGCTGGAAATGGGGGGAGCGGAAAACGTGCAGACCACCCTGGACGCCGTCGCTCACGCGGTGCAGACGCTGGGGCTGCCCGACCTGCCCTCGCCCTGGGTTTTCCCGACGGCAGGCGAACTCTGCACGGGCCTGGAGGCGGCGGGGCTGCGGGTCGAGCGCCTGCACTGGTTCGAGCGGCCCTCGCTGCTGACGGGCGAGGACGGCTTCCGGGCGTGGCTGGCGGGTTTTGGCGGCGCGTGGTTGGCCCCGCTGGGCGACGTCGAACGCCAGGAAGTCATCCAAATGGCCGAGGAATATGCCCGCCCGCGCCTCTGGAACGGCGAAGCGTGGGTCAGCGACTATCGGCGCTTGCGGGCGCTGGCGGTCAAGGGGTAGAGGCCAGCACGCCGCGCACCGCCGCCAGAAACTCGGCGGGCTGGGCGGTCGTCCCCTGCGCCAGGTCGGGTTTTCCGCCGCCCTTGCCCCCGGTCTGGGCCAGGGCCGAGCGCAGCAAGTCGCCCGCCTTGACCTCTGCCGTGCCGCTGGCGACCCCGCAGCTCCCGCCCGTTTCTACGGCGGCCACCACTTCGCCTGCCGCCACCTGGGTCAGCACGGGCATCAGCAGGGCAGGGTCGCTGAGGGTCAGGGTTTTGAGCGGCGGCTTACCCTGCGCCGGAGCCGTTGCCAGCAGATGCCGCGCCAGTTCGCGCCGCACCGCTTCGGCGTCGGCGCGGGCGGCGCTCAGGTCGGTCCGCAGCGCGTCTACCCGTTCGGGCAACTGCTCCACCGGGGCGCTGAAGGCCTGGGCCACGGCGCGGGCGTCGCGGTACACGCCTGCCAGATACTCGCTCGCCTCCTCGCCCGCCATGAACACCACGCGGGTCTGACCGCCGCGCACCCGCTCGGAACGCAACACGACCACAGGCGCACACATCGCGGCGCGGGGAACGTGGGTGCCGCCACAAGCACTGACATCGAAATATTCGCCCGCCGAGTCACGGAAGATGACCAGCCGCACCTGCCCGCCCACCTTGCTCTCGCGGCGCAGCGGATAATTTGCCAGTTCGTCTTCGGGGACAATCGGCGTCTCCAGCGTCAACTCGTCACGGCCCAGGGTTTCGCGCAGGAGCTGTTCGGCGGCGCGGATGTGGACTTCGGCGGGGTCACCCACAAAGTCGATGTGACATTCGGGACTGGTCATGCCCACCGAGGCAACTTCAAAGACAGGATTGACCCGTTTGAACGCCTGGGCCAGCAGATGCTCGGCGCTGTGCCGCTGGGTGTGTCGCCAGCGGGGGGCGGCGGCCACTTCGCCCGTGACCACCACGCCGACCTCGGGCACATTCCCCGTCAGACGGTGCCAAATCGTGCCCGTCGCCTTGTCCTTGCGGACGTGTTCCACCTGCGTCTGCCCGCCGTCCCAGCTCAGCGTGCCCACGTCGCTGCTCTGACCGCCACTTTCGGGATAAAAGGCGGTGGCCTCCAGCGCGACTTCCTGGCCCTGCGCCGCCACGACAGGAGCGGAAAAGTCGAGTTGCAGGCCGTTTTCGTGGTACAGGGCGCGGGTCATGCGCCTGAGCATAAGCCAGGCCGCCCCGTTATGCTGGGGCGCGATGTACCAGACTGTTCGCCCGCTGCTGTTCGGCATGGACGCCGAGGACGCCCACCACCTCACCCTGCGCGGACTGGAACTCGCCTCGGCGCTGCCGCTGCTGCCCCGGCTGGCGCGAACGCTGACGGTGCCGGGCGGCACGGCGCTGCGGCGCACCCTGTGGGGGCAGACCTTCGAGACGCCCGTGGGCCTCGCGGCGGGGCTGGACAAGAACGGGCAGGCCGTGCCCGCCTTCAGCGCCTTCGGCTTCGGCTTTATCGAGGTCGGCACGGTCACACCGCTCGCGCAAAGCGGCAACGAGCGGCCCCGGCTGTTCCGGCTGCCGGAGGACGAAGCGCTGATCAACCGCATGGGCTTCAACAACGGCGGCGCGGCGGCGCTGCATGACCGCCTCGCTGCGCTGCGTGGGCGAACCGCGCCCGTGTGGGTCAACATCGGCAAGAACAAGACCACCCCCAACGAGGACGCCGCCGAGGACTACCGCAAATGCGTGCGGGCCTTGCAGGACGTGGCCGACGCCTTCGTGGTCAACGTGAGCAGCCCCAACACGCCGGGCCTGCGGGCGCTGCAAGCGGCGGATGACCTGGCCGACCTCGTGCGGGCCGTGCTGGAGGAGGTGGACGCGGGCCGGGTACGGAGCCTGCGCCGCCCGCCTGTGCTGGTCAAGCTGGCCCCCGACCTGCACCCCGCTGACTTCGAGGCGAGCGTGGGCGCGGTGCTGGACGTGGGCGCGGGCGGCCTCATCATTTCCAACACCACCCTTTCCCGTGACGGCCTGACCCACCCCAACCGCGAGCAGGCGGGGGGCCTCAGCGGACGTCCGCTGACCGAGCGCTCCACCGAACTGGTGCGGGACGCCTACCGCCTCACGCGGGGCCGGGTGCCGATCGTCGGCGTGGGCGGCATTTTCAGCGCCGAGGACGCCTACGCCAAATTGCAGGCGGGGGCCGATCTGGTCGAGGTCTATTCCGCCCTGATTTATAAGGGGCCGGGGCTGGTGCGCGACATCAACACCGGGCTGCTGCGCCTGCTGGAACGCGACGGCGTGCGAAACGTGGCCGAAGTGGTCGGCACCAGCGCATAGGTTCAGTGGGGCAGGGGCCGAACGGTCACCCCCCAGCGGGCATGGTGGCCCACAGGCAACTGCATCACGCCGTTTTCGATTTTGACCGGAAACATTAGGCGCGAATGCCTCAGCGACGGCACGAACAGGACGGCCCGGTACTCGCCCACCGTCATGTAGGTTCTGACGTTGTTGCGGTCGGCGTCCCAGCGGTCAAAACGCTCGGCCAGCGGCAGGTAGCGCGAAGTGGCGCTGCACATCACCGCCCCCCCGGTCAACTGACTGGTTCCGGTCTTGACCAGTACCTTCAGGCCGGACGAGTCGTCTGCCACCTCATACAGCCGCAGGTTCGCCGTCAGGCGGTCAGGGCAGAAAATTCGCTGTACCAGCGGCCTTTTTTCCAGTCCGGTCAGCGCCCAGGCCGACTGCTGCACCGCCATCGCCAGGCCACTGACATTCAGGGCCAGCAGCAACGCGACAAAAAACAGAGCGCTCCTTGAAAGGCAGAACAGTCCCCAGGCGACGACCAGCACTGCCGCCCCGCCCACCCAACCGAGGGGCAGACCACGCGCTTCGGTCAGCAGGTGGTCAACCGTGCCCAGCAGATTGAGCAGGGCCAGGGCCGCCAGCCCCAGCAAAAACGGCGTGAGGGCAGAGCGGTAGTACCCTGCCACCACCGCAGCGACCAGCACGAATAGAATGAGCGTCAAAGGGCCTTCCTCCCTGTCGGCAGTGCCACTGGGCCACCACCGCAGTCGCCCAGGCACCCCGCTTATTTTCTGAGTGTCAAGACTAGAAAATGAAGTCTGACAGAATGTTTAAAATCGTGATTTCTGTCGCTCTTCATCTGGCGGCTTGTGCGGCTGACCCGCCCTATCTCGGGGAAGGAGGACGGGCGGCAGGCGTGCTACACTGCCCTCTGCTATGGAGCCTCCCAGTTCTGGCTCTTTCTATGCGCCCAGCAAAAGCCGCCTGCTGGCGGGCTTTTTACTGTGGCTGACTTTCCCTACCGGAAACCGACGTTTCTCTGCGCCGCGCAGCGAAATGGGCAGCATGTGCCGTGCGGATGACCGGGACGCGAACATGGAGCGCGTCACTGCATGAACGACATTCTTGGACTCGTGGCGCTGTTTGCCCTGGTGTTGATGAACGGCTTTTTCGTGGCCGCCGAATTCGCCCTGGTCAGCGTGCGCCGCACCCGCATCGACCAGTTGGCCGAAGAAGGCAATTCCACCGCGCAGGCGACGCAAAAGGCCCTGCAAAACCTGGACCTGTATATCGCCGCCACGCAGCTCGGCATCACGATGGCGAGTCTGGCAATCGGCTTCGTGGCCGAGCCTGCAATCGAGCATCTGCTGGAGCCGCTGCTGCACGACACGGCCCTGAGCGAGAGCCAGCGCAAGGCGATTGCCTTCGGCGTGGCCTTCGCCATCAGCACCATTCTGCATATCGTGTTCGGTGAGCTGGCCCCCAAAAGCTGGGCGCTGCAACGTGCCGAACAGGTTTCGCTGCTCGTGACCCGCCCGCTGCTCGCCTTCACCCTGGTGTTCAAGTGGGCCATCAAGGGCCTGAACGCGCTGGGCAATGGCGTGGTTCGCGCCTTCGGCCTGCGCGGGGTCGCCGGGCACCACACCGCCTACTCCGAAGAAGAAATCCGCATGATCGTCAGCGCGTCGAGTCAGGAAGGCGTGCTGGAAGACAGCGAGAAGGAACTCGTCTACAACGTCTTCGACCTGTCCGACACCACCGTGCGTGAGGTCATGCGCCCCCGCGTGGACATGGTGACGGTGGACAGCGCCCTGCCGCTGCGCCGATTGCTCGAACTCAATGCCGAACACGGCTACTCTCGCGTGCCCGTGTACCAGGACACCGCCGACAACATCGTGGGCATCGCGCACACCGGCGACGTGCTGCGCCACCTTGAAGAACTTGACCACCTCACCATCGCCGACGTGATGCGCCCGGTGTTTTTCGTGCCCGAAGCGATGAAAATCAAGGACCTGCTCGCCAAGATGCGTGCCAAGAAGTCGCACATGAGCATCGTGGTGGACGAATTTGGCGGCACGATGGGACTGGTCACGCTCGAAGACGCCATCGAGGAAATCGTGGGCGAAATCTACGACGAAACCGACGAAGAAGAGGAGCAGCCCATCATCGTGATTGCCGAAGGCATCTACCTGATGGACGCCAGCCTGACCGTGCATGAAGTCGAGGAGCGGCTGGGCAGCAACCTCGAAGACGGCGAGGCCGAATACGACACGCTGGCCGGGTTCATGACCAGCCACTTCGGGGACATTCCCGAGGTCGGGCAGAGCTTTTACCAGAACGGCTGGGCCTTCACCGTCGAGGAAGCTGACCAGCGCCGGGTGACCCGCGTTCGCGTCGAGCGTTCTGCCGAACCCGACCCGCTGGCTGACCCACAGGAGTCTTTCCATGAGTAATCCCCTGAATCTGACCCCCGACCCGCAACTCCTGGCAGGTGCACAAGCGGCTTTCAAGCAGGCTTACGCGCCTTACAGCCGCTTCCGGGTGGGCGCGGCCCTGCGAACCCCCGACGGACAGGTGTACTTCGGTGCGAATGTCGAGAATTCCAGCTTCGGCCTGACCCGCTGCGCCGAGCAGTCGGCGGTGCAGGCGATGGCGACGGCGGGCGGGCGCACCTTCACCGACCTCGTGGTGTACACCGAGGCCAGCCCCCCCGCCACCCCCTGCGGCTCGTGCCGTCAGGTGCTGTTCGAGTTCGCCCCCGACGCCCGCGTGGTCTGCACCAACGCCCAGGGCGAGGTCATCAGCGGACTGGTGCGCGACTTCTTGCCACACGGTTTCCGGCTGGAGGAGCAGGGCGAAGGGTAAAGAAGTCTTGCTTGTCGGGGCGCATCCAGGTCAGGGTGCGCTCCTTTTGCGTTTCAGGAGGTTCGCGTTTCAGGAGAGCGGTGTCTGGGATTCGGCGTGCGGCATGGAACAGGGCGCTTCCCCGGTGCCGCCAGCAGGCAAGCCCACCACTTGCAGCGGTCTGAGCGCAGGCAACTGGTAACGCGTGGTGCTGGTCAGTTGCCGCAGCGCAGGGCCGCCCGAAGTCCTGAACACGTCCGAAACCATCGCCACGCAGAGCTTGCCCTGTTCCAGCCACAGCTGGGTGATGTCCCGCGTCACGATGCGTTCGTCGAGCTGGTCGGGTTCCAGCCCCGGCACATGCACCCGCACGCCGCCGACCAGATTCCAGAGCCGCACGGTGTTGGCCCCCGTCCCGACGAGGTATTTGCCGTCCGGCGTCCAGAGAAGTTTTCGCACGTCACTGTTTTTCAGGGTCAGCATGGGCTGACCGGGGCGGGCCAGAATCACCCGGCAGAAAGCGTATTTGGGAATGTCCCAGCAGAACTGCACGGCGGCCGCATCCCGGCGCGGCGACATCAGCACTTGCCGAAGCTGGGCTTCGAAATCCGCCTGCGGGGCGGGCCTGGGCACGGCGACTTTGCCCCTGGCACCGAAATCCACAGTGACGGGCAGCGAGGGGGCAACCAGAGCCGTGTTGCCCGTCGCCAGAACAGCCGAAAGCAGAAGCGTGAACATGGCTCAGGCTAGAGCGCCCTGTACTGCCGCGCGTCCACCAAAAGAAGCAGGGAAGAACCCCGGAAGGCTCTCCCCTGCTCTATGACCCGTACTGAAGGTTTAGTGCTCGAACTGCTCGGCTTCGGTGCTGCCTGCCAGAGCGGTGGTGCTGCTCTGACCGCCGCCTGCCGCCTGCGAGACGAGGTCGAAGTAGCCGGTGCCGACTTCGCGCTGGTGGCGCACGGCGGTGAAGCCGCGTTCCTGGGCGGCGAACTCGCGCTCCTGAAGCTCCACGAAGGCGCTCATCTGCTTGCGGGCGTAGCCGTAGGCGAGGTCGAACATGCTCATGTTCAGCGCGTGGAAGCCCGCCAGGGTGATGAATTGGAACTTGTAGCCCATCTTGCCCAGCTCGACCTGGAACTTGGCAATCGTTTCGTCGTCCAGGTTCTTCTTCCAGTTGAAGGAGGGCGAGCAGTTGTAGGCCAGCAGCTTGCCGGGGAACTGGGCGTGCACGGCGTCGGCAAATTTCTTGGCGTCTTCCAGGTTGGGCACGCTGGTTTCGCACCAGATGACATCGGCGTAGGGAGCGTAGGCCAGAGCGCGGGAAATCGCCTGGTCGATGCCGGGCTTGACGTAGTAGAAGCCTTCGGGGGTGCGCTCGCCGGTGCAGAAGGGCTTGTCGTTGTCGTCAACGTCGCTGGTGAGCAGGTTGGCGGCGTCGGCGTCGGTGCGGGCGATCAGCACGGTGGGCACGCCGGACACGTCGGCGGCGAGGCGGGCCGCGTTCAGGGTGCGGATGAACTGGCTGGTGGGCACGAGCACCTTACCGCCCAGGTGACCACACTTCTTCTCGCTGGCGAGCTGGTCTTCGAAGTGAACGCCTGCCGCGCCCGCTTCGATCATGGCCTTCATCAGCTCGAAGGCGTTCAGGGGGCCACCGAATCCGGCTTCAGCGTCGGCGACGATGGGCACGAAGTAGTCCACGTCATGCTTGCCTTCGCTGTGCTGAATCTGGTCGGCCCGGCGCAGGGTGTTGTTGATCCGCTTGACGACATCGGGCACGCTGCTCGCGGGGTAGAGGCTCTGGTCGGGGTACATCTGGCCCGCGTTGTTGGCGTCACCGGCGACCTGCCAGCCGCTCAGGTAGATGGCCTTGAGGCCCGCCTTGACCTGCTGCATGGCCTGGTTGCCGGTCAGGGCGCCCAGGGCGTTGACGAAGGGCTCTTCCTTCATCAGGCGCCACAGCTTGTTGGCGCCGTGCTTGGCGAGGGTGTGCTCGATGGGCAGGCTGCCGCGCAGCTTGACGACGTCCTCGGCGGAGTAGTTGCGCTTGACGCCTTGCCAGCGCTCTTCGGTCTGCCAGGTCTTTTCCAGGATTTCGGCGGGGGTCTTGGGGGTGGGGGTCATGGTGTAGCTCCTTTGAAGGGATGAGTCGCCCTCGCCCACCTTGGGGAGGTACCTTTCGCCGTTGCCAGCGCCCTTCTTTCAGTGAGGACAGTCTGCATCCACTCCACCTCCCAAAACGGTGGTGTACCCCTGACACATGGAAGTACACCACTCGAAAAAGTACACCGCCACCAGGGATTCCCAGTGGCGGCGTTCCCAGTCATTTACTTGGCGTCGTTCGCGTACGCTTTCACGTCGGCATTCAGGGCGCCCGCAAAGGCTTTGTCGGCATAGACCCGGGTCTTGCCCCCAACGGTCAGCCAGACCTTGAAGGCGTCGTGTTTGATGTCATACGCCACCAGCGAGCCGTTGTCCCCGCAGTCGTGGGGGCGGCAGCCGGTCACGGCGACCACACCGCCCGTCTTTTGCAAGGTGGACACGGTGCCGAAGTTCTTGAGCAGGAACCGGGTGTTGACGAGGCCCATCGTCTTTTGCAGACGCACCTTGACGGCGGGCTGGTTCACGAAGGCGCGGGGCTGGCTGGCGAGGGTCGTGTCGACCTTACCGCTGTCTACGCCACCCGCCTGGGCGGTCAGGACACTGGCGAGAAGGGCGGTGAGCGAGGCGGTCAGAAGGTTCTTCTTCATGGCGCTCAGGCTAGCGGAGGCCCTGCCCGCACTTTCCCGTTTTTGCCGCACAGAATGCACTTCAGGCACACAAGGCACACAATTCCTGTCCTCTCTGCACGCCGCCCGATAATGGCCGCATGACCCGGCCCGCTTCCCCTCCCGCTGCCCGGCGGGGCCGCAGCCTGCGCTCGGAGCTGATGCTGTGGCAACTGGGCACCCTGCTGCTGGTCATGCTGGCGCTGGGAGGCGGCACGGTGCTGTTTACCGAGCGCTACTTGGGGGGACAGTTTTTCGACATTCGCCAGTCGCAGGCCGAGGGCGTGCTGCACGGCTCTGACCTGCCGCTGGCCTTGCAGGACGTGCAGGCAGACGAGGCCACGCGGGACGACTGGCTGACCCTTTGGCGTGAGCAGGCGGGCGCGGCGCTGCTGGCGGGCTGGAACGAGCGCGGCGAACTGTCTTTCGACGCCCTGACGCCAGAATTGGCCCAGGCGTTTATCGGTGAGCGGGGCCAACCCATTTTTGCCGATGGAGAAGGCATCAAGACCGTGGAGGGCCAACCCTACTACTGGCGCGGCGAGACGCTGTTTGCCGGACAGCACGAGGCGGGGCGGGCGGTGGTGGCCTTCGGCGTGCCGAGCCGCACCAGCCTGCTGCGGGCCATCCTGCGCCAGCATGTGCCGCTGACCCTGGGCGTGCTGGCGCTCGCGCTGCTGAGTTCTTGGCTGCTGTGGCGGCGGCTGCGGCGTACCCTGCTCGACCTGGAACCCGCAGACATCGCCGCGCTGACCGTGCGGCAGGGTCAACTGCTGAGTACCGTGCCCGACGCGGTGATGCTGCTGGATGAGGGCGGGGCCGTGACGGTGGCGAACGCGCCCGCCCTGTCCGCGCTGAACCTGGCCCAGTTGCCCGCCGCGCTGGAGAGCGTCTGGCCCGAGCTGGCCCGCTGGCAGCCGCAGGAGGAAGTGCGCCGCTGGCCGCTGCCGCTGGGCGGGCGGGTGGTGCTGGTCAACGTCACGCCGCTGGCCGGGGGCGGGCGACTGGTGGCCTTCACCGACCGCGAGGAAGCCACCCGCCTCGCCGAGCAACTGACCGACACGCGCCGCTTCGTGGACGCGGTGCGGGCGCGGGCGCACGAGTACGGCAACCGCCTGCACATCATCGCCGGGTTCCTGCAACTGGGCCAGAGCGGTGAGGCGCTGCGGGTCATTCAGGACGAACTGGACGCCGAAGCGGGACTGAATCAGGCCCTTTCGGGGATTGCCGAACCCCGCGTGGCGGCGCTGCTGGCGGGGAAAGTGGCCCGCGCCCACGAGCTGCGAGTGGCCCTGAGCATCAGTCCCGAAAGCGAGGTGCCGCCCCTGACTCCCGTGCAGTCCGACGCGTTGGTGACGGCGCTGGGCAACTACATCGAGAACGCGCTGGACGTGCTGGACGGGGCAGGCGAGGTGCGGGTGGACATCGGTCTCGACCCCGACGGCCTCAGCGCCGAGGTGCGCGACAACGGCCCCGGTGTCCCGGCGAACCTGAACCCTTTCGCGGCGGGCCAGACCACCAAGGGCAGCGGGCGTGGGCACGGTCTGGCAGGCGTGGCGGCGCTGGTGCAAGCCATGGGCGGCGAGGTCTGGCACGAGCGGCAAGGCGAGTGGACGGTGTTCGGGGTCAATCTGCCGCTGGAGTTTGGCGCGGCTTACCCCACTTCTGCCCCGATAATGGAGCCATGAGCGCCCCCTACAGCCTCGTCATGGTCGAGGACGACCCACTGGTGGCGCAGGTCAACCTCGGCTACATCGAAGGGCGGCCCGAATACTGCGTGCTGGGCACGGCGCAGACTGTTCAGGCCGGGCGCACGCTGCTGCGTCAGCACCGCCCCGACCTGCTGCTGCTGGACGTGTATCTGCCCGACGGAAGCGGCCTGGACCTGCTGGCCGAGGCGCGGGCGGCGGGCTGGGTGCAGGACGTGATTCTGCTCACGGCGGCGCGGGACGCGGCGAGCGTGCAGGCGGCCCTCAGCGGCGGCGCGGCGGACTTTCTGATTAAGCCTTTTACCCGTGAACGCCTCTATGCCGCGCTGGACACGGTGCAGGCCCGCCGGGACGCCATGCGCGGCGGCGAACGCGAATTTACCCAGAGCGCCCTCGACCGCCTGCTGGGTCATGCGCGGACGCAACATCTGCCCAAACGGGTCGAGGCCCACACGCTGGAAAAAGTGGCCGAGGTGCTGCGGGCCAGCCCCGAACCCCTGAGCGCCGAGGACGTGGGGCGTCGACTCGGCATCAACCGGGCGACGGCGTGGCGCTATCTGGAGCAACTCACCGAACTGGGGCAAGCCGAACTCGACCTGAGCTACGGCAGCGTCGGCAGGCCGACCAAGCGGTACCAGCTGACCTGAGCGGGTCGGTTATCCCTGAAGCCAGTCCTGCAACTGCCGCTCGAACTGCTCGTGCGCGTCGTGGTGGTACAAGATGCCGTGAAAGCCAAAGGCACCCGCCGCGTCTATGTTTTCCTGCACGTCGTCCACAAAGGCCACCTGCGCGGCGGGCATACCCATTTTCTGCTCCAGCGCGGCAAACGCCTCGGGTGCGGGCTTCTTGTGGCCGATTTCGTTGGAAAAGACCAGCGCGTCGAAGCGGGCGAAGCGGGGGTCACGCCCCAGATGGTCACTGACGACGGGGTAATTGTTACTCAGCAGGCCCACGCGCACGCTGCGGGGCAAGGTCGCCAGGGTCGCGTACATCGGTTCGTTGTCGACAATGCTGCCCAGATAGAGCGGCTCGAATTCGCTGTAAGGCAGCGTCATTCCGGTTTCCTGCTGCACCGTCTCCCAGAACTGGGGCAGGCTCCACGCGCCGACTTCAAGCTGGCGCACGTGGCGAAAATAGCTCTCGCGCACCTTGTCCACCGCCACGCCGCTGCGGTCAGCCATGTTCTGGGTGCTGCGTCCGTCGAAAGTGCCGATGGTAAAGACGCCGCCCCAATCGAACGCCACATGTCTGCCGGAAAATGTCATGCCCCCATTGTGGGGTGAATCGGCGCCTCAATGCCCCATTTGTGCAGATAAAGTCGCTCTTCAGGACGCGCAGCGGCTCTGGCCCAAAAATGAGACCACCTATAATCCCGGAGATGACCGCTGAAAATGCCGCCAGTCCTGAATACTGGGACGATATCCGGGCCGTTGCCCGTTGCCTTCACGCCCATTCCGGCCCCATCGTCGTGCTGGCACACGAAAATCCTGACGGCGACGCGCTCGGCAGCGTTCTGGGCCTGAGCCGCGCACTCAGGCGGCTGGGCAAAACCGTGATCGCGCCCATGACCGTGCCGCGCTACCTAAGCTTCCTGCCCGAGCCGGGCGAACTGTCGGCGCCGCTGACCGAGTGGCCCGCTGGGGCGCTGGCCGCTGTGCTGGACGTGGACAACAACGACCCGGTGCGCGTGGCGGGGGCCGACCTGCGGACGTTTGGCGGACCAGTGGTCAACGTAGACCACCACGGCACCAACCAGCGCCGCGCCGACGCGGGTGTGGTCGACCCCAGCAAGCCTGCGGCCACCATGATGGTTGCCGACGTGATCGACGCCCTCGATATTCCCTGGGACGAACACCTCGCCACCCCGCTGATGCTGGGCCTGAGCACCGATACGGGCAACTTCGCCTTCGACTCGGTCAGCGCCGAGGCCTTCGAGTGTGCTGCCCGCCTGCGCCGTCACGGGGCGCGGCTGGGCTGGCTGAACGAACAGATCCGCCAGAATCCGCCGTCGTACTACCTGCTGCTGCGTGAGGTGCTGGGCAAACTGGAATTCCAGCACGGGGGCCGTGTGGTGCAGACCCGCGTGGACAACGAAATGCTGGCGCGGGCCGGGGCCAACTGGGACGACGTGGAAAGCTATGTCAGCATGCTCCGCAACGCCGAGGGCGCACAACTGGCGGTCATGGCGAAGGACTACGGCGACCGGGTCAAGTTCTCGCTGCGTTCACGCGGCCCGGTCAGCGCCCAAAACGTGGCCCTAGCACTGGGCGGTGGCGGCCACGTTCCCGCTGCCGGAGCCACCTTCCAGGGCAGCTACGCCGAAGCCCGCGAACAGCTCGACCGCGCCATCGCTGCCGAGTTGAGCCGCGTGGACGCGCTGGGCGGGAGCCATAAGGGCTGAGGGCGAAACCTCTCAGAAACCTATTTGAACGCCAGTGCCCCTTCACGGTGAGGCACTGGCGTTGAGGCGGTTGCAGACCGTCAGCGCCTTGCTCGGCGCATAGCTTTAGCGTCCCTGACTGGCTCCTTGGGCAGCCTCGGCCTTGGCACGGTCTGCCGGGGTTGCGGTCGGCTGCGCGGGCGTGGGGGCGACGGGCTGCTGCGGCCCCAGCACGGCGTCTATTCCGGCGTTGATCCAGGCGAAGGCCCGGCGGGTGTTGGGCATGGTGTAGGTTTCGTCGGCCCCGTGCTGCATGAAGACGTACACCACCCGCTGTCCGGCCTTGGTCTGGAAATAGCCGCTGTAGGTCAGAATGCGCCAACCGTTGCCGCCCTTGCCGCCGAAATAGTCGATGTTTTTGGCGTACTGCGCCCTAAGCGCCGAGCGCCCGAATCCGCTCGCCATCACCTCGCGTTGCCATTTCTGGGCGCGGGGCGTCAGGCCGGGGCGCAGGAATTCGTGGGTCAGCAGGGTGGCGAACTCGTAGGGCGTACTCAGGTTGTGCACCTTGAGGTCGTCGGCAGAGTTGTAGCGGTGGTCGAAATAGTCGTCGAGTTTGCGCTGCAATACGTCGTAGCGCAGCTTCTGGGCGTCGGCGTCTATGGCCTGGGCCAGTCGGGTGCGCTCCTCGCCCGTCGCCGTCACCCAGCCGGGCGACTTGTTGAAGGTCGGGGACAGCCCCGTTTCCATCACCCACCACGCCTTGGTCGGCAGGATGAGGCGGGTGCGGCACAGGCCCAGCCCGTCGGCCACGTCCTGCACCTTCTGAAGCCCGGTTCGGCGGTGCAAGATGTCGGTGGCGGTGTTGTCGCTGAACTGAATCATGCGCTGCGACAGTTCACGCACGTTGCTGCCGTCGAAGGGATAGTCACCGAGGCTCTGGTTGGCGGGGGTCACATCGAAACGCTCGGTGGCCGAAACGCGTCCGGCGTCGAACTCGCGCAGCAGCGCCCACAGCACGGCCTGCTTGTAAGTGCTCGCCAGAGGAAACACGCTGTCCGGATTGGCCGCCACCGCCCGGATGGGCCGCAAGGTCTGGGGGTCCACCACCGCCACCCACAGCCCCAGCCGCCCACTGAGGGGCAAAGGCGGCGCGGGCGCCCTGGCGACCACCGGAGCCGCCGCGCAGCCTGCCGCCCCGGTTACGGGTGCCGCCGGAGCCGCCGACACGGGTGTAGACACCGCCACCTGAGGAGTTGCGGCAGGGGTGGAGGGTGTGTTCACCGCGCTGGGTTTGGACACCTGTTCCGAGGAACGTGGCCGCCCCAGCCGCTCCTGCTGCTCATGGTCACGGCAGGCGTTGACCCCTGCCCCCAGAACCAGCAGGGCCAGCGCCATGCGTATCGTGCCGCGCACGGTTCAGGCCGTCAGAGGCTCGAGGGCCACACCGACGGCACCCGGCCCCGCATGAACGGTCACGACGGCGCCGATGCTGTGGTCCCCCATGTCCTGAAGCGGCACGCCCGCCAGTTTCTCGCGCACGGCGGCCCGGTCCGTCTCTCCGCCCACCGTCGCCAGAAAAGCGATGCGGGCGCCCCCGTGCTGCTCGGCGTACTGCTGCACGTGCTGCACGAGGTCGGCGAGGGCTTTTTGCCGCCCCCGCACGCGCCCGCCTGCGTCCACCCGGCCACCGCGCACGACCAGCATGGGCTTGATGTTGAGCAGCCCACCCAGCAGGGCCGACGCCCCACCGATGCGCCCATTGAGCCGCAGAAAGTCGAGGGTGTCCACCGTAAAGCGAAGGTCGGCGCTCTGATGAACCCGTTGCAGCGTCGCGACGATTTCGGACACCGTCTGACCGGCCTGCACCAGTTCGGCGGCACGGAGTACCTGAAGGCCCAGCCCCAGCGTTACCGTCTGGCTGTCCACCACCGTGACCCGGTCACCGAATTCCTGGGCGGCGAGGCGAGCACTGCCTACCGTGCCGGAAAGCTGCCCGCTGATATGCAGACTCAAGACTTCGTCCGCCGTTTCCAGCGCCTTTTGGTAGGCGGCGGCAAACTCGGCCGGACTCGGCTGTGACGTGGTCGGCATCTTCAGTCCCGCCTGAATCCTGGCGACGAGGTTCGGGGCCGAGAGCTGCACCCCGTCCTGATAGAGCTGGCCTTCAAAGAGAACATAGAGCGGCACATTGACGATACCCAGCTCCCGCAGCCGGGCATGGGGTAAGTCACTTGTGGAGTCCGTGACAATGGCAATAGACATCACTGCATGTTACTCCCTTGTCGACACCCACCGACCGGGGACATGCAGCCTGAAAAAAAATTGCTGGCCTCCACTCAGGGAAGCCAGCACGACCACTCAGGTCAGGTTCAGGAGTTGAGGATTTCGCCGCCGTGCTTGGTGACGGCTTGCGCGAGCACGTCGCTAGGCACGTTGTTGTCCACGGCCACGACGCGGCCACCCGCATTCACGCGCTCACTGACGCGGTTGTAGTAGGCGTCGTCCGCTTCGTAGCTGGAGGGGTACTGGCTGGTGGTCGTGGTGGTCACGGTGCCACCGGTTTCGTCCACACCAGCCGCGCCGCCGACAGCGCCCACTGCAGCGCCGACGCCCGAGCCGAGGGCCGCCATGCCCAGGATGACGGGGAGGGCCAGACCGCCGGTCGCCACCGTCGCGGCGGTGCCAATCACGCCCGCAGCAGCGCCGGTCAGGGCGCCAGCCACCGTGCCCTTGACAGCACCAGCACCGGCGTCTTCAGCGGTGCCGCCGCCGTCCACGTACTGCGTGGTCTGCGAGGTGGTGGCGGGGGTCGCTACCGCGCCGGTCGAAACCGTGCTGCTCGCGTCGGCAGCAGCGTTCTGCACGCGGCGGCTCATGTTCATGGTGCCCACTTCGGGCTGCACCACACCACGGGCTTGCAGGTCGGCGATAAAGGCATCAGCGGCGGAGACCGTAGGGAACAGAATGTGCTTCATGCCTCATAGTGTTGCTGCTCACTCCCTGACGCAAATGAGAGTTCACCAAAGGACACTTGGCCTGCTGGGTGGCATCCCAGCAGAAAAGTGGTGTATTCCGAAGGCGTTGAACTGATGGTGTCTGATTAGCCCCCCCCTAGCACTGAAGCAGGTATGCTTGGGGCATGACGGAAATGGGATTGAGCCAGTTTTGAGTCGGTGGAGTTGAGCCTCACCATAGGAGGCAAACCCGTAAGGACCAGGAAGACCTACACCGCCGAATTCAAACGCTAGGCCATTGACTTGGCAGCATGTGAGGTTCGACTGGGCCTCCTGAAGCAGTGCGTACTGGATCGGTTGTGGCGGTTCCTGAAGGACCCGGACATTCCACCGACGAACAATGCAGCGGAACGGAGCCTGCGGACAGTGGTGATGGCGAGGAAGGTCTCGCAGTGCAGCAAGAACGCGGCGGGTTCGCAGACGTACATGCGGATCAAGTCCACCGTGGAGACCGTGCGGTTGCGTAGTCAGAACCCCGTCGCGATCCTGATCGGCCCAAGGCGCTAACTCGGTGCTTGACCTTTCATCCAGGCACCTGACGGCCCCCTAATCACAGACCATTGATTTAGTCCACTAGCCAAGTCATACCATTTAGACTCAGGGCATGAACTGGGCACCCTTGCACCTACATGCCATGCCAGTCGAACGCGTCTGGGGAGGTCAACGCTTGGCTGAAACAACGAAACCCATTGGTGAACTGTGGGCGATTGGTGAAGAGAACGTGGTTAGAGGCGGAAGCTTTGAAGGCCGTACGGTTGCGCAGCTCGCCGCTGAGTTTCCAACCGAGTTGCTGGGCCGTGCAGCGCAGGGCGACCGATTTCCCCTGCTCATCAAGCTCCTTGACTGCGCCGATTGGCTGAGCCTGCAAGTCCACCCAAACGATGATCAGGCCGCCCATCTGGAAGGTGTAGGTAAGCTGGGCAAAACTGAGGCTTGGTACATCTTGGATGCCGCGCCGGGTGCTCGTTTGATTGCCGGTGTCGCGCCGCACACCTCACCCGAGGATCTACGCTATGACATCCTGTCCGGGCAGGTGATGAACCGCGCCGTGTATCGGGAAGTCAGCCCCGGCGATTCGCTGATGATTCCGGCTGGCACCATCCACGCTTTGGGGCCAGGCATTCTTCTCTATGAGGTGCAGCAGAGCAGCGACATTACCTACCGCATCTATGACTGGGACCGCCCGGCTTCGGCTGGTCGGGTACTGCACCTGTCACAGAGCGCCGAAGTGTCCCAGGCTGTTACCGCCGAGCTGCAGCACCTCTCTCCTGTAGATGGCGTACAGGAGCTGCTACGTTGCGACTACTTCGTCTTGGAACGTCTGACCCCGGGCCGCACTCCGCTGGAACGGGACACTGCGGCCCACACCTTCCATGCCCTGACCGTGCTTCGCGGTGAGGCCACGTTACATGTCGATGGAGTGGCTTGGACGCTTAATCCCTATGAATCGGTTCTGGTGCCTGCTGGCTTGGGCCGCTATGCGTTGAGTGGCGACTTCGAGGTGCTCAGCAGCCGTCTGCCCTGAGAGTGCTCGGTAGTACTCCAGAAAACACGAGATTCTCTCCGTCCCCTGCTTTATACCAGGTGCGGAACCCAGCGCAGAGTGCGCTGGTTCCGCCTTTGACTTGGGTTCCCCGCGGAAAATGAACTCGTACTTCAGCGTGCGGTTCACCCGCACCAGAATGCCCATTCCACCCTTCTGCGACACTTTTGCTCTGATCCAGGTTCCCACCTCGTCACAGGCAGCTCCAAACTCATGAGACGTGAAGTCCGAGCCGCCGTCGGACATCACCACGACTGCTTCTTGCATGCCCAGCTTCTTCAGTTCATCAATACCTCCTCGCAGCGCGGTGACCGCGCTGCGAGCCGAGAGCGACCGCACCACATGAATGTTCAGCACCACACGAGTTTCGACGTCCAGAACGACGTAAGTCCAGGAAACCCCCTCCCCCAGAGCGAACCTCGTCGCATCAATCTGGATTCGCCCGCCAGCAGGCCACAACACCGCTTGGCCGAACTCCGGTAGGTAGTCGATACCCGCCGTGCCTGGCTCATGATCCTGGTGGCTCTCGTGTCCCGGGCGACCAGCTTCCATTGGATTGGCTCCCCAAGGCTTGATCGGAAATCTTTACTTCAAACTCGTATCACAACTGCACTCTTGCGGGTATTATTCACGCCGAAGTCCTGAGATTCCCTACCTTCATAAGCGGTCAAAGCTGCGTACACGCCTCACGGCCTCACCAAGGATGGTCGCCACTGCTTCGGAGGACTGCGCCTCCACGTAGACGCGCACGACCGGCTCAGTTCCTGATGCCCGGAACATCACTGAGGCGTCGCCTTCAAGGGCCAGCTTGACTCCGTCGAAGGCCTTAACCCCGGTCACCACGTAACCGGCCAGTTCACCATACGTCTGCGCGGCTGTCATCAGGGCCGCCTTATCAAACGCAGGACTTAGGTGCAAATCGGCGCGGTCATAGACATGTCGAAAACCCACTTCACGTTCGATATCAGCAAACAGCTCATCCAGGCTTTTGCCACTGGCAGCCATGGCCTCTATCATTAGCAGACTGTTGAGCAGCCCGTCACGCTCAGGGATATGCCCGCGTGAGGACAGACCGCCAGATTCCTCGCCTCCCATCAGCACCGCCTTGGTTGCGTCCTGCTGACCTTCCAAGAAGGCGTCGGTGATGTATTTGAAACCCACTGGCGTCTCCAGCAACTCCAGGCCCAGCTTTTGAGTCAGCAGCTCAATCACGCGGCTGCCCGACACAGTCTTGACGACCCGACCCCGGATGCCGCGCCCATGCAGATGACGCAGCAACACCGCAAAAACCTGGTGGCTGTTGAAAAAATGCCCACCTGCCGTAACTGCGCCCACCCGGTCGGCGTCTCCATCGGTGACAACACCCAATACCTGTCCCGTTTCATTGGTCAGGCAGCTCACCAGTTCGCCTAAGTTTTGCACTATCGGCTCCGGGTTGACGCCGTGAAACAGGGGATCGGGATGGCCATGAAGTTCTTCCAGGATGAGCTGGAGCCCCGCGTGCTGAGCGTAGCCAGTCAGCCAGCCGCAAGCCGCGCCACCCATCGGGTCGTGAATAACCCGGCCGGTGTAACCGCGCAAGGTGGGCAGGTCAAGTTGCCGGTCAAGCTGCTCGTAGTACGCCTGCCGGATATCAAGGTCCCGTATCTCTCCGTGCGGCCCGCGGTACTCCTCAGGAGAGGCAAGGGCAGTCTCGATCTGGGTTACCACGGCGGGCGTCGCACTACCGCCATACGAACCCTTGATCTTGTAGCCACTGTACGGCGGCGGGTTGTGCGACGCAGTGATCATGACCCCTCCACCTGCTTCATGATGCACCACGGCAAAGGACAGCGCGGGCGTCGGCAGGTACTCCTTCGCCAGCCAAACGTCCAAGCCCTGCGCGGCCATCACCTCGGCAACCACTCGGGCGAAGGCCTGCCCCTGAAAGCGGGTGTCGAACCCCACCGCTACCGAGCGGGCACCGCTGGCTCGCAGCACCTGGGCATGCGCCCTGGCTACCGTCCGCACGTTCTCGAAGGTGAAGTCCTCAGCAATGATGTCGCGCCAGCCATCCGTTCCGAATTTAATAGGCATCTTGTCTCCACTCAGAATCTAGCAGGGTAACCTGAAGCTTGGGTCAACGCGGCAACATATACTTCAGCCCGTGAGTGCCCCTTCGACGCGGCCCGCCTCGTCGCGGGCATTTCCCGGTTGGCTCAGCGGCTTGCTGGCCCTGACTCCTGTCTTTCCTCCGCTGTACTTGGTGGCGCTGGCGTGTCTGGGCAAGCTGCGGAGCCTGCCGCTCACTGCCCGCCGGATCCTCTTTTTCTTCGCTGCCACCCAACTGATTGCGGCCCTATTTACGCCCGCGCCCCTGTTGTCGGTGGCCCTCGCCGCCGCCCGCACCCTGCTGATCCTGGCCATGATTGCTGCCGGCACCTATCTGCGCGAAAGCCGCTACCTGCGCCCCCTGCTGTGGGGTCAGCTGGTCATCTTCGTTTCGGCCTGGGCCTACACCATGACCACCCAGGGGCTGACCGGCGTGCAGGAGCGACTTGGACACCCTTACTACTACGTCGTTTCTCTGGGATTGGTGGCGGTGGTAGCGGTGTGGCTGGTGATGTTCTGGCGCGGTGCAGCAGCTTGGTGGCGCTGGCCTGCCGGACTGCTGTCTCTGGTGACCTTCGCCGCTGCTGGGAGCCGGGGGCCACTGCTGGCGCTCGGCGTCGGTTCGCTGGCCGCCCTCGCCTTCGGGGGGCAGCGCCGCCGCTGGTGGGTGATGCTGCCTGCCGCCGCCGTCGTGCTCTCCGCCTTCGCCACGACCAGTCTCAATGTCCCCTTCAAGCCACTTGACCGCCTGCTCAACGACCAGACCAGTGGACGTGAGTATGTCTGGCAAGATGCGATTCGCGGCTGGCAAACGTCACCTCTGGGCGGCGTGGGCCCGTACCAGGGCGGGCCATACCTGACCTACCTTTTCAAGGACGGCTGCCAGCTCACGCCCACACTGGAACGCAACGAAATCAAGTGCCCCCAGCAGCTGAGTCGCTGGTCAAGTGTCTGGCTGATCGCTCATAACGCTTGGCTGCACTGGCTGCTGGAAAGTGGTGTCATCGGCCTGACCGGCCTGCTCGCTGTGATGGGGTACGCGCTATGGCGCAGCGTGCAGGTGGGCGACCCCTTTACGCTGGCGGTGCTGTACGGCTTTACCGCTATGAACGTGGTGGATGTGGTCATCGCTGTACCCAGTCCACACTTCAGTGAGCTGTGGTGGGTATGCGTAGGGCTGGTACTTATCGCCCCCCGGAGAAACGCATGAGCCGCGTAGTGCCTACCGTCAGCCCCGATCTGCCGGGCCTGCATCTAGGAAACCTTAGTGGCTTTCGTGGCCAGGAGGATTGGGGCCGTTGGACGTTGGGCAAGGTCACGACTGTCGAAGTAAAGGCCACACGGGCAGTCCAGGCAGAGGTTCGTCTAAGCCTTAACCTGCCCTATACCCAGCAGCGCCTGAGCGTGTTTTTCAATGGTCAAACACTAACGACGCTCAAGGCAGCACGACAATCCCAGGATTTTGACGTGATACTGCCCGCGAATTTGCATACTGGGCGTAATGAACTCAAAATACTGACTGACAAAAGCAACCTGGACCCGCGTCTCAAGCCGTTTGCGCCGCAAGATCTCAGTGATATGGCTGTATCACTTAAGCGACTTGAATTTGCGCCATTACAAGTCTTTACCGGGACGCAAACTGGCCGGATCTACGGTGCCGTTCAGCCACCTTATCCTTCAACCTACCAGCAGGCAACGGGTCAACAGGTTGATGCCTTCGTACAAGCTGACGGCCCACAAGTGTTGACCTACCGCCTGCTCAGCTCGGCAGACTGGCAGACCTTTACGCTGCGCCTGGATGAACAAGTGCTCCGCATCGTAACCGCAGACCGTCGTGGCACGCTGATCAGTGGGCAACTGCCACTGAAGCCATCGGCCGAGATACAGCGCTTCAGCGTGGTTTCCTCCCCACTGCAAGAGCGAACGCCTACAGACGACAGCTTAGCCATCATTGAGAAACATACCGGCACGGCGACGTTTTATATCCAGGACTTGCGAGTTACTCCGGTAAAGCGCTGGCAGCAGTGGGAACAGCCCCTTGCTGGCCTGGGTGTCGTCCTAGGGTTGGGGCTGCTGTTAGGGCTGCTGTTTGCCAAGAATCATGTAAATAGCCGTTGATTCAAAATTGAAGCAACAGCACTGACCTCTCGGGATCTTCACCCTGCGCTTTGGCCGCCTCCGCCACTTCCAGGATGGCCGTAAACTCGGCGCGGAAGCGTTCGGGGCGGAATTTTTCAGCATGATGCCGGATGAACGTGGCGTCGAACTCTCCAGCTTTCCTTTCAAACAGGGCCACGGCGCGGCTCAGGCTCTCTACGTTTTGCTGCCCGAAAAACACACCGGTCTGGTTGGCCACTACCGTTTCCAGGGTGCCGCCCTTGCCGTAAGCGATGACCGGGGCACCCGCCGCCTGCGCCTCGACCGGAACAATGCCGAAATCCTCGTCGGCAGCGAATACAAAGGCCTTACAGCGGGCCATGTAATCGGCAACTACTTCATCCGGCTGCCGCCCTAGCAGTTGCACGTTCGGCCCGGCCAGTGCCTTGACCTTGTCGAAGTCGGGGCCGGTGCCGATAACCACCAGCGGCTTCCCCAACCGGGTAAACGTCTCCACGATCAGGTCGATTTTCTTGTATGGCACAAACCGACTCATGGTGAAGTAGAACTCTTCACGCGGGCGGGTGTGGTCGAAACGGTCTACATCTACCGGCGGGTACAGCACTCGGGCCGGGCGGCGATAGGTACGCCAGATGCGCCGGGCCACATACTCGCTGTTGGCTAGAAACACGTCCACCCGGTTGGCCGTGCTGTGGTCCCACAACCGGATGTAATGCAGCGCCACTTTGGCCAGCGTCGCCTTGACCCCACTGGTCAGGTTGGCTTCGCGCAGGTATTGCTGATATAGATCCCAGGCGTAACGAATGGGCGAATGGACATAGCTGATGTGCAGCTGGCCCGCCCCCACGATTACGCCCTTAGCCACCGCATGGCTGCTCGACACGATGGTGTCATAGGCCGTCAGGTCGAACTGCTCAATCTGGTAAGGCATAAACGGCAGGTAGGTGCGGTAGTGGCTGACTCCCTTGGGCCAATGCTGTATGGCACTAGTGTAGACTTCGGCTGCCTCCAAAGGCGTACCCACGAAATCCTCGGGCCGGTGCACCATGGTATAGATAGGTCCGGAACGCGTGGCCAGCATCTCAGCGAGCACTTTCTCGCTGCCAGCGAAACCACCGGCCAGCCAGTCCTGAATATAAGCTGGGTTCATCTTTTCCTCGGTGAGAGTTGAGCGGGGACCCCGACGGCGTTGTAATAGTCTGGCACGTCCGTAAGTACGACCGCGTTGGCACCGACCCGAGCACCTGTTCCAATGACTACTGGCCCCAGGACCTTGGCCCCCGCACCGAGCACCACGTCCTCCCGCACATGCGGAAAGCCATCCCTGGACTTGCGTTCAGCGATCCCCAGCGTGACACCGTGGTAGATCTTCGTCCTGCCCTCAAGGATGGCCCCTTGGCCAATCACGGTGCCGACACCGTGAACTATGACGATGCCTGGTCCGAGAGTGGCCCGATAATCAATATCGATTGAGTAGAGAATCTGAATGATTCTGGAGAGCACTAGCGGCACTAGGGGAATCTTCCTAAGGTGGAGTTCATGGGCCACCCGATAGAACGCCAGGGCATGAAACCCACGGTTGGAGAGCACCGCGAGCACGCGATTACTGCCCACAGCATTTAGATCGCTGATGAAGGTATTCAGCATATTCATGTAGGGACCCCCGTGAGGATGTCCTGCGTCAGCTGGGCCGTCCTCTCCCAGCTGTACCTCCGACTGTGCTCTTCTCCCTTGCGAGCTAGTTCGTCATGCAAAACGGGGTCGTCGTAAAGCCTCTTCATGTGTTCCAGAATGCCACAAGTATCGAGCGGGTCGACCATTAGGGCGGAGTCCGCCGCCACCTCCGGCAGGGAAGCAGCGTTCGACGAGATAACTGGAATGCCCGCCGCCATCGCCTCAAGTATCGGCAGTCCGAAACCCTCGTACAGGGATACGTAAATGAAGGCGTGTGCGTTCTGGTAGACGGTAATGAGTTCTTCGTCGGACAGTCGCCCTAGCAGCTTCAGGTCCGCTGCCTGACTAGAATCGACCCCCTGACTGAAGATCTTGCTCTCTCCCCCGACGACGACAAGTTCGAGATCAGGCGGCCGATTCTCCCAGGAACGCCAGGCATCAACGATCCGGCTGATGTTCTTGCGCGGCTCCAGCGAGGAGACAAAAAGGAAGTACTTGCTACCTGTAAGCCCGAGTCGGGAGAGGACAGCCTTCTGCTCGGGCTCAGGAGCCCGTATCCTGAACCTATCGTTCACCCCTAGCGGCGTGACTTCAATTTTCC
Source organism: Deinococcus sp. (assembly GCF_030523985.1). Taxonomy (GTDB): domain Bacteria; phylum Deinococcota; class Deinococci; order Deinococcales; family Deinococcaceae; genus Deinococcus. Next base: position 29,715 of record NZ_JAUNHK010000003.1, read on the forward strand.
CTCGACTGACCCCACAACGCTCAGCGATCCGGTCTCCGGAAAACTCGGAAACCGTAATGATCTTCGTGCTCTGCCGCGCCAAGCGGGGCAGCAGAAAGTTATACCAGCCCGAGAACCTTCTGCTGAACCACTCGGGGTGATCAAGCGTTGACACGTCGTGGATGGTCACGACCTGATTCCGGACACTTAGGGGACCGGTGTTCGCTGGACTCCACAGTAGCCCGTCGCGGCACTGGCTCGGTAGGACGAGCTGCTCCCACAGGTGCCCCTGCGCCTTACTCTGGCCCGGCACCAAAAGATGTAGGCCGGACATGCGGCTGGTCAGCTCCTGCGTATATCTCTGAACCCCGGTCAGCGACCCAGACAGAGTACGTAGGTTGACATATGTTTTCATCTTGAACTCCTCAGGTAGCTCCGCGCGACAAGGAGTGTCACGGCGAAAAAGACGAAGGGAATGAAGACCCGGGGGCTTCCCAAGTAGTAGATGCGCATGAATTCAAGAATTCCGATGAACCATATTGAATAGAAGCTCAGCCAATAAGAAGATTCCTTTGCCTTGCTATAGATGAGCCCACTAGTAAAGCCATAGAGCGCAGCGACGATCAGAGTGGCCAAGCTGCTGTATTCCATTACCCAATAGCCTACGGTGGTGAAGACGTTGAGTTCCGGGTTCAGCCGGTTGAACGCCAGCAATTCCGGTGCATCGAACTGCTTACCGGGAAAGAGAATCTGATAGAGGTTCCCCATCCCAGGAAGACTCCAAAGGCTGGAGAAGGTAAAGTTAAAAGGAAAGGCAAAGTCGTAATTCGACAGTGCCAACCCATAATTATTTACACTGGTCAAGTAATAGCCGAAAAACCGATATATACCAAGAAGAAAAACGTCGGCGAAATCTGTGATGCCGCGCGCTGTGAAGGAGCGCCGGGATTCATTGATGATGAAGAACAGCATTACGAAGACAACGAAGAGAGAAAAGCTTCGTAAAATCTGCGCAAAATGCAACCCACGCTTGGTTACCGAGACAATAAAGACCGGGATGATAATTTCCAGCAGGGCCAGACGTTCGCTGAACAGGAAGCTGCGTAGCAGGGCCAGCACGAAGATGGCCACCAGAAGCGTTTGTTCAAGCCGCCCCATTCGCTTATTGAGCAGAGCGAGCGGCAACGCAATGACACCCAGTTGGGTAAACGATGTGATGCCAGGAATAGGAGCGAGAATCACTTCTTTAACATAGAAGGCGTCTGCTCGATATAACGCATAGATCTGCAGGAAACCGTTCGCCCGGACTGCTCCGATTCCGAACCAAACTAGGTAGGCGAGCAAACATATGATAAGCGCGGAGGTGATCCACCACCGCGGCAGATCGACAATCTCGTATCCTGATGAGCTCTGGCTCGATAGCCTGCTGCGCCAGCTGACTTTCTCGCCGATGTAGCAGAACAGCACGGTGATCAGGATGACAAGCAGCATGAGCGTGCTGCTGAGCAGATCTCCAGTCTTTGGTGACCAAAAGAGTTTTTGATAGGTCATCGGCGAGATAGATTGGTAGATAACCCAAATCAGCAGGGACATCAGGCCTATAAAGAAACTGGGTCTGAAGAATCTGGAGATTCTAACTTCCATATTCCTGTCGGCCCAGTAGGCGAGATCTCCATACCACTTCGTAGAAGTCGGCCCGCTCCTTTTGCCTCATCACTCGCATAACCATGGACATCAGCAGAGGCTTGACAATAAAGGGGAGGAAGTGGACCGTCGCTACACGATGTTTACCCATAACGTAACCCATACCTAAACCGTATTTATAAGCCCTCAAATACCTCTTAGACCAATCACCCTCAGTCACTTGATCATGCCTAACAACGATGGATGGATCAAATAGTAATTTTTTCCTCCTTTGATATGCTCTAATGATTAGATCATCGATCTCGTGCGCTCCATACCGTTTATTTGGGCCAGGACCTATTGACTCATCAAATAGGCCACAGTCTTCGAAAAACCCTCTCCTGAAAAACCCAGCAGATTCAACTGAAGTGCCCCAAGTATTTCGGGCTGTAATCATGACTGGCCCTTCCGGGAATTTTCCAACAGATTGCTTACCGCTTTTATCTCTTACGCATCCAAAAACAGCGTCCAGTTGATGAAAGTTTAAAGTGTATTCAACTTTTCCAAGCGTCTCCGGGTCAAACCAGCAATCGTCATCTGCGAAGCATATAATCTCGCCGCAGGAAAGGCGCAACCCCTGATTGCGGGCATAATTTGCTCCGCGATTCTCTATACGGACATGCTTGAGAAGGTAGAGCTGTGACCAACGTTGAACGATCTCATCCAGACGGTGGTCTGCGTTCTGATCAACCAGAATGATCTCGAAATCCCTGTGCTTACTGCTTGAGAGACTGCATAGCAGGCGTTCCAGTTCATCCACTCTGTTGAGGGTGGCAACCACTAAAGAAAAGAACATCATTGACCTCCCGGATACTCAGACGAGAACGCTCGTCTGTCCGTGTACAGCGCTAGGCAGATAGAAAGCATGATCTGGCTTAGTAAATTCGCGTACACAGCGACAAACCAACCGTACTGAGGTATGAAGATAAGATTAACCATCACGCTTACGATGAGGGCAAGGAGGTAGAGCAGCGTTCGCTTGCTCTGCAAACCTGCACCAGTAAGTGCGTCTGCCAGCGGATAATGCACTGCGTTAATGACCGCCAGAAACGACAGAAATTGCAGACTGACGACAGAATTCTCGAAGTCACTCCCGATGATCCGAGGCAGATAGGGCGCGAAAAAATACAGTGCGACGAACACCATCGCCCCGTACAGTAGGGTGACAGGCAGTAGCTTCAGGGCAAATCTCTTACTGTGAATGTGCCCGTGCTTGCCGAACTCGAAGAACTTCGGATAAACCGAGGTAAGAAAGGAGAACAGAAAAGCGTTGGTCAGTATGACGATTCGCTGCGCCGCCGCATAAATTCCCGCTTCCGGGAGTCCCACCAGACGCGTGATCAACAGCTTGTCGACTTCCATAGTGGACGTTAGTGCCGCATTACCGAAGGCGAAATGTACCCCCTCAATCAGACGGGGACGGTAGGGCTTCGGCAGACGGAACATGATCCGGCCCCAGCTTCGCGAAATCCAGAGTAGGATCAGGACAGCCACTACGGCTGCTTGTACGAAATAGATGACGCCCCACGTGACGACATCGCCATGCATGACGGACAAGAAACACACGAGGATTAGCCGCGTAATCCCGGTCAACGACTCGATGAGAGCGTTACGTTTGACCAGGCCCTTAGCGACGTGCACACCCGAAGAGATGCTGATAACCCGATTTGCGATGGCCTCAGCAAAGAAAACGCATAGTGCTAGCGTCCATGGGACCGCACCGAGGAGCAGCAGCTTGAAAACGATGAAGATCGCAAGTACCGGCACGGCCACTGAGAAGCTCATCGTGAGCGCCCTGCCGACTGCCACCGGTACGTCTTCCCCATTCTCAATCTCCCGAACCACCAAGCTGTAACCACCAAGGTCGAGAAAAGGCGAGAGCATCGTGGCGGCAGCTAAGGCCGCCGCATACATCCCAAATCCCTCGGCCCCAATCAGGCGCGCCAATAAGATAAAGGTGACCACCTGCGCCGCTTGTCGGATCACATAACCTGACATCAACCAAACGGTTGACTTGAGAACCGTCACCTTGGAAGCCAGGGTAGTCAATAGGCCCCTTTACCCATGAGTACCACTCGTACCGTTTGAATCAGAATCACGATATCAAGCCAAGGGGTCCAATTTGTAACATAGAAGTTGTCCATCGCCACCCGCTCATCGTAACTGGTATCGCTGCGCCCGTTGGCCTGCCAATAACCCGTCATACCGGGACGCACCTGCTTGTATACCTCGTAGATATCGCCGTACTTCTCAACCTCGACCTGAACAATAGGACGCGGCCCGACCAAGCTCATGGTGCCGTTCAGCACGTTCCCCAGTTGGGGCAGTTCGTCCAGACTGGTCTTACGAAGAAAGGTACCTACACGAGTCACGCGGGGATCGTCCTTCAACTTGTGGGTGGCCTCGAATTCCGCCCGAAGGGCCGGATTGGAGTCCAGTACTTCCCTCAGCTTGGCTTCCGCGTCACGGTGCATACTGCGGAACTTCAGGCAGTCGAAGGGACGCCCGTCACGGCCCAGGCGACGGGCACGGTAGACCGCTGGTCCTGGACTGTCGAGCTTGATGGCGACAGCGATCAACAGCAGCACCGGCAGGATAATCAGCCCACCCAGGCCAGCGCCCAGCAGATCTATGGTGCGCTTGATCATCCGCGCCTGGACGCTTCTAAGGTTGTTCTTAATCTCCAGACTGGCGATACTGCCGATGTTGTGCGGTTGCAGGGCTTGGTTGGGCACTCCGAAAAGGTCAGGGACCACCCAAGTGAATGGATAGGCGGCGTAGACACTGTTGACCACCCGCTGTTGCACCTCGGCGCGGGCACCTGGAATAGAGATCAGGGCCTGGGCCGTGCGCGGCGCGTTCAAGGCGTCGTCCAACGTGCCGACGATAGGCACACCTTCCAGCAGGGTGCCGTGCAGCGCAAGGTTGTCGTCATAGGCGGCGACCGGATTGAGGCCGTAGGCCGGGTTATTCCTCAAGTGGGCAATGGTCAGGGCGGCAGTCTGCCCGGCCCCGATAACGCTGATAGAGCGCCCGTACTGTCTGCTCCGGATCAGCAGAGCGCGCAGGCCGTATCGCACCATCAGCGCCAGAACAAGAATCAAGCCCCATTGCAGCAACAGACCTGGGACGCTGGGCATCAGCCGATGAACCGCGAAAGCCGCCGCAATCTGGGCACCCAGCAGAGTCAAAGTGCCAACGGTATGCAGGCGCAACTCGGTCTGTGGCGAGCGTCCATAGCCGGGATACAGGCCCTGGTATGCCCGCCACAGAATCCAGAACCCGACCCAGATCAGGCCATCACCCCAGTTCAGGGCCGGTCTGCCGGTGGCCCCCAGAAAGACCGAGGTGAGCTGCAATGCCAGGGCAGCACTCAGCAAGTCACCCAGCACCAGCGACAGCGACTGCGGCAATTCAGAGAGGCGCAGGGTATGAGTACGGCGACTGTCCATGGACGTATGCATCTGAGAAGAGGATGGCGGCGAGGTCATGCCAGGTGCCCGCTGGCCCACAGCTTCTGCTGAGGGGGAAAATTGGTCATCAGACACGGGCGTTGGTGGGCTTCGCTGGACAGGAGAGCCAGACCCATTGGTAGGGTGACTGGTTCGTTACCGTCCTCCGCATGCGCCCAAGTGATCGGGAAACCCATAATCAGGGAGACGGTCACGCGAAACGCTCCAATTCGGGATGGGCCTTGAGTCGCTGAACCACCTTTTTGATGTCCTGGGTCCGGTCCTTGCGCACCACCAGGGTGACGTCCTCGGCCCGCACCACGACCACATCGTCGAGGCCAATAGTCGCAATTAGGTCATCGCCGTTGGTCGTGTACAGAATGGCCCCACCAGTGTCCAGTCCGATATGGCGGCCCACCGACACATTGTTGTCCTCGCCTTTGAGCAGCCGCTCAAGCGCGTTCCAGTCGCCCAGGTCATCCCAACCAAACTCGGCAGGAATAACCGCCACCTGGTCGGACTTTTCGAGAATGGCGTAGTCGATGCTGATTTTCTCCAATTTGGGAAAGACTTCACCGATGCGGGCACGCCGCGCAGCACCGCCGTCAACCGACACAGCCTGCTGGAGTTGCGCGTAGAGTCTTGGCTGATAGCACTCGAAAGCCGCCAGGATGCTCTGTACGCTCCAGATAAACATGCCGCTGTTCCAGGTATAACGCCCGGTATCCAAAAATGCCTGGGCAGTCGCTGCATCAGGCTTCTCGGTAAACCGCGTCACAGAGAACGCAGGCAACTCACCCGGCTGCAACACCTCGCCCTGCTGAATGTAGCCGTAGCCGGTAGACGGAAACGTTGGAGTGATGCCCACCGTCACCAGACGCCCCGAGGTCTGCGCCACCTCAATGGCCCGCCGAATAACGCGCTCGAAAGCCACGGCGTCCGTGACCCGGTGATCCGCCGGAAACACACCCATGACGGCCTGAGGATCGTCCCGTGCAATCCAGAGGGCGGCGTACAGAATGGCGGCAGCCGTATCGCGCGCTGTAGGTTCGACCAGCAGGTTTTCAATCGGCATCTCGGGCAGCTGCTCCAGCACCTGAGAGCGGTAATCGTTGCCAGTAACGACCACCACACGGTCTCCGCCCCCACTGAGTTGCACGAGGCGATCACTGGTGGCCTGTAGCAGGCTACGTCCCGACTCATCCAGCGTCAGAAACTGTTTGGGACGGTGCCGACGTGACAGTGGCCAGAAGCGTTCGCCGCTTCCCCCTGCCAAAATGACTGGGATGAAGTTACTCACCTGAACATCTCCTCGGGGCGAAAATCAGCGGACCGCATCGCCTCAGTTTAAGCGCTGAGTGAAGTGACATATCCATGAGAATTTCTCATAAATGAGTCAGCTTTCTTTATAGAAGGTGTAGGCCCGCGCGGTAAGCACTCCCAGCCGAATAGGCCAAGCCTGACGCTCAGTCGCGGTCGTCCTCGGGAATACTGGCCAGGTCGCCCCGACGGGCGGCGCGGCGGTCTTCCTCGGCCTGCTCGGCAATGTCGTAGGCCTTGATGATGCGCCCGACCAGAGGGTGACGGACCACGTCCACTTCGGTGAATTCGTGCCAGCCGATGCCCTCGATCTGGCTCAGCACGCGCTTGGCAATCGCCAGACCGCTGGTGATGTGGCGCGGCAGGTCGATCTGGGTCACGTCGCCCGTGACCACCACTTTGGAGGAAAAGCCCATGCGGGTCAGGAACATCTTCATCTGCTCGCCGGTGGTGTTTTGCGCTTCGTCAAGGATGATGAAGGCGTCGTTGAGGGTGCGCCCGCGCATGAAGGCCAGTGGCGCAATCTCGATGACTCCGCTGGTGAGGTAAGACTCGAACTTCTCCTGGTCGAGCATGTCCTGCAAGGAGTCGTACAGGGGCCGCAGATACGGATCAATCTTGGCCTGGAGGTCGCCGGGCAGAAAGCCGAGCTTCTCGCCTGCCTCGACCGCCGGACGGGTCAGGATGATGCGCTTGACCTTCTTGTTCTTGAGCGCCTGCACCGCCATCGCCACCGCCATGTAGGTCTTGCCTGTCCCGGCGGGGCCGACCCCGAAGGTGATATCGGACTTGTCGATCAGGTCGAGGTAGAGCTTCTGACCGGGCGTCTTGGGTTTCAGGCCGCGTGGCAGGGTCAGGCCCGTGACCTGGGTCTCTTGAGCGAGGCTGCGGCCCTCGCTGCTCAGGCGGGCCGAGCGCAGCAGGCTCTCGGGGGTCAGTTCGCCGCCCGAACGCACCACGTCCAGCGCGTCGCGCACCATACGCTGTGCGCCCTCCACGTCGGCTGCTTCGCCTGTAATGGTGACCTTTTCTCCCCGTGCGATCAGCTTGGCCCGGGTCAGTTCACGCATGCGGCGCAGGTTCGCGTCGCCAGGGCCGAGCAGGGCGTAGGCCTCGCGCTGGTCCGCCAGGGTGACGGTGGCCGTCGCGGCGGGGGCCTGGCCTTCGGGGGCGGGGTTGGTCTGGAAGTCCGTCAACTTGTCTCCTGTGTATCGGCGCATGCGCGCACGCCTCCCCCACATGTGAGGGCAGGCAAAGAGGCGAAAAGGGGCATACAGATACCTTCATTGTGTGCCGCTGCCGGTCAGGGCGAGGTATGCCGCTCCACATTTGGGAACCTGAGCCCCTACAGGCATCATGCGCCTTCGGGTCGGCGGGCACCATAGGCCGCATGGCTCATCCTGTGCTTAGAGAGCCGTCAGCGAGCTTCTCCAGCCCGGCCCAGTGGCGCTCGACCCGTCCGCCCGCCCAGACCAGCGCGGCCCGCCGCCCCACCCCGTACAAAACCGCCAGTTGCCCGAAGTGCCGTCCCCAGTCCCGAGCCTGCGCCAGCGTCGCGCCGGGGATGAGCAAACTGTCCTCGGCCCACTCGCCTGCGCCGTTCAGGGCAGCGAGGGGAGAGAGTCCCGCCGCACGCACCGCTTCCAGCAACCGGAGTTGGGCTTCCCGGTTCAGCGCGGGTGAGGTCGCCTGTCCCTGCGGATTCCAGGCCGTCACGATGGCCCAGCGGCCTTCCAGCCAAGCGGGGAGGGGCAGGGCGACAGGACGCTCAATCAGCCGGATGCGCTGCCCTACCGGGCCATAGGCCGTGGTCAGAAAGGCCGGGCGCAGGGCCAGCTCCTGGGAGGAGAGGCCCATCACCGCTGAACGGTCGCGTAGGTGTTCAGGATCGTCCCACTGCGAAACCGCATCGTCAGTCCTACCTTCTGCCCAGCGCGGAACTCGCCGCCCAGCACCACCCGGTACGCCGAGGTGCTGCCCAGACTCAGCAGAGGCGCGACAGGCAGAGCAGAAACGGCCTGACAGCGGGGCTGGCAGCGCAGCAGTCGGGCGCGGCCCACGCTGCTCCACACGCCCACGATGGCGTCGTCGCCCCCAGCCCGCACCTGCCCCTGCACCAGCGCCCCGCCGTAGGAAAGCCGCAGGCTGAACTGCCCACTCGGGGCCGCGCCAGCCACACCCAGCAAGAGCGCGAGGAGCAGCGAGGACGCCCGGAACTTCATTCGTCGTCCTCCGCGTCCTCGCTGTCGGGCGTCACGGTGGCGACATCCACCCCGGTCTTCATCACCTCGCGCAGCACACTGGTGGCGAAACTGCCTTTGGGCAGGGTGAAGGCCAGCGTATAACCGTCGTCGTGGGCCTGCACCTCGATCCCGGTGGGAAAGACGCGCACCAGCCGCCTATCCCCCTTGCGCGACGCGAAGACCTGCGGCGTGAGACCGAAGAGGGCCAGGGCTTCGGCTTCGAGCGCCCCGGCCTCGGCGGTCAGCGGCTTGATTTTGCGCCCGAACAGCGTTCCGGTGGCGCTGACCTCGCCGCGCTGGGCACGCGGGGTTTCGACTTCGGCATCTTCGACCAGAAACACGCCGCCCGTGTCGTGTTTTTTCGCCATGTCACCCGCAAGCAGGCGGTCAAAGACGCCACGTTCCAGCCGCAGACTGACAAAGGCGTTGAACACGGCGCTCTGCACGCTGCTGGTCAGAAAGCGCCGCACGCGGGGGTCGCGCAGGCTCGACTCGCCGCGCAGCACCCGCAGCCCTTCCTCGGCATTCACGCCGCCCAGTCCGAAGCGCTGCGGGCCGAAGTAGTTGGGGACGCCCGCCGCCGCCAGATGCGCCAGCGTCTCGCTCGCCTGCGCCGCCATTCCCGCCGCGCCGCGTACCCGCACGGTAAAGCGGTTGCCGTGCAGATGCCCCAGCCCCAGCTTGTTGGTGTGGCGGGCGACTTGCAGCACGCGCACGCCGGGCAGGGCAAAGTCGCCCAATCGCGCCTCGTACTTGGCGGGCAGACTGAGCCACTGGGTCGTCACCGCGTGCCTGTCCTTGAGGCCCGCCACCCCCACGTCCCGGTCACGCACACCCAGTTGGGCGCACAACTCGCGCACCACATGGGCGGTGGTGTGGCCCGTCTTTTCCAGCGACAGGTACACGAAATCGCCCTCGCCGCTCGGCAGGTAGGCGGGAACTTCTTCGACCCGGAAGTCTTCGGGAGACTGGCGCAGCACGCCCCCCGTGCCGGGCAGGGCGGTGGACTCGCGCAGGGCAGCCCAGTCGAAGGTCAGGTGGTCGCTCGGCGGCGACTCGGGCCGGTTCACGGCTGGTCTCCGGCCCGCACCTGGGCACACGGCAAAATCTTGAGCATTGCCCCGAATTCTAGAGCAGTTGCCCAGAAGTCGGACGGCGGGGAGGGCGGCCCCCGTTTCCCAGACGGGCACTTCGCAGGAATTTCGGCGTGCAGGCCCGGTACAATGCCCGCCATGTCTTCTAGCTCTGGCCCCAAAAGTGACCCTGCCGACCTGGCCCTGTTTCTGGCGCAGTGCGTGGTCGACCAGCCCTCGCTGGTGCGTGTGACGCGGCGCGGCCCCACCGTGCTGGTGCGCGTGGCTCCCGGCGAGGAAGGCCGCCTGATCGGTCGTCAGGGACGCGTGATTCAGGCCATCCGCACCCTGGTTCGGGCGACCAGTGACCCCCGCGAGCGCGTCAACGTCGACCTCGACGCCCCCCGCAAGGCATGAGCGCCCCGGCAGGCACCACCCGGCTGGGGCACCTGTTGGGGCCGCACGGCGTTCAGGGCGGCATCAAACTCTACGTGCTGGGCGACCCGCAGCAGGTGCTGACGCTGCCCCGCGTGTACGTCGAAAAGCGCGGCTGGCTGCGGCTGCGGCGCATCGAGCCGTCTTTGCCCAGTCCAGTCCTGCACCTGACCGGCATCTCGACCCGCGAGGCCGCCGACGAACTGCGCGGCCTTCAGGTCTACGCCGCCGACAGCGAACTGCCACCCCTCGAAGAAGGCAGTTTCTACTACCACGACCTGCGCGGCCTGAGCGTGCTGAACGCCGCAGGCGAGCGACTGGGCGAAGTGGTGGACGTGCTGGACGCCGGGCATCAGGATTTGCTGGTGGTGGACTACGGCGGCGGGCAGTCGTTCGTGCCGCTGCAAGCGCCCTACGTGGAGTTGCCCAGCGCGGGCGGCAAGCCGAGCGAGGTTCGCATGGGGCCGGACACGCCCACCGGACTCATCGGCCCGGACGAGGCTGAAATGGCCGACCCGGAAGAGGGCGAGAAGGAACGTTAAGGGTGCTGACCTTTTCCTTCCTGACCCTGTTTCCCGAACTGCTGGCCCCCTTTGCCCAGGAAGCCATCGTGGGCAAGGCGCGGGGGCGCGGCCTGATTGACGTGCGGCTGGTCAACCTGCGCGACTTTGCCGAGAACAAGCACCTCAAGGTGGACGACACGCCCTATGGCGGCGGCGCGGGCATGGTGATTCGGGTAGACGTGGCGGCCCGCGCCCTGGCGACCTTGCCCCCGGCGGACGAGGTGATTCTGTTCAGCCCGGCGGGAGAGCGGTTTACGCAGAAGGTGGCCGAAGAACTCGCGGGGAAGCGGCACCTCGCCTTTCTGTGCGGGCGCTACGAGGGGTTCGACGCACGGGTTGAAGGACTGGTCACCCGCGAACTCAGCATCGGGGACTTCGTGATGATGGGCGGAGAAGCCGCTGCCGCCTGCGTGCTGGAAGCCGTCGCCCGGTTGCGGCCCGGCGTGCTGGGCGACGAGGCTTCGCACCGGGACGACTCCTTTTCCAGCGGCCTGCTCGACTACCCCGAGTACACCCGCCCACTGGAGTGGCAGGGCCAGACCGTGCCGGAGGTGCTGCGCGGCGGCAACCACGCGGCGATTGCGAACTGGCGGCGCGAACAGGCCCTGGCCCGCACCCTGGCGCGGCGGCCCGACCTGCTGCCCACGGCGGGCCTGACCTCTCAGGACAGCGCTACCCTGCTGAGCCTGGGCGCGAGTGCCGAGCAACTGAGTGCCTGGAACGCACCTCCGCCCCCTCCCCCGCGCAAACGTCGCCGCAAGAGCCGCCCCCCGGCCCCCAGCGAGCCGGAACATACCGAAACGGCAGAATAAAAAGCGGCCCCCCTTCGACCAGAACGGGGGCCATCTTCTTAAAGAATCTCAGCGACCGAACAGGAACAGGCTGATGCGCTGCCCGCTGAGCAAGCGGCCCAGCACGGCGGGCAGAACCAACACCACCACGCCGTAAATCAACGAGATGAGGAAAGTCAGCGAGGCGGGTTCGTTGGGGGCCGGGGCGTACCATTTTTCCAGCGCCTGGAGCATGAACGGGTGAATCAGGTACACCTGAAGGCTGACGGTGCCCAGCATGGCAATCAGAATGCGCAGCGGGTGAGCGGATTTCTGCCACTGGTAGGCCAGCCCCAGCAGCGAGAGCGCCACCAGCGAACTGTAGAGCCAGCTCAGGCTGTTGTGAACGATGGGCGCGACCCCGTGACCCAGCACATAGTTGAGGCTGACCATCAGGTAGGGCGGGAACACCAGCACCAGCAGGCCCAGCAGGATGAACTTGTTTTTCTGGAACCACTCGGAGAACTCGCTCAGGCGTGCCCCCACGGCCAGGCCCAGGATGATGGGCAGCACGTACCACAGCACCGTACTCGCCGGATAAGGCACCCGCAGCACCTCGCGGTTGAGGAAGTATGCGCCCATTTGCAGGGCAGCCCCAGCGATCAGCGCGACCCAGATGGGAGGCCGCTTGCGGGCGATGGGCAGCAGCAGCGGCAAAATCATGTACACCTGCAAGGCGACCAGCATGAAGTACAGGTGGTAGCTGGCCTTGCCGTAGAACAGGTAAAAGCCCCAGCGCTCGGGGTTGGTCAGCACCGAGGGGGGCCGCCGCCCACTGACCACGTACCAGATGACGTAAAGGATGCTCCACAGCACGTAGGGCCAGCCGCCACGCAAAAGCCGCCGCCAGTAGTAGCGCCCCGGCTGAAAGTCCTTGAGCAGGCTGCGGGTCAGGATGGTCGAGGACAGGAAGATGAAGGCCGGAACCGCGAAGTGCAGAATCTGGTTGACCGCCGCCGTGCCGATGAAGGCGGCGCTGCCCTTTTCGAGGTGACGCATGGTCATGGTGGTGGTGTGGTGCGTGACCACTTCCATGATGGCGAGGCCGCGGAACAGGTCCACAGCGCTCAGGCGGGCCGTCGAAATCGTCTGGTGCGTGACCGCGATGGGAGCGCGGGCTTCGGGCGCGGCCGGTGACGTAGCCACCGCGACCGAGGCGTGATGGCGCGTGCGGATGAGCGCCATGGCCGAGTGTGAGGGCAGACCGGGCGTGTTGTAGGGCGGCTGGCGGAGCTGGCGGCGCAGGCCGGGGCGGTAGCCCGCCTGTTCGGACAGATAATTGAGCGCCGCACCGATACGCCCCAGGCGCAGGCCACGCAGCAGGGGCGAGGGGGGGCGTCTGGCCTGACTCATGGCCGCCCACCCAGAGTCCGCTCAGGCGAGGGGGGCAGCCAGAGCGGAACGGCAAGGGCATCCGGCACCGCTTTCCGGGCGAGGGAAGCAGGTGACGGCAGCGCAGGTAAAGCGGTGAACGTGGTGGGGGGCGAGAAGCGTGGCACGCTCCATGAAGTGGCTAGCATCCGACTTCTAAGGATACTCATTTTGGAGGCGAATATGGCGACTTGACCTGGGCGGCGGCACCCCGTTCTTTCCTGGCCCGCGTCCCTCGCCTGGTTGCCGGGTTGGAAGCGCTCCCAGCGCCTATTTTTTCTGCCCGCGTGTTACGTTCAGGGCATGACCAAGCGTAAATCCGATTCCGCGTCTCAACCCTCGTTCGAGCACGCCCTGGTGCTGGAAACGGCCCGCGTGACCGAGGGCGCGGCCCTAGCCGCCAGCCGCTTCATGGGCCTGGGCGACAAGAACGCGGTCGACGGCGCGGGCACCGAGGCCATGCGCGAACTGCTCAACTCGCTCGACATCAGCGGCACCGTCGTGATCGGCGAAGGCGAAATGGACGAAGCCCCCATGCTCTACATCGGGGAAAAGGTCGGCAGCGGACGGCACGAGGTGGACATCGCCGTCGACCCTGTGGAGGGCACCACCGTGACCGCCAAGGGCCTGCCCAACGGCATCGCCGTGATTGCGCTGAGCGACAAAGGTGGCCTGATGCACGCGCCCGACTGCTACATGGAAAAGCTGATCGTGCCGCCGCCTGCCGCCGGAAAAGTCAATCTGAACTGGCCGGTCGAGGCCAACCTGAACGTGATTGCCCAGAGTCTGGAGCGCGACATCGAAGACCTGATGATTACCATTCTCGACCGCGAGCGCCACGCCGACCTGATTCGGCAGGTGCGGGCCACGGGCGCACGGGTCAAGCTGATTGGCGACGGCGACGTGATTGCGGGCCTGGCGGTCGGTCTGCGCGGCACGGGCGTTCACGCGCTGATGGGGTCGGGCGGCGCCCCCGAAGGCGTGCTGTCGGCGGCGGCGTGCAAATGCCTGGGGGCCGAAATTCAGGGCCGCTTCGTTGCCGAGGACGACGCCATGCGTGAGCGCTTCGCTCAGATGGGCGTGGACGAGCACCGCATCTACAAGACCGACGACCTCGCGCCCGGCGGTCAAATCGTCTTCAGCGCGACGGGCATCACCTACGGCGAACTGCTCAGCGGCGTGCGGCGCTTCGCGGGAGGGGCACGGACGCACACGCTGGTCATGGGCTACGCCACCCGCGTGGTGCGCTTTATCGACACCGTTCACCTCGAAGAAGACCACGCCCGCGTGACGATTCGCGTCTGAGTTCTGCTTACCAACAACGTTCTGTGGGGGCCAGTCGCTACAGCAGCACTGGCCCCCGCTCCGTTTCGAGTTGGGCCGAGAGT
>NZ_JAUNHK010000003.1:44151-45740 GCF_030523985.1 Deinococcus sp.
GGCCAGTCGCTACAGCAGCACTGGCCCCCGCTCCGTTTCGAGTTGGGCCGAGAGTTCGGGCTGGGGAGCCTCGTAGACCTCGACTTCTCCGGCAAAGTTCAGGCGCGTCAGCAGGTCGCGCAGGTCGTCCGGGTGCGGGGTGCCCAGGCGCAGGTGAAGGAGGCGAACCCCGCTGTCCGGCAGCCGCGTCACCGGAGGGGGCGTTTCCCAGACGATTTGCGAGGGCTGCACCCCCCCGGCAGGCAGCGAGCCGTCGGCAGGCACGGTCAGCCGCCAGCGAAAGTCGCCGCGTGAAAGCTCCAGCACGTCCGGCGCGGGGGGCAAGTCGGGCACGGCAGCGACCCAGTGAATAAGGGCCGGGCCAGCGTCCAGCCGCTGCTGCATTTCGGGAGTATCCAGCCCGAACCAGCGCGGGCGCGGCGGGGCAAGGGCCGCCGGATTCACGGCGATGACCTCCAGGTACGCCCCCTCCCCCAGCGACAGCAATGCGTTGTGGGTGCCGAATTGCGGATGCTCGCCGCCCGACTGCATGGTGACGCCCAGTCGCCCTTCCAGCCAGTCGCGGCCCTCGTCGAGTGTGCGGGCCGCGACGACCAGATGGTCGAGACGTGCGCCGCCTACACTGCCCCCCGTCATCAGGCCCCCCGCGCCCGGCTGAGGGCCGTAAGATCGTCGAGGATGATGGCAGCGGCCTTTTCCCCACTTTCCATCGCGCCCTGAATGCCGCTCATGGAAGTCACCTCGGAGGCGAGCAGCACGCCCGGCAAGCGGGTGGCGTGGCCCGGCAGCGTCGCCGCATACCCGGCAGGCTGCTCGAACTGGGCGTAGGAAATGCGCTCGATGCCGAGCAGGCGCAGCGCCCCCGACACCTCTGTCCCGTACCAGCGCGAGAGTTCGCCGCGCACACGGGCGTCGAGCGACAGGTCGTCCAATGCCGGGTCGCCCAGCACCGTCACCGTCAGCAGATGCTCTCCGGCAGGAGCGCGGCCTGGGACGGCCTGACTCGTCCACTGGGCGTTGTTGACCAGTCCCTCCTCGCCGTTCAGCAGCAGGCGGCGCTGGCGGTCAGGACACTGCGCCGAGGCGTAGTACAGGTAGGTGCTGGCGAGGCGGCCCCGTTCCAGCGCCTCCCCGGTCAGGCGACTGGCGGTGCGCGGGTCGGTGGCGACGATGACCTGCCGGGCGTCCAAGTCTCCGGCACTCGTGGCGGCGGTCACATGGCCCGCGTGGGCGTGAAGCTGCCGCACCTCGATACCCGTGCTGACGTCCAGCCCCTGCGCCAGTTGCGCCGTGATTTGTCCCATGCCGCGCCGGGGCAGGGCCGCGCCACCGTCCATCAACATGCGGAAGTAGTAGCGAAAGAGCCGCGCCGAAGTACTCAGGTCACGCCGCAGGAAAATGCCGCCGAAAAAGGGTCGGAAAAAGTGGTCCAGCGCCGCTTCGGAAAAGCCCTGTGAGCGCAGGTAACTCTCGGTGCTTTCGTCCGGGCCGCTCAGGAGTTGGTGGGGAGCCGGGCCGCGAAGCTGCGCCGCCAGCCGCGCCACCCGCAACTTGTCGCCCAGGCTGAGGGCCGACGCGCTCAGGGTGGA
>NZ_JAUNHK010000003.1:45840-50689 GCF_030523985.1 Deinococcus sp.
AGCACCAGCATAGGCGAGGCGGCAGCGCGGGCCGAGAGGCGCTGGCAGAGTTCTGTCAGACGCAGGGCTTAGTCTGGTCTCATGTTTGGTCGCCGCGTCCCTCCCAACGTCGTATTTTTGCTCAGCCTGCTGCTGGCCGTCGTTTGCGGACTGATTGCCTACCGCGCCTTTACGGCCCACAACCAGCTCGGGGCCATCATTGCGGGCCTGTTTGCCGTGTGGTTCGCGGTGGACGCCGTGCGCTCCTTCGGGTGGGCACGCCGCCGCTG
Source organism: Deinococcus sp. (assembly GCF_030523985.1). GTDB lineage: Bacteria > Deinococcota > Deinococci > Deinococcales > Deinococcaceae > Deinococcus. The sequence continues at coordinate 46,110 of NZ_JAUNHK010000003.1, forward strand.
AGCCTCCCCGACCCGGCCCCGCCGCGCTAGGCTGCCAGGCATGACCCATGCTCTGGACGCCCATATCGAACGTGGCCTCGAAGACCTGCGGGCGCTGGTCGCCCTGCCCAGCGTGTCGGCGCAGGGCCGGATGCTGCCCGAAACCGCCGCCTTCGTGGCCGACCTGCTGCGGGCCGAGGGGTTTCAGGTCGAGCAGTTTGCCGGAGAGGTCGCGCCTATCTTGCTGGCCGAGGCGGGCGACGGCCCCTTTACCCTGCTGATCTACAACCACTACGACGTGCAGCCCGAAGACCCGCTGGAACTGTGGGACAGCCCGCCTTTCGTCCTGACCGAACGAGAAGGGCGGCTGTACGGGCGCGGGGCAAGCGACGACAAGGGCGAAATCGCCTCGCGGCTGGCGGCGGTGCGGGCCGTGCGCGAGCGCTTCGGCGGCCAGTTGCCCCTCAAAATCAAGTGGCTCATCGAGGGCGAGGAAGAAGTGGGCAGTCCCAGCCTGGAAGCCTTCGTGCAGTCGCACGCCGAGCGCCTGCGGGCCGACGGCTGCTGGTGGGAATTCGGCGGCATCAGCGAAGGTGGGCAGCCCATCCTGTCGCTGGGCCTGAAAGGGGTGATGTGCGTCGAGTTGCGCTGCCGGGTGGCCCAGAGCGACCTGCACAGCAGCCTCGGCGCGGTGATAGACAACCCGCTCTACCGCCTCGCCCGCGCCGTTGCCAGCCTGCGCGACGAGCAGGGCCGCGTGACCATTCCCGGCTTTCTGGACGACGTGCGCCCGCCCAGTCAGGCCGACTTGGAAGCCATCGCCCGCATTCCCGGCGACGGTCAGCCCGTGCGCGACGCTTTCGGGGTGACTCGGCCCCTGGCGACGGGCCGCGACTATAACGAGCGCACCAACCTGCTGCCCGTGGTCAACGTGAACGGCTGGGGCGGCGGCTACCAGGGCGAAGGCAGCAAGACCGTGCTTCCCGCCGAGGGCTTCGTCAAGCTCGATTTCCGCCTCGTGCCCGACCAGAACCCGGTCAAGATTCTGGCGGCGCTGCGTGCCCACCTCGCCGCACAGGGGCTGGGCGACATCGAAGTGACCGAACTCGAAGCCCACCAGCGCCCGGCCCGCGCCGACGCCGCGCATCCCTTCGTGCAGGCGTGTATCGCAGCGGCCCGCGAAGCGCACGGGGCCGAACCCATCGTCCACCCGTCGAGCGGCGCGAGTGGCCCCATGTTTCCCTTTACCGCGCCCGCCGCGCTGGGTGGACTGGGCGTCCCCTGTGTGACGGCGGGCATCGGCAACCATGCCGGGCGGGTGCATGCCCCCAACGAAAACATCCTGCGCGAGCATTTCGGGCGCGGCGTGGCTTTCGGGGTCGCCCTGATGACCCGGCTGGCGGGCGCGGAAACTGGCGGTCAAGCGGGTTGACGACCTGACCTTCAGCCTTTTTGCCGCCCATCCTCTGTGACATGCCGCAGAAAGACTGAACCCGCTAGACTGCCGGGCGTGTACACCTGGTTCGATGCGCTGCTCGTGACGCTGCTGGCTATTGTGACGGCCCTGGGAGTACAGCGCGGACTGATTGGCCTGGTCTGGGGGCTGGCGAGCCTGCTGATCTGCCTCCTCGCCAACGCGATGCTGCCCAATCCGGTCATGGCCGCGCTGCTGGCCCTGGCGCTGAGTGTGGGGGTGGCCTATGTGTGCGTGCGCCTAATTCACCGCCCTCATCAGCAGCCCTGGGCGCGGCTGGCGGGCGGCCTCGGCGGTTTCGCGCTCGGCACACTGCTGGTCGCGGCCCTCACGCTCAATTTCCCGCTGGAAGTGCGCCGCACGGCCCAGGGCGAGACGGCCACCTACCCGGCGACCACCCTGCCCGAACCGCTTCACAGCGCAGTCGAGCGTTCCATCATCAAGGAAGGACTGATGGGCGTCTGGGAAAGTAGCCGTGTCCTGCGCCTGCTGGTCATTCCTGACCGCGCCCGCTGAAGCCGCGCCCGTCCTCTACACTGCCCCGCATGTCACGCTCCTTTTCCCCCTTTGCTGCCCTCGCCGCTCTGGTGCTGGGCGGCTCTCTTTCCGCACAGGCCCAGTTGTGGGCCACCCCGCAGGAGACGGCGCGGCAGCCGGTGCTCAAGGGCTTTACCGCCCAGGAGCAGGGCAAAGTGCTGCGGCTGGAGGGCACCACCGTGACCCTCGATACCGTCGCCGGACGGGTGGTCGGCGTGCTGGTGGAGGGCCGCGACGTGGCGAACGTGGCGCGTGGCCTGAGCGCCGCCTGGGGCACCGACCCCGAGGACGCGACCCGGCTGGCCGCCCAGCTTTCGGCCAAGAGTTTTCAGAGCCGCGCCCGGCTGGGGCTGGTGCAGCCTTCCGACGAGAACGGCACCGACCTGCTGGCCGTTCGGCTGACTGGCAGCGGCAACACCCAGCGCTGGCGTATCTACTCGGCGCTGAACATCATCCCCGAAAGCCAGTTTCCGTCCACCCGCAACGTGACGGGCAAAGCCAGTGCGCCCAATGTCATCCACGTCCTGAGCGACTTTCAGTGCCCGGCCTGCCGTCAGCTCTGGGCCACCGAATTGCCCAAGTGGCGCAAGCAGCCGGACGTGTATCAGGTGCATTATCACCATTTTCCCCTCAGCTATCACGCCAACGCCGCCGCCGCTGCCGAGGCGAGCGAGTGCGCCGCACAGCAGGGCAAATTCTGGAACTACGCCGACGAACTGTTCGCGCAATTCAGCCGCTGGAGCCGGGTGGACGCGGCCCAGGCCCAGAAGCAGTTCGGGGAGTACGCCAGCCGCCTCAAGCTCGGGCGTCCGGCCTTCGACCAGTGCCTGAGCAAGCACCAGACCAAGGCCGAGGTCGCCCGCCAGATGAAGGGGGCCGACTCGCTCTTCCTGACCGGCACACCGACGATCTACCTCAACGGCGTCAAGCTCACGGACTGGTCGCCGGAAGAAATGCGCCGGATCCAGGCAGTGACCAAGGCTAAGCCGGGCGCCGCCAGCGTGATAGAGGCCCGACTCAAGACCTTCAGGTAAGACTATTCAGACTGGCCGCCAGCCCCTCGGGCAAGGCCTGCGCGACCCGCTCCAGCGTGCGGCGGGCGGCGGCCTGCACCATCTTTTCGAAGGCCGCGCCGCCCCAGCCCTCGGCCTCGGGGGTGGCGAGGTGGGCACGGAACTGGAAGTCGAAGTGCATCTCGCCCCCAACTGCCTGCGCCTTCCCGCTGACCTCGACCCAGGCCCGTTCACCTGCAAGGGGCAGGGGACGCAATTCGGCTCCCTGGGGCGCTTCGTGAATCTCGCTGCAAAAGGGCAAGTCCACCTCGCCCAGCATCGGCACCTGCACGACCAGTTCACCGCGCACCTGCCCGTCTGCCGAGGTCAGACCGCGCAAAAAGCGCACACCTGCCAGGGACTGTGCCGGGTCACGGACGAAGGCCAGGGCCGCCGCTTGTCCCTGCGGATGCCGGAGCATGAACTGCTGCGCCGCTTCGAGAATCATGCCGCGCGGCCTGCTTGCTGGCGGGTCAGTCCACCCATTCGATCACCAGCCGCCCGGATTCGACGGCTTCCTGAAGTTCCTGGTCGCCCGCGCTGCGCAAGCGGGGCAAGTGGGCAAAGCGGGGCGTCGCCGAAGCGTAGCCCAGACGCACCACCACGCTGTCGCTCAGTTCGTCCTTGCCGATGCGCCAGACCAGATGCCCCCCCAGAGCTTCTATTTGACGCGCCAGTTCGGGGGGTAACGCAGAAGCAGACATGCCCCGCATTGTAACGGCCCCGCCACGCTTGCAACCACCGACCTCAGATGCTATCTTCCCCCTCGCTGCTTCGGCAGGCTCCCGAAATGGGTTGTTAGCTCAATGGTAGAGCAGCTGACTTTTAATCAGCGGGTTCTCGGTTCGAGTCCGAGGCGACCCACCAAAATTTCCCCGTCATTGACGGGGTTTTTTGTTTCTTGCCCTGCGGGCTGTCGCCCTGCTTGCTTTGCCCAATTTGCGAGCCTTTCAACTTCCACATGAGAAGGCGTCACTCGTTTTCCAGTCAACTCTAGGGTTCCCTTCCCCCGGAAAGCTCTGGAGCAATTTTTCGGAGACGGAGAGCATGACATCCACCTGGGCGGACACCTTTGACTGAAGCGTCCTTTCGGTGTAGCCCCCCTCCCCCTGCCCTCTTTCAGCGCAGTAGCCCGACCGTCCCTACGCCACGTCTTCCAGCTTGGCCGGGTCAGCCGGTTCGAGGGTGTGGCGCTGCAACTCGGCGGCCCGCGCCCGTGTGCGGCACAGCCGCGAGCCGACCAGCGCCCCCAGCAGGTCGAACCACCAGTCCTGAATCCCCGCGTCCCGGCCCGGCACGAAGGCCTGGTGCACCTCGTCTACGGCCCCCCACCACACGGCCACGACCAACGCCAGACGCGGCTGCCCGGTGGCGCGGCCCAGGCTGTAGGCCAGCGCCAGATAGGTCAGAAAGTGGGCCAACCAGTCGAACGGATGGACGAGGGGTGGCCCCGGCGTGTCCGCCGAACTGCTCAACCACCAGATGCCCCACAGCAGGGCCAGCGCGGGCAACCACCAGCGCCGCTGGGCAGGACGCGC
>NZ_JAUNHK010000003.1:50789-57054 GCF_030523985.1 Deinococcus sp.
CCCCATTTGGGATGCAGGAAGACCACGCGGGTGCCGTGCAGGCCGGGGCCGGGCTGGGCCGACAAAAACTGCGCTCCGCCCTCCTGAAGGCGCTTCATCTCGGCGTCCACGCTCTCTACGCGGTAGGCGGTGTGGTGCAGACCGGGGCGATTTTTCTCCAAGTATTTGGCGATGGCCGAGTCGGGGCGCATCGGCTCCAGCAGTTCCACCATGGACTCGCCCACCCGGAACACCCGCACCTTGACGCCCTGCGCCTCCACGATTTCGTCTGCGCCCTCTGGCACGAAGCCCAGCGCCAGGTAGGGTGCACTCCCCACGTCCAGATTCGGCGTGGCGATGCCGATGTGGTCAAGAATCATAAGGACAGCTTAGCGAAAAGCACTTGCAAAACCCTGTCTTTTTGTCCTGACGACTGTGGGGCGGGGTGGACGCAGTTCAGATCTGCCGAGCAGGGGCGCGAATCGGCATTAAACTCGTGGCGTGACCCCGCTTGCCCTCCTGGCCGCTCTGCTTTCCTACTTCATCGGCTCCGTTCCGGCGGCGGCCTGGGTCGCACGGGCGCGGGGTGTGGATATTCGCAAGGTGGGCAGCGGCAACAGTGGAGCCACCAACGTGCTGCGCTCGCTCGGCAAGGGCCCGGCGCTGATGGTCGCCATCTTCGACATTTTCAAAGGGGTGCTGGCGGTGCTGCTCGCCCGGCTGCTGGGCCTCGGCGAACCCTGGGCGGCGCTGTGTGGCGTGCTGGCGGTCATCGGGCACAACTTCAGCCCGTTCCTGAAGTTTCGGGGCGGCAAGGGCGTGGCGACCAGTTTCGGCGTCATCGCCATCCTCGACCCGGTGGTGGGGCTGAGCGCTTTCGTCCTCGCCATCTTCTGCATGTGGCTGACCCGCTTCGTCAGTGCGGGCAGCATCATGGGCGCCGCCGCCGTCACCGCGCTCGTGCTGGTGCTGCCGCGCCCGGACTGGAACCGCGCCGCCGTCATCTTTCTGGCGGCCCTGCTGATTTGGCAACACCGCGAAAATGTCCGCAAGTTGCAGTCGGGCACCGAGCGCCGTCTGGGAGAAAAGGCGACGGGCTGAGGGCCAAGCGGGGCGACTGTACTTTCAAAACCGGGGCGTGGGGACGCTATGCTGGCCTTCCTCAATCCCTCATCCTGGGGCCGCCCTCTTGCGGCTGGCCCGGCGTTCGCCCCTACCTACGGAGTCCACATGCCCGTCATCATTCGGATCTACGGTAAAGAAGCCACTTTCTCCCAGGGCTGCTGGGACTGCGAGGACGAATCCATCCGGGCGCTGCTTCAGGCGTTGGCTGACCCCCGCGCCCGCACGCTGGAGGAAGAAGAAAAGCACGGCCTGTACGCGGCGGGACGCTACGGCGGCCTGATTTTGCTGCGTGGCGAGTGGCAGAGCGCCCCCCACCCCGAACCCGAAATCCGCATGGAGGACATCGCCCCCGCTGGGCATCCCGAAAAGGCCGGATGGCTGGGGTTTCTCCGCAAACGCTCCTGAACAGGGATGGGAGGATAGCCGCTTGACCCCCCGCGCCCCAGCCTTTAGGCTGACGCCATGACCTGTGCCACTGCGACTCCCTGAAGGCGGTGTCCGTTGTGGCAGCCGCCCCGCAAGACATGCGTGGGCGGTTTTTTATTGGAGGAAAGATGCGCGTAGCGATTGTTGGAGCCACCGGAGCCGTCGGGCACGAACTGATGCAAGTCCTGGAGAAGTCGAGCCTGAAGATCGACGAACTGCAACTGTACGCCAGCCCCCGCAGCGAGGGCAAAAAGTTGCCCTTTAGGGGCGAAGAACTGACGGTGCGCGTCACGCCCGAAGGCGCCATCGACGCCGACGTGGTGCTCGCCTCGGCAGGCGGCAGCATCAGCAAAGCGCTGGCGCACAAGTGGGCCGAGGGCGGCGCAGTCGTCATCGACAACTCCAGCGCCTTTCGCTACGACGCCGATGTGCCGCTGGTCGTGCCCGAAGTCAACGGCGAGGCCGCGCTGCAGCACAAGGGCATCATCGCCAACCCCAACTGCACCACCGCGATTGCCGTGGTCGCCGTCGCGCCGATTCACCGCAAGTACGGTGTCAAGCGCATGATCGTCAGCACCTATCAGGCCACCAGCGGCGCGGGGCAAAAGGGCATGGACGAACTGCTGGCCGAAACGCACAAGGTGCTGCACGGTCAGGAGGCCGGAAACGCCGAATTCGCCCACCCCATCCCCTTCAACGTGATTCCGCACATCGACGTGTTTCAGGACAACGGCTACACCAAGGAAGAAATGAAGGTGGTCTGGGAAACCCGCAAGATCATCGGGGACGAGTCGCTGCAAATCAGTTGCACCGCCGTACGCATTCCCACCCTGCGCACGCACTCCGAGGCCATTACCCTGGAACTGGAAAAGCCCGCCACCCCCGACGAAATCCGTGAACTGCTCGCGGGCGCGGCGGGTGTGGAAGTGCGCGACAACCCTGGCGACAAGCTCTACCCCATGCCCCTCACCGCCAGCGGCAAATATGACGTGGAAGTGGGCCGCATCCGCCCCTCGCTGGTGTTCGAGGGCGGCATCGACCTGTTCGTGGCGGGCGACCAACTGCTCAAGGGCGCGGCGCTCAATGCCGTGCAGATCGCCGAATACCTTCAGGAGAAGGGCGCTCTGAAATAAGTCGCCGTGAGCGGCAAGAGGGCTGGGGCAAGGGCTCCGGCCCCTTTTTCGTTTGCCCCTTATCGCCGTTTTGACCTCCGCCTCATCCGCTTCCGGCAGACTGTAGACATGAGCCGCCCCACGCGCCCTTCTCCCTCTCCCATCGCTCCGGGCAAGCCCCAGATTCGCGGCGCGGCAGGCATGACGGCGGCCCTGATGGCGGTGATGTGGGGCCAGGAAATCGCCGACCAGTTCGTATTCGGGCAGCAGCTCGACAGCTACGGCATCTCGCCGCGTGAAGCGGGAACGTTCTGGCACATCTGGACCGCACCCTTTCTGCACGCGGACTTCGCACACCTCGTCGCCAACAGCGTGCCGCTGGCGGTGCTGGCCTTCATGACCGCCGTGCGCTCGGTCAGCCGCTTTGTGATGGCGACGGCCATCATCGCGCTGATCGGCGGCGGGCTGGTCTGGCTGCTGGGGCGCGGCGACAGCAACCACCTGGGGGCCAGCGAACTGGTGTTCGGCTACCTCGCCTACCTGCTCGGCGTGGGGTGGTGGGAGCGTACCCCCGTCGCCATCGTCATCGCGGTCATCGCGTTTGCGCTCTACGGCGGGATTCTGTGGGGCGTGCTGCCCAGCAACCCCAACGTTTCCTGGGAAGCGCACCTGTTCGGCTTCATCGGCGGTCTGGTCGCGGCGGCCCTGCTGCACCGCACGGCGCGCCCGGCCCGGCGACCCGGTAGCCCATTCGTCTGAACCGCGTGACTTCGTTGTGAGAACAAACCTGTCAGACTACCCGGCGTCGTGTTGTGGTTCCTGTGACCCGAAGTGACCGAGGCTACCGATGCGTTGTGAAATCCGACATACCACCGAGTATCACTACCCCGAACCCGCCTGGGATTCGTTCAACGAGGTGAGACTCCACCCCATGCAGGAAGTGCGCCAGACCCTGCGCTCCTTCCACCTGGACGTGACGCCCGAAGCCCAGATTTCCTCTCACCGGGACTATTTCGGCTCGCTGGTTCACCATGTCCACGTTCACGAAGCGCACAGGCACCTCCGTATCGAGGCGCAGGCGATGGTGGACACCCACCCGATCACGCTGCCGCTGCCCGCGCCGCTGAGCGTGATAGACGGCCAAGTTCGCAGGCAGCACATGGAATTTCTGGTGCCGTGCCCCCGCGTGCCGCGCGGCGACTGGCCCGAGGTGTTCGGCGTCACTCGCCCCGGCCCCGACGACGACCTGCCGGACTTTCTGCTCAACCTCAACGGCTTCTTGCACGACAAATTCGTGTACGACGGCAAGGCGACCACCGTGAACACCCCACTGGCCGAGTTCGCGCAGCATGGGCGCGGCGTCTGCCAGGACTTTACCCAGGCCATGCTGGGCATCCTGCGTCAACTGGGCATCCCGGCGCGGTATGTCAGCGGCTACCTCTACAACGGCGGCGGCATGCTCGGCGCGGACGCCACCCACGCCTGGGTCGAGGCCCTGATTCCCGGTTACGGCTGGCTGGGCTACGACCCCACCAACGATTGTCTGGCGGGCGAAAAGCACATCAAAATCGGGCACGGACGCGAGTACAGCGACGTTTCTCCAGTGCGCGGCACCTACTACGGCGGGGGCAAGGGCCGCATGAACGTGGCGGTGCATGTGTACAGCCCACAGGTCTAAAGCCAAGCACTGAAAAGACGCCAAAAGAAAGGAAGCCGAACCCGCGAAGAGTCCGGCTTCTTCCCGCTGCCTTGCGGCTTCAGCCCAGCAGCCACGCGCCGACAAGCAGGTAGGCCAGCGCCGAGAGCACCAGCGTCACGCCCGCCGGGACGGGGTCGCGCAGGTTCATGCTGGACTGCACCGCCAGAAAGCCGAAGAAGGCGAGCAGCAGCGAGATGATAGGCCCGACCACCAGCCAGCCCAGCAGCGGAATCAGGCCCAGCAGCGAGCCGAGAATGCTGAGCGGCACAAAAAACAGCGCGAAGGTGTAGGCCACCTCGGGATAAGTTCCGGTGCCCCGGAACAGGCCGCGCCCAATCAGGTAGACGGCCCCGGTAAACACCAGAAATTGCAGCGGAATGGCAATCAGGCGCGAGACCAACTGGCCCCAGAAGGTCACGTCGCTGTGAAAGACGGAAAAAAGGGCACCAACCATGCCGGACACCACCGCCGCCACCAGCACGTACAGCAGGGCGCTGGCGACCCCGCCCCGGCGCTCGAAACGCTCGAAGGTCTGGGAGGCGGGGCGGGCAAGGACGGCGGTACTCTGGGCGAACATGTCGGCCACGCGGGCGGTGGGTTCAGTCGTGCGGGTCATGTCTCCAGTACGGGGGCAGCGGGCCAGAAGTTGCGCGGCCCCCGCTTGAGCGCGTCTTGAGCCTCGGCTCAGTTCAGCGTTCGTCGTCCTCGTCGCGGCTGAAACTGGGCTGCACCGGGGCCTGGGTGCGGTTTTGCCCGGCAGTGGGGTCAGGAGCGGCGTCGTGCCGTGCTTGCCCGCCCTTCTCGCTCAGGCGAATCTCGATGGGGCCGGGCGCGAAGCTCACGCTGCGCTGGGGAAAGGGAATGTCGATTCCGGCCTCGTCCATCGCGATCTTGATGCGGCGGTTGAACTCGCGGCTCAGCGCGTACTGGCTCTTGGGCTGCACCTTGAACAGGGCACGCAGGGTAATGCCGTCGGGGGCGAGCTGGGTCACGCCCTGCATCTCCGGCGCGTCGAGGAAGAATTCGCGCCACTGCGGGTCGGTGTAGAGTTCCTGACTGACCGCTTCCAGCACCCCCAGCGCGTCGTCGAGGTTGGCGTTGTAGGTCACGTCCACCGCCGCCAGCACCCGCGACCAGTCCTTGCTGCTCACACTGACGGTCTGAATCTGTCCGTTGGGAACGATATGCACCGTGCCGTCGAGCGCCCGCAGCACCGTCACGCGCAGGTTCAGCCGCTCCACGTTGCCCGACAGCTGCCCAGTGTTGACCGTAATCACGTCGCCCACGCCGTACTGGTCTTCAAGAAGGATGAAAAAGCCCGTGAACAGGTCACGGATGAGGTTCTGCGCCCCAAAGCTGACGGCCAGACCCAGCACCGAGACGCCCGCCAGCAGACTGGTGGTGTTCAGGCCCAGGTTCTGAAGCAGGGTGATGACGCTGACCACCACAATGACGACCTTGAGCGTGGACTCGATGACGCCCTTAAGCGTCTGAACGCGCACACTGCGGCGGTTGAATTCGTCCTCGACCACGATGCGCCCGGTGGCCGCGCCGACCAGATTCCAGGCGATCATCGCCATCGCCAGCACCACCAGCACCTGCCCGGCGCGGTGGCGAAAGCTCTCGCGGATGTCGGCCCCCAGGTCAAACAGCAGCGGCACTTCGGGCAGATAGACGATGTGGGTGGCGTTGGCGAGCCAGCCCAGAGAAACGGTCAGCAGCAGCAGCCATTTGAGGGCCACCGTCAGCCGGGGGTGCAGGTAGGTTTCGAGCGAGCGCAGCAGCGTCCGGCCCAGGCGGTAGAGCGCGTAGGCCACCACCAGCGTCAGAAGCAGGCCCACCCAGACCTGAGGCTTGGAAAGTTGGATGGTCAGGGCGTCAAACATCCCCTCACTGTCTCATGGACGGGTGAGGGGATGCAAAA
>NZ_JAUNHK010000003.1:57154-59578 GCF_030523985.1 Deinococcus sp.
ACCAGATTGGCTTCGTGGGCGCGGGCGGCCCGCAGCAGGGCATTTTTGACGGCGCGGGCGTCGGCGCTGCCGTGGCCGATAAAGGCCAGGCCCCGCACCCCCAGCAGAATGCTGGCCCCGTAGGTGCTGGGGTCGAGCCGCTCGCCCAGACCGCGCAGGGCGTCACGCGCGAGCAGGCCGCCCAACTTGCTCTTGGCGTTGCTGTTCAGGGCTTCCTTGACCCAGCCGAGCAGTACCCGGGCTTCACCTTCGGCCAGTTTGAGCACCACGTTGCCGGTAAAGCCGTCGGTCACCACGATGTCGGTGGTGGACTTGAAGATGTCGCGGCCCTCCACGTTGCCGTAGAAATTAATGCCGCGTCCGTGCAACTCGCGCAGCAGGGCGTGCGCCTCGATGACCTGCTGGCTGCCCTTGTGGTCTTCTTCCCCGATGGAGAGCAGGCCGACGGTAGGGCTGTCGCGGTCTTCGAGAACTTTGAGATACACCGTCGCCAGCCGCGCCCACTGCGCCAGGTACACGGCCTTGATGTCGGCGTTGGCCCCGGCATCGAGCAGCGTGGTAAAGCCGCCCTGCGCGGGCATGTGGGTCAGGATGGCCGGGCGGTCTACCCCCCTGATGCGCCCCAGCGTGAGCAGCGCCGAGGCCATCGTCGCCCCGGAATGGCCCATGCTGACGGCGGCGGCGGCCTTGCCTTCCTTGACCAGCCGGGTACAGACGTTGATGCTGGCCCCGGTGCGGCTGCGAACGTCGCTGGCGTGCTCGTCCATGCCAATCACGTCGGGGGCGTCCACCACTTCGATCGGCAGGCGGCTGCTGCCCGCGTGCTGGCCCAGTTCGGCGTGCAGCTTGACCCGGTCGCCCACCAGCAGCACCGACACACCCGCCTGCGCCGCCTGCACCGCGCCCTGCACGTTGGGGGTCAGGCCGTGGTCGCCGCCCATCGCGTCCAGGGCCACCGGGAGGCGCACGGCGGGCCGGGCCGGGGGCGAGGCTTCAGCGGTCATCTTCCGCGCCCGCATAGAGCGCTGCCCTCACGTCGCGTTCGCTGGTGCGCCCACCCTCGCCGCGCACACCTTCGCTGGGCAGGCGGTAGCCAGGACGCTCCACCGAGGCCCGGATGTGGCCCAGGTCTACATATTCGTCGGCGGCGTTGCGAAGTTCGGCGCTGGTCATTTCGGGAATGCTCGCCACGATCACCCGTTTGCCGCGTGCCCGCAGCACTTCCACCGGGCGCTCGAAATCGCCGTCACCGGAAAGCAGCACCGCCACGTCGTAGCGTTCGGTGGTGGTCAGCAGGTCGGTCACCAGTTCGATATCGAGGCTGGCCCGGCGCGAGGTGTCGCCGTGTTCGTCGGTGTTCTCGCGCAGCGGGCGGGTCCGGACGGTGTAGCCCATGTAGGTCAGGGCGTCCACGAAGCGCTTTTGTTTGTCGTCAATCGGCGCGGGCACGGCGGTGTAGTAAAAGGCGTTGTACAGGGTGCCGAGGCCCGCGAAATGTTCCAGAATCTTGCGGTGGTCGAAGTTCCAGCCGAGTCGCTTGGCCGCAGCGTAGACATTCGCGCCGTCAATAAAGAGTGCAATACGTTCCATGATTCTCCTGTCGGCCCGCAGAATAGCGGATGCAGGCCAGGATGACGGACGGCCCGGCAGGCGGCGGCCCTTTTGACCCTGCGCTGACCCTGGACATTGAGAATGATTCTCAATATGGTGAAACGGAGCTTCTGCCCTTCTCGCGAGGAGGTGCCAGGAGGCGAAAAGGAGAGTGTATGAGCGACGAGAACAACAAGGGCGTCGGCACGGCAGTCGAAGGTGTGGGCGGCCCCCGCGACGGGCGCACGGCCCCCGGCGAGGGGCACACCACCCTGACCACCCGCCAGGGTCACCCTATCCACAACAACCAGAGCAGCCGCACGGTGGGCAGCCGTGGCCCGATGACGCTGGAAAACTACCAGTTCATCGAAAAACTCTCGCACTTCGACCGCGAGCGCATCCCCGAGCGCGTGGTGCACGCCCGTGGGGCCGGGGCGCACGGCGTCTTTGTGGCGACGGGCAAAGTCGGTGACGAGCCGGTGAGCAAGTACACCCGCGCCAAACTGTTTCAGGAAGAAGGCAAGGAAACGCCCGTCTTCGTGCGCTTTTCCACCGTCGGTCACGGCATCCACTCGCCCGAAACGCTGCGCGACCCGCGTGGTTTTGCGGTCAAGTTCTACACCGAAGACGGCAACTGGGACCTGGTCGGCAACAACCTCAAAATCTTCTTCATCCGCGACGCGCTGAAGTTCCCCGACCTGATTCACAGCCAGAAGCCCAGCCCCACGACCAACATCCAGAGCCAGGAGCGCATTTTCGACTTCTTCGCGGGCACGCCCGAAGCGACCCACATGATTACCCTGCTGTACTCGCCCTGGGGCATTCCGGCGAGCT
>NZ_JAUNHK010000206.1 GCF_030523985.1 Deinococcus sp.
GGTTGCCGAGCGTCATCGCCTCGACCTGGTCGTGCGTCACGTAGATGATGGTGGCCCCCAGGCGGCGATGAAGCTGGCTGATCTGCGAGCGCATTTCCACGCGCAGCTTGGCGTCGAGGTTGGACAGCGGCTCGTCCATCAGAAACACGGAAGGCTCACGCACGATGGCGCGGCCCATCGCCACACGCTGACGCTGACCGCCCGAGAGTTCCTTGGGTTTGCGGCCCAGCAGGTGCTCGATCTGCAAAATCCGCGCCGCGTCACGCACGCGCTTGTCGATTTCTTCTTTGGGCGTCTTGCGGAGTTTGAGGCCGAACGCCATGTTCTCGTAGACGTTCATGTGCGGGTAGAGCGCGTAGTTCTGAAAGACCATCGCAATGTCGCGGTCCTTGGGTGGCACGTCGTTGACGATGCGGTTGCCGATTTTCAGCACGCCGTCGCTGATGTCTTCCAGGCCCGCAATCATCCGCAGGGTGGTGGACTTGCCGCAGCCCGACGGCCCGACGAAGACCATGAATTCGCGGTCGGCGATGTGGAGGTTGAAGTCCTTGACCGCGTGGTGCTTGGTTCCGTAATGCTTGTTGACGTGTTCGAGAATCACTTCGGCCATAACGCCTACTCCTTTGCTGCCCCTTCTCTTCTCCCGTGAACCGCTTCCAGGCCACAGGGCGAGGAAAGCACCGGGGAACCGGGGTCCGTGCGAGAATTCCTGACTTCCGCTGACGCTGTGCTGACAGAGCAGACTCTAGCGCAAACGCGGGACGCGGGAGGTGGCTGGTGGCTGCCCCTCGTCCTGCGCCCGGCGACGTGATACACTGGGCGAGTTTGCCCCATGACGGGGCGTATCGTCGCGCCGGAAAGGTCGGTGACTCCAGTGGCTCAGAGCTGCCGGAAACCGCGCCGGGGACGACGAAAAAGAACCCCCAAGGAGTGAGAAGCAAATGAAGCGTACCTACCAGCCCAACAACCGCAAGCGGGCCAAGACCCACGGTTTCCGCGCCCGCATGAAGACCAAGTCCGGCCGTAACATCCTGGCTCGCCGCCGCGCCAAGGGCCGTCACCAGTTGACCGTCAGCGACGAGTAAGTCCCGCCTGATTGTCGGGGGACCCTATCTCTCAGCTTTTACCAACCAGCGCCACACAGGGGACAGAGGCCCAGCCTCGCCGCCGGGTGGCGCTGGATTCTTTGCGTGGTGAGCGCGAATTTCGCAAGGTCAGGGCGCACGGTGCGGCGGTGCGTGACCCGCTCTTTACCCTGCGCCTGACCGACTACCGCCCGCGCTACGGCGAAGCCTGGCGACCCCGCGCCCTGATGGGGCTGGTGGTGTCCAAAAAGACGCTCAAGCGGGCTGTAGACCGCAACCGCGCCCGCCGCCGGGTGCGCGAGGCCCTGCGAACCATGCCGCCCGAACTGCTGCCGGGTGGCCTGCCTGCCTGCCGCGCCATCGTGATGCTCAATCCCGGCGTGCTGGGCGTACCGTTTGCCGAGTTGCAAGCGGCACTGGCCCGGGCGCTGGTGCGGGGGGGCGGTCAACTGGGCCGCAGCGGGGGCAAGCGCGGGAACCGGGGCGGGACGGGGCGCGTACCCTCTGGCGTGAATGCTGCATCTTTCGGGACGGCTGCACCGGGTCAGGAGTCGCCATGAGCGCCGCGCAAGTGCTGGTGCGGGCGGTACGCTGGTATCAGCGCGAACTCTCGCCGCGCAAGCCTGCGCC
>NZ_JAUNHK010000207.1 GCF_030523985.1 Deinococcus sp.
CGCCGACGCCGACTACGGCCAGCGCGTGCGCGAAGGCATTCAGGCCAAGGAAGCCAAGATGCAGGGCAAGAAGGTAGCCCCGGTCTACGGCACTGAGGCAAGCAGCCTGTACTGAGCTGCCCCGTCAGCCCATCAGCCAAAAGGTCGCCCCGTGTGGGCGGCTTTTTTGTGGCCCCGCCATTTTGCGTATGGGCGAAGGGTTTCCAGGCCGCTACCCTGACGCATGGACACCCCCTCTTTGACCAGACCCAAACCGCTCGGCCCCGGCTCCCGCGTGGCGGCCCTGAGCCTCAGCGCAGGCTTTGTCACCGAAGTGCCGCACCGCTACGCGGCGGGGGTACGGCAGGCCGCCGAGACGCTGGGCTGGAACATTATCGCCGCGCCGAGCGCCTTTCGTGGCCCTGAATTCCTGTACCAGAATCCGCAGGCCAGGGCCGACGACCTGCACTGGGCGCTGCAAAATCCAGAGATTGACGGACTGGTGAGCATCATCGGCGGGGACGATTCCATCCGGCTGCTGCCTTACCTGAACCCGGAACTGATTCGGGCGCACCCGAAAGCCTTTCTGGGCTATTCCGACTCCACCGTGACGCTGATGCAGTTTCTCCAGGCGGGGGTGATGGCCTACCACGGCCCCGCCGTCCTGACCGACCTCGCGGAAAACGGCGGCATTCACCCCTTCACCCGTCGCGGGCTGGAACAGGCATTTGGAACTGAGCCTTACCACCTCTCCCCCGCCCCGGAGTGGACGCAGGCGCGGCAGATTTGGGACGAAGCTTCACAGTCCATCCGCCGCGAGTTCCAGCCCGGCGACGGCTGGGTCTGGTTGCAAGAGGGCTGCGGCGAGGGGCACCTGCTCGGCGGGTGCATCGAGATTCTGGACATGCTCAGCGGCACCCCTGGCGAACTGCCGCCCGACCTGTGGCACGGCGCGGTGATGGCGCTGGAAACGAGCAACGACGTGCCGCCGCCCTCGCAAGTGGGCTACTGGCTGCGGAACTGGGCCGCCAAAGGCGTGCTGGCGCGGCTGAGCGGGCTGCTGCTGGCGCGGCCCCGCGATTACACACCGGAGATGACCGAGCAGCTCTACGTCTGGGTGCGCCGCGTGCTGAAGGAAGCGGGCCGCGAAGACCTGCCCGTCGTCGCCAACGTGGATTTCGGGCACACCTCCCCGCAGATGACGCTGCCTCTGGGCGCGAAGGTGCGGCTGGACAGCGCGGCGCGGACAGTGACGGTCTGGCCGTAATACCGCTTTGAAGAATAGTTTGGTTATCCAAGCTATTTTTCCGAACGGAGTGAGTCAAAGAAAATACGGAACTGAACGGCGCGGAAGAGATGGCGGCGCTTTTCCGACATCTCTGTAGAAGAGTTCAGTTCCGTATAACGCCTCAAGGAAACTCGGCCTTCCCAGCCTGCCAGCCGCCCCCTGGCCCCCCGGCCCAGTGCCAGAGGCCCGTCCCAGGCTTCTGATCCAGCGCGGCGCGAATGTCGTTCAGGGCCACGCGGCGGGCAAAGCGGGTGCGGGCGTGCCAAGCCGCCAGCGCCGTCGTTCCCGCCTGCGACGACGGCTTGACCCCGCGCAAAGCCGCCGCTGCCCGGTTCACCGCCAGGTCAAAGAGGGCCTCCGGCACGGCCCCCCGGCTGCCTTGGCCCTCCGGGTCGGGGTCGGTCAGGGCCAGAAAGGGGCGCTCGGCAGGCACTCAGG
>NZ_JAUNHK010000004.1:0-45519 GCF_030523985.1 Deinococcus sp.
AGGAAAGCGAGTTCCGCCCCCGCGCCCGCGTTGACCGGGGCTGGGCCAACCGCTCCACCGACGAAGAATAAAGTTCCGGTTTCCGGGTGCCGCCTCCTGAGTGAGGCGGCATTTTTTTGGTCGCAGAGAGCGGATGGCAGATGGCGGATAGCCGGAGCATTTAACGTAAGAAATGCTTGCAGCTTTCGACCCTCTACCAGGGGGAGAGGGCCTCGTGTAGCGAGGGGTGAGGGGTCTTTTTTCTGTCAAATCCTCTAGCCTTGCCTCTGGCTGATGCGCCTTTCTGGCGTCTGGTTTCAGAACAGTTCGTCCAGCAGCAGGTAATACTTCAGCTTCTCCAGGTCCACCAGTTCGCGTCCGTAGAGGCCCAGCAGCATGTCGGCGTAGGCCGCGCCCAGGTTGCGGCGGGTGCTGCGCCAGGCCAGCGCGAGGTCGGTGTGGCGGTCGGCTATTCCGGCGCGGCCCAGGTCAATCAGGCCCTCGACATACTCGCCCTGCACGATGAAATTTGGCAGGCAGGCGTCCCCATGCGTCACCACCAGGTCTTCGGGCGGGCGGGTGCGGGCCAGTTCGTTGAAGACGCTGACGGCGCTGCGGCCCCGGCGCTCCTCGTCGAAGTCGCTGTCATTCACCACGCCCGCCGCCACCCGTTCGCGGGCCAGCGACAGCTTTATGCCCAGACTCATGTTGAAGGGGCAGTCGCGCACCGGGAGGGCGTGCAACTCGCGCAGGGCGCGGGCGAGCAGGTTCACCATCCGCTCGGGGTGCAGCGCGGCGTCGGGGTGGCTCATGGGAATACCGGGCAGCCGCGTCATGGCGAGGTATTCGCGGCCCTCTTCTTCCTCGTAGGCGACCACCTGCGGCACGGGCAGGCGGCCCGCGAACCAGCGCAGCCGCTCGCGCTCCTGCTGCAAGGTGCTGCCCGGAAACGGGGTGCGCGGCTGCACTTTGACCACGTAGCGGGTGCTGCGCCAGACCTGGGCGCCGCTTTCGCCGTCCGTGACCTGTTCCCAGCGGGCGGCAGGCAGAACGCGGCGAAGGGGGGCAGGCAGGTCTAGCGTAGGCATCTCAGGGGCAGGATACGCGCTGGGCCGGGGGACAGGTCAGGGCAAACACCGTACACTACCCGGAATGAAGGTTGGACTGCTCACTTCTTCCGCTGCGCCACTTGCCCCCTACTGGGCGGCGTACCTCAAGGAACTAGGGGTGCCGCCCCAGGCCCCGGCCCTGGCGGACGCCGAAGCCCTCGCGCTGGGGGCGCAAAGTCTGCCGGGCGAGTCCCCGGTCGTGCAACTGGCGCTGGGCCGCATCCTGGCCCTCGACCGGGTGGACGCGGTGCTGGTGCCGCAGTGGCCCGCCGTCGCCGCCGACGCCTGGGGCGAGGCCCTGACCGAACTGCTGCCCCGGCGCATCAGCGGGCTGCCCCTGCTTATCAGCGTGCCGGAGCGGGCCGACGACTTGACCGCCCTCGAAGCCCAGGCCACCCAGTTGGGACTGCGTCTGACGCAAAATCCCGGCGGCGTGCGGCTGGCCCTCGAACGGGTGCGCCCGCTGGCCCAGTCGCCCCGCAGTGACCTGCCCGCCCTGTCCCGCGCCTCGCAGCTCACCGTGGGCGTGATTGGCCCGCGCCCGCTGCTGCAAGAGGACGTGCTGGTGTCGGGCCTGCGTTCCACGCTGGAAGAACTGGGGCTGTACCCGGTGTTCGGCCATCAGGTGCCGTATGCCGACGCTCTGCGCCGTGCCGAGCGCATGGAGGAGGGTCACAAATACCCGGCGGGCGAACACGAACTGTTCGGGGCCGCCTCGCTGCTGGGCGGCAAGGGCGCGGTGGCGGGTCTGATTTTCGTGTCGCCCGCCCGTGACGGCTCGACCCAGGCGGCCCTGCGCCGTATTGCCGAGCGCCTGCACAAGCCCGCGCTGCACCTCAGCCTGGAGGCGGGGCAGACCGAGTGGCCCGAACTCGACACCTTTGCCGAGCGCCTGCACACTGGGGGCCGCAGCCGCGCCGCCTCGGATACCGGGGAGTCGGGCGCATGAGCTTCTGGCAGTGGCTGACCACCCCCGAACCCCAGCCGGGCTTTACCCGCACCAAGCTGCTCAAGCTGGCGCTGCGGCTGTTTCTGTTCGTGCTGGTGGCGACCCTCCTCAGCAGCCTGCTCAGCCTGACGCCGCTTAAGCCCTACCTGAACACTTGGTGGGGAAGCCTGCTGTTCGTGCTGCTGCTCTACATTCCGGCGGCCCGCTTCCTCAACGCCGACACCTTTACCCCGCAACGGTTCCAGACTCCGGCGGCCCGACCCGGCACGCCGAGCAGCGCGGGCGCTCTGCAAAGGCGGCGCGAAAAAGCCCGCTACGCCGGAGTCCGCAAGTCCGGCCCCAAGGTGGGTGGGCGGCGCTGACCCACCTTTAGAGACGGGGAAGGGTTATAAGGCTGTAAGAGCGGTTTTGGTCTGCTGACGCGCATGAAATGGTACGGCGCTTCCCAACGCAGAGGGACCCTCAGTCGCCTGGCTCCCGACGGCAAAGACGTGAAAGCAGTCACGCTCTATACCCACACCTTTTTCCTGATCGAGGACGGACGCAGCGACGAGCAGAAGCAGCCGCACTACACGGCTGTCGGGGCGACCCCCGAAGAAGCGGAAGCGATGGCCTTTGCGGTCTACCAGCGCGCCATGGACTGCAACCACGCCATGCAGCAAAAGGGGCCGATGCTCATCGAGTGCAGCCACTGCGGGATTCAGCGCCGCGTCCTGCTGCCGCCTGCTCCCCCGGTGGCGGTGACCCGCAAGGCCGAGCGCCGCTTTTTCAACCTGTTCTGAACCTCACGGCGACCAGACCTCACCCCCGGCGGTGAGGTTTTCTTGTACAGATTCCGATTGAATCTGAACCTAACAGATTCAATCCGAGCGGATGCGAGTAGGAAAAGATACGGGTTTCGCGTTATGGATGCACAGGCGGCGCCTTTCCGACTGTGCAGGAATTAAGCGGAATCCGCTTACGGCCTGATAAAAGTCATGAGAAAATGATTTCTCCTCTGCTGCACGGCTAAAAGACCCCTCACCCCTTGCTAGCGGAAGGCCCTCTCCCCTTGGTAGAGGGTCGGAACAGCGCAGCTTTCCCTCTACCAAGGGGAGAGGGAGGGAGCCGCAACGCGGTGGAAGGGTGAGGGGTTCCTAGTGAAGCTGGCTTTTAGACGAATAAAATCCTCTCTCATCTGTTTTATCAGGCCGTAAGGCGGAATCCGTATTGGCTTGCCGGGTCATGAACGCAGGAGTAGCAGAAAAGCCTCCGGTATGTTATGTTATTTACATAAGGAGGAGGGCAAATGCTACACATCGAATTTCTGACAGACCTCGGAGCGCGGGTGACGGTGAGCGTGGAGCACGAAAGCAAGCTGCTGGACGTGCAGCGCCACTACGGGCGGCTGGGCTGGACCAGCGGCGAGATTCCGGCGGGGGGCTACCAGTTTCCGCTGGAAAACGAGGCCGACTTCGACTGGTCATTGATTGGGGCACGCAAGTGGAAAAGCCCGGAAGGTGAAGAACTGGTCATTCACCGGGGCCACGCCTACCGCCGCCGCGAACTTGAGGCCGTAGACAGCCGCAAGCTCAAGCTGCCTGCCGCCATCAAGTACAGCCGGGGCGCCAAGGTCAGCGACCCACCCCACGTGCGCGAAAAGGCCGACGGCGACATCGAATATGTCAGCCTCGCCATCTTCCGGGGGGGCAAGCGGCAAGAGCGCTACGCCGTGCCTGGGGGGGCGGCGCGTCCGGCGGGGCAGGGTCAGTCTGGTCAGGGTCAGCCAGCGGCGCAGCCCCGGCCCCAGCAGGCACGGCCCGCCCGTCCCCAGCCCGAACCCGACGCGCCGTTCTGAGCCTCAGCGCGACAGGTCTTCCAGCACCCGGCGCACGTCGGCAGGTTGCCAGCCCTCGGGCTTGAGCTGCTTGCCGTCGGCGCGTTTGGGGCCACTGGCTTTGCTCAGGTTGGCGCGGTGAACTTCGGCAAACACGGCGTCGGCGTCAATCCCCAACTGGTCAAGGGCGCCGTAAGTCACGTAGAGCAGGTCGGCCAGTTCATGCGCGAGGGGCGCCAGGAGGGCCGGGTCAGTGACCGCACCAGATTGCAAGCTTGGGAGCAGGGCCGCCATTTCCGCCTGCACCTCCGCCATTTCTTCCTCAAGGAGGGTTTGGCGCAGGCGCAATATCTCGGCGGTGGGCAGTGTGGGGCGAACGGGCGAGTCCAGACCGATGGCCCGGTGAAATTCGCGCAGGCGCTCGGCGTTACTCGGCCTGGGAGTGGGTGTCACATTCGGGGAAGACGGCATGGTTCCACTATCGCGCAGGGGGCCGACTGGTGGGGGAGGCTTCACCCGTGATACATCCGGCGCCACGTTGCTGCGGCTACCCTGACGGCATGACACAGCCCAGCGACGAGCAAGGCGAAATCCTCATCAGTGGCCTGGATATCGGCCCCGACAACGAGGAACGTGACCGCCCGACCCGCACCGAGCGGCTGGCCCGCCTGAACCCGGCGCAGGACGAACACGAACCGGAGGATGAAGACGGCTAACCCTGTCTGCCCTAAACAGTGAAAGGCCCGCCTCGATGCAGCAGGCGGGCTTTTCGCTTGAGTCCTCTCCCCATGAAGAGCGACGGGGCCTTAGCTTGAGGAATTCTCTCCCGGCGTCTCGCCCGCCGTATCCACGAAGGCGGGGCGGTTGCTGATGGAAGGCGCTGTGGCCGTAGAGGTGGCGTCGGAAGCGGGGCGCTTTTGCAGGTCAGGCGGGGTCTGTTCCGTGTCCTTCGGGGGCGGCGTCAACTGCACCACCGCCGGAGCGGAGGCCGGTTCGCCCGGTCGGTCGGCCCGGTTTTCCGCTTCGGCACCCGTCGTCTCGGCGTCACCGAGTTCGGCGATAAGCTGCTCGCGGTCACGAATCTCGCCCTCGGTGCGGCGAATGTCGGCCTGAATACCCTGAAGCAAATCCGTGTCGGCCCCGTTGTGATAGGCGCGTCCCAGGCGGGCAAATTGGCCTTCGAGGTCGCGTGAAAGCTGAAAGACCTCCACCCGCAGCCGGGCGACTTGGGTCAGTTCCTCGCCCCGGCGCTGCACCTGCTCCACGCCCTGACGCACCGTGTTCAGAATGTTGTCCAGCATGTCGTCAGTGTGGCGGTCGGGCCAGGGGCGCGGGTGAGCCAGGGCTAAAGATGACAGGCCGCGCCGGGTGGGTCAGTGCTTGCCATGGCCTTTGGACGGTGCCGGATGAGAGGGAGCCTGGGCCTGACACAGGCTGTTCTTCGGCTCTTTCTTGCACAGTTGCTTGAGCTGACCGGGGGGCATCCCGCCGGGTTTTTTCTGAAGTCCTTTGGCCTTGGCCCACGCCGCCTGACGGCCCATCACGTTGACGAGGGGCTGGGCCTGTCCGTCGGTGGGGCGCACGACGATGCTCTGGGCGCTGATGGGCTGGGCCGCGCTCAGCGGCTGGGCCAGCGGATAGACCTCCTTGACCACCTGGGTCGTGCCAGGAATGGGCGTGGCGACCTGCACCTGGGTCAGTGCAGGTAGGGCACCCGGCGTGGCCGAATGCACGGTGATGCCGCCCGTCTTGTTCAGTGTGGCGGCGGGCTGCGAAGTCGGCGTCAGAAACGACACCTGCACGCCCTGGGAAAGCAGGTCGCGCAGGGTAGATGCCGTTTGGGTCAGGCTCGGGAAGCGCACGCTGGCGTCTATGTTGACACTCACGGTCTGGGCCTGGGCCGCCGAAAAGCCGAGCGAGGTCAGGCTGAGCGCGGCGAAAAGAAAGAGTTGACGCATGGCCCCAGCTTGCGCCCCCAAACTGACCCGCCGCTGAGAAGGGAACCAAAAAAAGAGGGGAAACCGTCGCGGCTTCCTCCTCCGTTTTCCCGCTCTGAATTCCTTACGCCCCGTACTTGTTGAGCTTGAGCGCGTTCGCCATCAGGAGCGGCATCAGGTCGGTGCCCCGGCGCAGGCCCAGGCTGCCCTTGGCGGCTTCTTCCTCGGTGTAGCGCTGGGCGGCGTCACGGCGGGCATAGTCGCTGTGAATCAGCACCGGAACGGGGTGCCAGGAGTGGCTCCTCAGCTTGCTGGGCGTGGAGTGGTCACCCGCGATGGCGATCACGTCGGGCTTCAGTTCCAGCAGTTGCGGCAGCAGTTCGTCGAAAATCTCGATTTTGTGGACCTTCTCGGCAAAGTCGCCGTCTTCGCCCGTGCTGTCGGTCTTTTTGACGTGGAAGTAGAAGAAGTCGTACTTGGCCCAGTTCTCGCGCAGGGCCTGCACTTTGCCGTCGAGCGCGTCCTCGTGGCCCTCGACCGGCAGCACGTCCATCCCGACCAGGCTGGCGAGGCCCTTGTACATGGGGTAGGAGGCGATGCAGGCGGCCTTGAGTTGATAGGCGTCCTCGAAGCTGGGGAAGTGCGGCACGTCGCTGTAGCCACGGAACAGCACGCCGTTGACCTGGGGTTCGTCTTTCAGCGCGGCCTCGGCACGGGTGACAAAGCCGTTGATGAGCTGGGCCGTCCGTTCGCTGGAGGGATCGCCGGACACGGCGGTCTTGGGTTCCACGCCCGTCACCTGGGGGTCCACGTCGCTGATGTTCGCGCCGAGGGGCTGGCCTTCGGGGGCACGGAACACCACCACGAAACGGTGCTCGGACTCGGTGTAGATCTCGACAGGCACGCCGTCGATCTCGGGGATGGCGGCCCGCAGCTTCGCCACGATTTCTACGTTCTTTTCGTCGCTGGGGCGTCCGGCGCGGCGGTCGAGAATCAGGCGGCCACTTCCCAGAGTCGCAAAGTTGCCGCGCACCGCCACGTCGCCCGCGTTCAGCTTGACGCCGATGCCCACCGCCGACAGCGCCCCGCGCCCCACCACGTACTTGAGGGGGGCGTACCCGAACAGGCTGAGGTGACCGGGGCCGGAACCGGGGGTGATGCCCGCGCCGACCAGTTCGAACAGGCCCAGTTGCGACCCCTGCGCCAGGGCGTCGAGGTTGGGCGTTTTGGCGGTCGCCAGTTCGGTGTCGTCGCCGGGGGTCAGGGGCAATCCGCCCACGCCGTCGAGCACCACCAGCAGGATTTTGCTGTCGGTCTTTTTGGCGAGGCCACGCACGGTATCAAGCAGGTCACTCATGGCCCTCAGTGTACGCCGCTCCCTTTCAGCGGGCCATCAGCCCTGGACGATGGTGCCGTGTTCGTCTAGGGCCGGGTAACACTCGCCGCGCTCGCGGTATCCGGGGGCAAGGTCGGGGTAGCCCCATTCGAAACTGAGGGCGTGCAGAGCGTCGGGCGAAAGCTGGGGTTCGTCGTACATTCCCGCCGCCAGCCGTTGCCGCTGGGCCTCGAACAGGATGGTGGCGGCGGCGACGGACACGTTCAGGCTCTGTACCATCCCGAACATCGGAATGATGATGTTGGCGTCGGCGGCGTCGGCGGCTTCGTCGGACACGCCCCATTTTTCCGCGCCCAGCAGCACGCAGGTGGGTTTGGTGTAGTCGGCCTCGCGGTAGTCGATGCTGCGCTGCGAAAGGTGGGTCGCCAGCACCTGAAACCCGCGCCCCTGCAACTCGCGCACCGCGCTGATGGCGTCGGCGTGGGGGTGAACCTTGACCCACTTGTGGGCGCTGCCGGAAGTGGCGTCGTAGGTGTGGCCCTCGAAGGTCGCCAACGTGCCGTGCTTGGGCGGGACGGCGTGCGCTTCCAGCACCCCCACCGCGTCACAGGTTCGAATGATGGCGCTGAGGTTATGGGGCTTGTTGACCTCGTCCATCAGGACGGTCAGGGTGGGCTGGCGCTTTTGCAGCACGCGGCGAATCTTGGCGTAGCGTTCGGGGGTCGGAGCCATAGAGGGGAGGGTAACGTAAACCCCTTGGGGAGCGGCCTTTACGACTGCATAGCATTGACATTCTCTGCATATCGCGCTATTTTTCTTTTCATAACCGCCCGAGTGGCGGGTTTTTTATTGCCCAGATTCTGGTGCAGGCCGACAAAAAAAGCGCCCAGGGGCGGGCGCAGTGGCGGAAGGTACAAGATTTGAACCTGTGGGAGCGCATGTCTCCTCTTGTTGAGCAAGCAAGTGCAAGCGGTCTGACTCTGCCAACCTTCCTCTTGCGACTCAATGTGCTTTGAGAAAGTTCTTGAGTGCCTCTGCCACCCGGCCTAAGCCTTCTGACAGTGGTTTTGGAGGGGGCTAATACGGGGCTGGGCTTTACTCCGCACATCCGAGAAAAGCGCCCGAATGTGCTCCGCGTCGCCCAGCCCCGTCTTTTCTTCCACTCGCTCTGCTCGGAAAAACAGTTTGGATGCCCAAACTATTTTTCGAAGCCGTATAAGCCACCATGCCTAGTGACCCTCACCACACTCGGCTGCTACCTTGGGCGCAACACCCGCGTAAAGGAGGTGCTGCATATGACCGAAATCAACAAAGAGAACGAGATGAAGGCCCGTCGTTTCCGTCTGAATGTGACCGCTAAGGGGCAAGACCGTGGCCCCGCATGGAGTCCAATTGTTGATCCAAGTTTGCCTGCACCTGCCTTTGCCTCCGGGCTACGCCCACACTGAACCACACGGGGCGCGACCATGAGCGCCCACTGGGACGATGAATTTGCCGAGTCCGGGCAAAAGTTCCGCCGCAAGACCCGTAAGCCGCAAGGCCGCCGCAAAGTCGCTGACCTGACCGGAAGCGAATCGGGCGATGTCGCCGACGACACGGTGCGCCGCTTGCTCGACCTCGGCTACATCACCGAAGTGGTCTGCGAACTCAAGAGCGGCAAGGAAGCCACGGCGTACATCGCCCAGGGGCCGAAAGGCACGGCGCTGCTCAAGATCTACCGCGACTTTGCCGCCCGGTCGTTCAAGAACGACGCCGTCTACCGCGAGGGTCAGGTCATTCTCGACCAGCGGGCGAAACGGGCGATGGAAGGCCGCAGCCGCAAGGGGCTGGACATGCTTCAGGAAGGCTGGGTGATGGCCGAGTATGCCCACCTGTGGCAGCTCTGGCAAGCCGGACTGAACGTGCCTGAGCCGCTGGTCGGCCCCAACGTCAAGACCTACGCCGAAACCGTGCCCGCCGTGTTGATGCGGCTGATTGGAACAGAAGACCAGCCTGCCCCGCGCCTGAGCGACGTGCGCCTGACTCCTGCCGAAGCCCGCGACGCCTGGGAACAGGCCGTGACCGGCATGGCGCAGATGCTGAAACTGGGCTACGCGCACGGCGACTACAGCACCTACAACCTCCTGTGGTGGGAGAACACCGTGACCATCATTGACTTTCCTCAACTGACCACAAGGCAAAACCCCAACTTCTCCGAACTGCTGCGACGCGACGCCCAGAGCCTCGCCGTCAGCTTTCGTAAACACGGCCTTCAGGAAACCCCCGAACAGACCCTGCGCGAAGTGCAGCGCCGCGCCCTGGGGCCTGCGCCGGAGCCACGTGTGCTGTTGCCCTGACCGGGAAGCAACTCCCTTTCCCCTCTACCCGCGTCCCATTGCCCTACCCTGGTTCCATGCCGGAGCGTTTTTCTTTGCTGCCGTTGCTGGGGCGCAAATATCCTCATCCGACCACGGCAGCCGAGGCGCTGGAGAGGCTGCTGGCAGGCAACCGCAATTTCGTGGCGGGGCGGCGGCAGCATCCCCACGAGAGCCAGCGCCGCCGCGCCTTTATCGCCGAGCAGGGGCAGCACCCCTTTGCGCTGGTGGTGGCCTGTTCGGACTCGCGCGAAGCCCCCGAAGTTCTGTTCGACTGCGGACTGGGCGACCTCTTCGCCGTGAGGACAGCCGGGCAGGTACTGGGGCAAACGGCGCTGGCCAGCGTGGAATTCGGTGTGCTGCACCTGGGCTTGCGGCTGGTGGTCGTGCTGGGGCACAGCCAGTGCGGGGCAATCCAGGCGGCGCTGCAAGCCGGGGACGTGCAGGACGCACCGGGCCACCTGCCTGCGTTGCTGGCGACCCTGCGGCCCAGCGTAGAGGCGGCGCGGGCCGCAGGCGAAAGTGACTTGGCAGAAGGCACCCTGCGGCGGCACGTGCTGGCCACGGTGCAGACCATCCGTGAGGCCGAGGTGCTGCGCGGCGTGCCCGACCTGCTGGTGGTCGGTGGGCGTTACGACCTGGCGAGCGGTGCCGTAGAACTGCTGACCTGAGAGCGGGACAGCACGTGGGAGGAGCATTCCCGGCTCAAGGCCCGTCGCTCGCTGCTTTCAGCCCTGATTCAGTTCGCCACGCACCGAGGCCACCAGGGTCATGCACGCCTCGGCGCAGGGGAGACCGCCCGGCACCCCGTCCAGAAAGGTCTGCCCCAGGGTTTGCCCGGCCCAGAGCGGCGTTCGCAGGCAGTGGGCACACACCCGTGCCGTGACGGCTTCGACCTGTTGCGGCGTGGCCCGCTGCACTTTCGCAAAGTTGCCTGTCTGCCGCCGGGCGGTGGAGGGCCAAGGCGTGCAGTGCAGGTTGTGCTGGCGATAGGCCGAGGTTTCTTCGACGACGGCAGGGTAAAGCAGATGCAGGCCCAGGGGCAGGTCGGCCTGCGACAGCACCGCTCGCCAGCCGCGTGGCAGGGTGCGCCAAGTTCTGACCGGGCGGTAGTGGCCCGCGTCGTCGTGGGCGGTCAGGTCGCGCAGTCCTTCGGGCGTGACCACCGTTTGCAGGTCGCCGGACGCCCGACCTTCGTCGAGCATGTGGCGCAGGTCGTAGACGCCGTGCACAGGCGTCAGCAGCACTTCGCCCAGTCGCAGTCCCCGCTGGGCCGCGCCGGGCTGCTGGAGCCAGTTCAGCAGCGTCTTCCAGACTTCGGCGTGGTTCTGGTCGAGGTCGCCGCCCGCTCCGCCTTCCTGGGCCAGTTTCAGCAGCACGTCGGCCACGCCGGGGTGGGTGCCCACGGGCGCACTCAGCGCGGCGCTCAGCCCGCCGAGGTGCTCTTGCAGCCAGCGGTAGCTCCTGGCCTGCTCGCTGGGAAGAAACGGCACGACCACCACCCGCGCTCCGTCTGTTCGGGTCAGGTTTTGCAGGGCTTGCCAGTCCGAATGGTCGGGGGTGGGGGGCGAATCGAGCAGCAGGGGCCGAACTTCGGCAAAGAGGTTCCGCTCCCGCAGTCCGGCGGCGTGGACGTGCAGCGCCCTTTCGCTGCCGCTGTGGCCGGGGGTCGCCCGCCCGACCAGCACCAGTGTGGCCTCCTGCGGGTCGTGTCCGGACAATGCTTCCTGCGCCCGCGCCAGGATGACCTCCTGCATGGCGGGATGGGTGCCGTAAGGCCGGGTGTAGCGCACACTGCGCCCGCCGAGCACCCGCGTGACGCCCCCCGCTGGCGCCTCGCCCTGAAAGCCCAACCCCAGTTCGCGGGGCAACACCGTCTCGGTCAGGTAGCCGTCGGTCAGAAACATGGGGACCACGGTGACATCGCTGCTGGCGGTCGTTCGCAGCACCTGCCGCAGCGACGGCTCCTGCTGCCAGTACCCCTCAATCACGTCCCTGAAGACCCCGCGTTCGCGCAGCGCCTCGGCGGCCCGTTGTAGGGCGATTTCCGCGTGCTGCCGCGAGCCGTGACCGATAAGTACCAGAGAACGCATGACGCCTGACAGCCTAGAGCAGTTTGGCGCTCGCGCCTGCGCTCCGGTCTAAAGTCCCTCTAAATCGCCGCTTCACCCGGCCCGCACCCGTGGCCTCTAGCCTGACTGGGCAAGACAGTTTCTTATCTCAGCCTTCAGGAGGTTCCCTATGTTTTTCCAACAAAATGACCGTCACGAGCAGATGGCCCGCCTCGACCCCCGCGACACCAACGGCGACGGTGTGGTCAGCCCGCAGGAAGCGGCGGCCTACATCAAGGATTACCTCGACAACGCTTCTCCCGAAGAGCGCAGCCAGATCATGCGCGACTACTTCGGTCAGATGACCCCCGACCAGCGCCAGCAGGTGGGCGAAGCCATCGTGCGTAGCCCCGCCAATCCCGTACAGCAGGTCGACTACAGCGATCCGGTGGCCCTTGGGAACGCCTACACCCAGGCCGCCCAGGCTCCCGTGCAGAACGGCCAAAGCCCCCTGGAAGCCGCTTTCGCTCAGGGTGGCGCCCTCAGCAACCCCATGGTGAAGGCCGGTCTGGTGGGCCTGGCAGGCATGATCGGCAGCGCGATGCTGCGCCGCCGCTAAACCCTTCTTTTTCTAACTGAGCTGTCCCTGCCTGTCGGGGGCAGCTTTTTTAGGTCTGCTGGGCTGTTTGACGAAATCAAAGTAGTACAGCGTTTTGTTAATCAGGATAGTTTTACCTCTGGAGAGAGGATTGGCGATGTAGCCTGGAATCTCAGCTAAAAGAGGCATCACTCAAACTCATCTATCTCTAACCGTTCAGATTCCTAGTGCTTCAAAATTCTAGAACGCTGTAGTAGCAGCATCTGGGCAAAAGTGGAGGCTTTCGCCCGTGGGCGGGAGAGACAAATAAAAATCCCCCGCACGGGGCGGGGGTTTGCTTGGTGGGTCGTGTAGGAATCGAACCTACAACCCGCTGATTAAGAGGCAGGGCCGAACCCTTTTTAGGGCTTTTTCTGCCGTTTGGCCTAAGTGGTACTTTTGCGTCTGGTACGGTCTTTTTCTCTTCGCCTTCTGTTTTGAGAAGTGAAAAGGGCCGGGCTATTTTTGCCCAAATGGGCTAAGTTTGGGCAAAAAGACGGGGACGCTATGACATGCCCTGAAAAGGTTTGGGCTTTTGCGCTATGGTAGGCACATGACCCGCCTACCTGCCCTGAACACTCACAGCCCGCAGAAGTGGGCGGCTGTGGTGTCTGGCACGGTCTGGAAAAGGTGGGGACTGTCCCCGTCCGGTACGCTGGAAGCGGAAACGGTGCGCGGCCCGCTGATTGTTTGGGCTAGCCCGAAGCCCGGCGAAAAGGAAGACGCGCCCGCACTCGAAGCGCCTAAGCCCACGCCCTTAGACCTTCGCGTGTGGGCGGTCAATACTGCGGCCCACTTCGAGAAGTTCAGGAAGGCGGCGCGGGGACACGTTGCCCCTTCGGGCCGCTGGCGGCTGTCTCTGGTTTATAGGCTGATGGGCTGTAGTCGCGTCGACTGGGAACTGAGCGAAGCAGAACGCCGTCTATGGTTTACCCGTAGGTTCAAAAGAGGCCGGGCTTCGATTCTAAAAACTCACATGCGCGAAGCTACGCGCTATCACTCAAAAGCCCGCGTATACGGCTATCCCTTGCAAAGTCATCCGCACATCTTTTGGAAAAAGATAAAGCGGCGCAACTTCTTGGAAGGGATTAGGCGGCGTGAATTGTACAAAAGCGCAGAGGCTTTTTTCATGCGGGCGGTGCTGGTTTCGGAAGATGACGCGGCACGGCGTAAACGCTGGAAGCTGTGGCGAAGTGAAACGCGGCCCCCTCGCATAATCCACACGCGCCCGCGCCCACCATCTGCCCCACTTGCCCCCCCTGTGGCCTGAGCGCCGGGCCGCTTCGAGTTTGGCGAAGCGGTAAGCGGTAAGCCCGGCCTTACCTGTGCGGCCCCTTCCTTCTGGAAGTGCTGGCCCTCAGTCAAAAGCCCTGCCCGGCGAAGAGAGAAGCGGGCAGGCACAGGGGCTTTACAACATGATTACTTCGACGCTTTACGCGCCCGTCAACGCGCCCACGCCCGAAGCGCCCGCGCTTCCCCGTCTTTTGCGCCCTCAAGAGTTACACAAGGCTACGGGCATCCCCTCGGCTGTGATTTACGCGGCCCTGTCTTCGGGTGAGCTTCGCGGGCTGGATATTTCGCGTCCCCCTCGGCCCGGCAAGGAACCGCGCCCGCTGTGGATGGTAGACCCGGCAGACTTTGCCGACTGGCTGGAAAAGCGCAAGGCGCGGCAGGCGGTACACGTTCACGGGGGCAAATAATGCGGCCCGGTCTGGCAGTGACCGGGCGCGGGGCAACCGAAGCGGGCGGGCTTCCCTTCCAGTTTAACGGGCTGGAAGGTGGGCAGGTCTTCGGGCCGGGGGGTGCGCTGTGAGTCGCCTTACCGAAGCCCTAGACCTGCTGACGCCGGGCCGCGTGCTGGAAGGTCTGGCGGCCTACCTGGGCAAGCCCGCCCCACGTCTGACCGGAAGCCCTACAAAAGGGACGCTGTGTGACTTTCGGCCCGGTCTGGAAGAGGAAAGAGACTCTTTGTCTTACGACGTGGGCAAAGGCGGGCCAGTCTTTAACCGCTTCGGGGCCGAAGAGTCCGGGGGCGGCGCGGTGAACTTCCTCACGTCTGCCGGAATCCCGAAGCCCGAAGCGGTACGCCTGCTAATCGAGTGGGCCGGACTCGAAGACGAAAAGCCCGCACACGCCGGGCAAGGGGGAAGGCCCGGAAGGGGGGCAAGGCCCGGCGCGGCGCACAGAAGCCCGCACAGGGGGCGGCGAAGGAAGACGGGGGGAAAGACCCGCAGAAGCGCACGCCTAAGCATGTGGGCCTGTCTGCGGCCCTAAAAGCGCTGGCACAGTTTGCCCCCCTGACGCCCGAAGACCTGGCTTACAGGCTTCGCGGTCTTCGCCCCCTCGAAGACCCGGCAGACCCTAGCGAAGCCGGGCAGGAAGTGACCCGGCGCGGGCTGTGGCCTGCCGTCACTGCGGGCGTGCTGCGGGCTTACGGCCTGGAAGACCGGGCCAAACTTCCCCCACACTCCCAAAAGGGGGCGCTTTTCTTCGAGATAGGCGGGCCAGATGGTCAGGCGTGGGCGGTCAAGTTTCGGAACACTGACGCCGGGCTAGAAGTGGGCCGGGCGCAGACCGGGAAAAGCGGGACACGTTACGCCTATGTCTTTTCGCCCCACGCGAAGGCGGGCCGCCCGGCATGGTGCGCCCGGCCCATGCGCGAAGACCTGCCCACGCTGCTTATCGAAGGTGAGCTAAACGCGGCGGCAGTGTGGGCCATGCTGGAAGCGGCAGGCTTCGGGGACGCTTACAACGTGCAAGGGCTGGCAAGTGTGGGCGCACTTCCTCACATCTCGCACCTTCGCGCCGGGTCTGCCGTGTACGTCTTCGCTGATATGGGGGATAAACGCGGCGAAGGGGACAGCGCCCGCGAAGTGTGGGGGACGCTGTGCGCCCACGCCGGGGCCGCAGTCTTCCAGCTAGGCCAGACCCGCACGGGCGAAGCTAACCCCTTCGCCTATCAGGACGCTTTAGGGGCGTGGCAGACCGGGGCCGACGCCTGCGAAGCCCTGGGCTACCTGCCCCCCTTCGCTTCGCCGGAATCGCACGCGGCCTATTTGGGCCAGAAGTTGCGGGCCGCACTCGAAGAGGCGAAGCCCTACACGCCCGCGCCCGAAGGCCCGGCAGACGGCGAAGAGAAGGCCAGCGCGTCCGGCGTGCTGTGGGTGTCTGACGTGGAAGGCTTCGCGGTACAGGCGGGGAAGCTGTACGGCGTGAAAAAGCGGTGGGCAGACGGCGAAGAGTTTGAAGACTTCGAGGAACTTTTTAACTGTGCCGCCTACATCGCCGCAGAAGTCACCGAAGACGACGGCACAGGCGAAGGCGCGAAGGTCTTCGAGATAGAAGGCACGCGGGCAGATGGTCGCCCGCTTCCCCGTCTTCTTATCCCTTCGGGCGAGTTTACGGGCATGGGCTGGCCTGCCGCGAAGTGGGGCGCTTCTGCCATTGTGCGAAGCGGCAACGGCAAAAAAGACCGCGCCCGCGAAGGGATACAGCGCCTAAGCGAAGCGCGGGGCATCACTGAGCGCACGGTGTATCAGTTCACAGGCTGGAAGCGTGACCCGGTACACGGGCCTGTCTACCTGTCTGCGGGCGCTTCGATTGGGGCGCGGGGCGCGGTGGAAGGGCTGGAAGTTGACCTAAGCGCCGGGGACGGCAGACTGACGGGCTACGCCTTGCCAGACCCGGCGAAGGAAAAGCCCGAAGACGTGCGCGAAGCGGTGCGGCAGTCTTTGGCCCTTCTGGACTTGGTGGGCTTAGACCCGGTAAGCGTCCCCGTTCTAGGCGCTGTGTACCGTGCGCCTGTGGGCCGGGCTGACTTTGTGGTGTGGCTGACCGGGGAAACGGGCCGGAATAAGACGGCTTTTCTTGCGCTGGCACAGGCCCACTATGGGAAGGCATGGCACGCTAAGCACCTGCCCGAAGGCTGGAACAGTTCGGCTAACTCTCTCGAAAAAAGCGCCCACACGGTCAAAGACGCGCTTTTCCTGATAGACGACTTTAAGCCGGGCGGCGTGTCTTCCGAAGTGGCACAGATGAACGGTAAAGCGGGCCGCATCTTTCAGGGGGCCGCAGATGGGGCCGGGCGTAGCACCCTGACCGCAGACCGCAAAAGCCGGGCCGGGCTGTACCCGCGTGGGCTGGTCATGTCTTCGGGTGAGTCCCTGCCACGCGGTCACAGCAACCGGGCGCGGGCGGTCATTGTGGACGTGACCCGCAAACTTATTCCAGACGGGGACAGGGCGAAAAGTGACGCCTTTTATGACGCGGCAGACCGGGCAAAAGAAGGCGTGTATGCGCTAGCCCTCGCTGCTTATGTGCAAGGCATCGCGGGCAACTTCGAGGCGCTGCGGGTGGGGTCTGAGGGCTATAACGCCCACGTCAGGAAGTGGGCGCGGGCCTTCGAGGGGGCGCACGGGCGCACGGGTCACGCCCTAGCAGAATTGTCCTACGGGTGGGCGTGCTTCCTGGCCTTCGCTGTGAGTATCGAAGCCATCACCGAAGGCGAAGCCCTGGCCCTGTGGGGCCGCGTGGTGGAAGCCCTGGCCTACACGTCAGAAGGGCAGGCGGAACACTTGCACAGTGAAGACCCGGTGGGCCGGGCGCTGTCCCTGACGGCTTCGCTTCTCTCTCAGGGCCGGGTCTATCTGGCAGACCTCAAAAGCGGCGAAGCGCCCGGCCCTGACCCGGACACGGCGCGGGTGTGCGGCTGGCAGGCCCGGCCCACTTACGGGGACAGCGAAGACGGCGAAGGAAAAGACGGGGCCGTGCTGACGCTGCGGCCCGGCGCGGTCAAGGTGGGGTACTACTCGAAGGCGGGCGGGGATGAGTGGGCGCACTTTGACCCGGAAGCCCTACACGAACAGTTGCAACGGGCCGCACAGGGTCAGGCCGGGGCCGCGCTTCCAGATAAGGGGGCGCTGTGGGCAAACATGCGGGACAGGTTGCACCCTGCGGGCCTAATGCGCTGTCAGGTCGAAGGCCAGCGCGTGCGGGCCTTCTGGAAGGTCAGCACGCCCGAAGGTCTGCGGAAGCAACTTCTAACGCTTCGCTTCCCTTTTGACCTGCCCGCTTATGAATCTTTGGGGACAGTGGGGACAGTGGGGACAGACGGCGAAGAAAAGACGTACGACACGGCTTTTTTACCTGTCCCCATAACTCTATTTTTTAATAACCCTTTGGGGACAGTGGGGACAGATAAGACCGTTTTCTCTTCGCCGGAAGCCCTGCCCGCTGCGGCCCCCCTCGAAGACCCGGAAGCCCTGGAAGACCTCGAAGACTGGGGGGAAGTGTGACCGGGCCGGACGTGCGGGCCTTCCTTGCCCGGCTGGAAGCTGCGGGCGTGGTACTGGCCCTGAACGCTTCCGGGGACGGCGTGCGGGTCATGGGGCGCGGCAGGCCCACGCCCGAAGTCATGGCAGAAGTCAGGGCGCATAAGCCCGCGCTTCTGGCCTACCTTCGCGGCGAAGACATGGGCCAGCCCGAAGAGGGGGCGCACATTCTGCCTACCCTTCCGGCGAAGGAAGAGGAAGCGGCCCCCCTCGATGTCCGGCCCGAAGGTCTGCCCCCTTCCTCTTCGCCGGGCCAGACCCGGCCCCGTGCTGCGGCCCGCACGCTGGAAGAGTGGCAGGCAGAAGCGGCACAGCCGGGCCGCTGTGGAAGCTGCGCCCGCGCCCTGCCCGCGCCGGAATGGGGGCCGCTGATGGTCGTATGCGGTGCGCCCGCTAGGGCGTGGGAACCGGAAGCGCCCCCCTTCGCGGTGCATATCGCGGCCCGCTGCGGCGCGTACCTTCAGCCCGGCGAAGAGATAGGGCAGGGCTACAGGTCACACGGCGCGGCGAAGACGTGGGGGACCGGACA
The DNA here is from genome assembly GCF_030523985.1 of Deinococcus sp. Classification (GTDB taxonomy): domain Bacteria; phylum Deinococcota; class Deinococci; order Deinococcales; family Deinococcaceae; genus Deinococcus. The sequence goes on from NZ_JAUNHK010000004.1 coordinate 18,028, forward strand.
GCACGCGGCCCGGCCCACGCCTGCCCCACATCGAGGGGGCCGGGCGTGACCGGGGCAGAGAAGGCCCGCGCCCTGGACCGGGCCTACTTCCAGAAGCACCCGAAGGCGCTTAGTTACCTTCGCCCCCTGGTAAGCGGTGAATGTCTGGCCCTGCCGTCCGGCGCTGCGGTGGACTGCGTAGCGGTGGCCTATGTTGCGCCGGGCTTTACGGTCAAGGCCATTGTCAGGCCCGGCGAAGACCGGAAGGCGGCGCGGCGCGAAGTGGAAGAGATAGCGGCCCGGCTTCGAGGCGGCACGCGGCGGGGGGTGGAAGCGTGACGGGCCTACAGTTCGCCGTGCTGCGGGCCTATGCCGCTTCTCTTCCGAAGACCTGCCCCACGCGGGCGAAGCTGGCGGGGAAGCTGTGGGCAGACCTGCCGCATGGGGGCCAGCGAAGCGCGGGCCGGGTGCTGGCCTGGAAGATGGGCCTTTTACGCGAAGACGGGCGCACGCTGACGCCCGAAGGTCTGGAAGCGGCGCGGGACTATTTGGGCCGCTTCCTCGAAGGCGAAGGGGGGGCAGGATGACGGGCCGCACACGGCAGAAAGTACGGGTGATTTTTCGCGGGCTTCCTGCTACCGGAAGAGGGGGGGCGGGGTCCGAAGCTGGCCCGGCAGGGGGGGCGGTCTGCCCCACGTCCGGCGAAGGGAAGACGGGCCGGGGGCTGTCCCCGCTGGCCTTCGCGCTGGCCCACGCGCTGACCCTCGAAGACGCGGGCGCACGCTTCCCACTTCCTGTCCGGCTGGCCTGGGCTTCTGCCCTTCGCCGGGTGGACATGGGGCCGGGCGTGCTGGCAAAAGGGGCAGAAGAGGCCCACTTTAGGGGGCTTATGCACGCGGGTAGACTGACGCCGGAAGGCGTGCGGGCCGGGCTTCTGGCCCTCTCGGAAGACCTAACCCCCCCCCTTCTGGAAGAGGGACCGGAAGAGGGGGAAGACCCGGCGCGGGCCGGGCAAGGTGGAAGACATGGCAGACGGTAAGACGGCGAAGAGAAGACGGCGCGGCAAGGCGGGCAGTGTAGAAGACGCCCGCGCCCTGCTGTGGAAGGCGCTACAGAAGGCGGGGGAGTTGCTGGAAGCGGAAGACCTGACGCCGGACATGACCCTAAGACTTCTGCACGGTCTTTCACAGGCGGCAGGGGCTTACGCCCGCGTAACTGACGTTTCAGACCTCGCGGCCCGTATCGAAGCCCTGGAAGCGGCACAACCCGAAGACATGGGCGGCCCACGTCTGCCCGGCAGGGGGGCGGCATGACGCGGGCAGGGTGGGCGCTGGCCCTGTGCGGGCCTGACTTCCTGGCCTTCGCCGGGCTGTCTCTCTTCGCGCTGCTGATGGGGTGGGCGAAGTGACGCGGGCCAGACTGCGGGCGCGGCTTCTGGCCCTGGAAGCCCGGCAAGACGCGGCACAGCCTGAACCGCTGTGCATTTGGTGGGCAGACGTGGGCGCGGGTCTATGGCGCGAAGGCGTGGGGCCAGAAGAGGAAGGCGGCGGGCCAGACACGGGCCGCACGCTTCCCATGACGCCCGAAGAGGTGGAAGAGGTGCGGGCCAGCGGTGGGCATGTGGTCATGCTGACCGGGCTACCGAAGCGGGGCCGGGCATGAGGCGCGGCAGGCCGTGGGCAAGGGTGGAAGCCCTCGAAGACGCGGCCCGGAAGCGGCAGGAAGACAGACACGGGCGCTTTTTGGCTTCTCTCTTCGGGTGGATAGCTGCGGCCCGCGAAGCCCGGCAGACCGCAGACCCGGCGAAGGAAGAGGAAGCCCACGCCCGAAGGCTGGAAGCCCTGGCCCGTGCGGGTGAGCTATGACCCGGCGCAACCGCGTTACACGGTTGGAAGCCCTCGAAGCGAAGGCGCGGGCGCGTGCGGCTGACCGCGAAGCGGCGGCAGGGCTGAACCTTCGCGCCCGGCTGTCTTCCCCTGTCCCCGAAGGCTGGCGGGTCATAAGCGGCGCGGGTGTGGTGCTGGCCCTGCCCCCTAACGGCAGGGAAGCGGGGCCAGCATGACGCGGGCGAAGCTGGCCCGGCTGCGGAAGCTGGAAGAGAAGGCCCGGCAGGTAACGGCAGCACTCGAAGAGGCACAGGCCCGCGCTTATGTGGCTGGCCTGACGCCTGACGAAATTAGGACGGCTTACGCCCTGCTGTTGGAAGCCCGCGAAGACCCGGCAGAAGCGGCCCGGCTGGAAGCCCTCAGCACAGAAGACCTGATGAGTGAAATTGACAGCCTTCTAGGGCGGCAGTCATGACGCGGGCCAGCCTTCGGGCGCGTGTTCGGAAGCTGGAAGCGGCCCGCACGGGGGCCGGGCGTGGGGTCTTTTCGTGGGGCGCTTCCGGGTGGGCGGCAGTCACGCCGGGCGCGGCCTTGCCCGCTGCTGTGCCGGGTCTGCCCTCTCTTCTGCCCTCTCTCGAAGAGGGGTCGGAAGGCGTGCCAGACGTAGAAAAAGCCCTTCTCTTCGCCGGGCCAGAAGGGGGGCTAAAAGTGATTCTAGGGATAGGCGGGGAAGACCTGTGAGGGGGTATTTATGACGGCGAAGAGAAAAGGGGGGCGCGGTCTGCTGGCCCGGCTGGAAGACCTCGAAGCGAAGGAAGCGGCCCGGCTGGAAGACGTGCGGGCGAAGGCGTGGGGCCAGATTGAACGGGCAGAAGGCCAGCTAAGCCCGGCAGACCGGAAGGCATGGAAAGACGCGGCGCGGGTCTGTGAACACGGCGAAGACCCGGAAGCCCTGGCCCGCATGGTCAAGGCGTGCGCCCACTTGCCCGAAGACTTGCCCGTAAGTCATCCGGCGAAGGCAGAAGCGGCAGCGTGGGAACCTTTTCCCGAAGGCGAAGACGTGGGGCCGCTTCGCCCGGCCCCTGCCGGACGGGTGGAAGACTTCGCGGGCTACTTCGAGGCGTGCGCCCGCTGGAATGACAGCGAAGCCCGGCGCGTCCCCCTGTCGGCAGACGTTCACAGGCTGGCCCGGTGGGGCGCGGCGCTGTACCGCTTCGAGGCGAATCTTTGCCGGGTCTTAGGCGGTCAGGCATGACGGGCCGCGCTTCCTTACTTCGCCGGGTGGAAGCCATAGAAGCGGCGCACGCGGGCCGGGTGGAAGAGGCGAAGCGGGCGCAACTGCGGGCCGCGCTGGAAGCCCTGCCCCCTGCCGTGCTGCGGGCTTTTCGAGAAGAGGGGCGGGCCTTGCAAGACCCGGAAGCGTGGGCCGCTTTTCTCGAAGAGTCACGCGCCTACTTTGCGGGGCGTGGGCCAGAAGTGGCAGACCTCGAAGGCCCGGCCCGGTGGGGCGCGGCGTTTAAGCGCACGGGGCCGGGCCAGCCCTGGCCCACACCGAAGGAAGCGGCGCACTTCGCGGGCGTGCTGGAAGCCCACGCGGTCAGGCTGTGGGGCGCACAGTTTGGGGCAGGCAGGCCCGAAGCCCGGCGCTTTTTCAGGTACAGCGGGGCGTGTTTCCACTTCCGGGCTTCCTTGCTGCGGGTGCTGTCATGACGGGCCGCGCTTCCTTACTTCGCCGGGTGCGCCTTCTCGAAGACCGGGCCAGCCTTCGGGCCAGCCTGGAAGAGATAACGCGCCGGGACATTGTGCGGGCGCTTGAACTGATGGAAGACGCGCCCCTAATCGCCTTAGAAGAGGGCATGTCTGCCGGGCGTATCCCTTCCCCCTTCTGTGGGCCGGACGCCCTGGCCCTGCTGTCTCTCGAAGACCCGCAGACAGAAGACGCGGCAGTGTGGGCGCGGGCCTTCCTGTCCGGCGAAGACGTGGGCGCACTTCCAGAAGGCGCGGCCCTGTACTTCGGGGACAGGGCGGCAGACCTCGAAGACCTGACGCGGGACACGGCAGACGGCGAAGAGAAGACACGTTTACAAGACGCGGCGGCAGGGTGGGCCAGCTTAGAAGCCCTGGCCCGCGCCCTATCTGAAAAGGGGGACTTATGACGGCGAAGAGAGAAGGCGAAGCGGTACACGTTCACGGCCCGGAGTATGGGCGGCGTCATTTGGGCTACCACACGCCCGGCCCTGTCCCCTATGCGGCCCGCTTCCGGCTTCGAGAAGAGTGCGAAGCGCGGGGGCTGTCGCTGTACACGGTCAGCATGTCCGGCTATGCACAGGGGACAATAGACAAAGACACGGTGTACAGGCTGGCAAGGGGGGACACGCGGCGCTTAGACCTTCGCACGCTGGAAGTGCTGGCGGGCATCTTGCACGCCCTGACGGGCGAAGCGTGCGGCGTGTCTGACCTTCTGGCCCTGGAAGTGGACAGCACGCGGCGGCAGGTTCGGAAGTGGGAAGCCGGGGACAGCCTGTAGAAGAAAGTCAGGTTTTTACAGGCTGGCTTAACGCCTACCATGCGCTACTTTTCGCCTTCGAGGTAAGCGCCTACCATGCGGCCTTTTTGCTGTCAGGGTGGGCGCTTTTCCTGTGCTGTCATCTGGCCCGCTGCGGCCCTTTTTGCGGCCCCTTCCCCGAAGAGGGGAGAGAAGACGGCGAAAAGCGGGGAAAAGTTAGTCATTTTTCAGCATGGCTTAGCGCCTACCATGCGGCGAAAAGTGCGGCCCTGTGGGGCTTTTTCCTCTCTCGAAGAGGGGGCGCGAAGGTCTGCCGGAAGAGGGCAGAAGAGGGCCAGACCTTATCCACCCTGAACCTGTAGAAGCGCCTACCATGCGCCCGCTTTTGCCGTGCTGTGCGGGCTTTTCCCCCTCTTCGGAAGAGGTAGGGCGCGGGCTATCGTCGAAGACCTGCCGGACGTGGGCGAAGCTGGCCCGGCCCGGCTTCCTCGAAGCCCTGGAAGCGGCGAAGAGAAGACGGCGCGGCTTTTCACTTGCCAGCTTCGCGGGCTTCGGTAAGTGAGTAGGCCGGGCGCTGGCCCGCGTGTACGGGGACGCGAAAAAGGGGCCGGGGACTGTCCCCACTTTTGACCCGGCGCACTTCCACAAAAGGAAGCGGCCTAAGCGCCCGCGCCTGCCGTGTGGGGGACGGGTGCTGTCTTCGGGCTTCCCCCTGACAAAAGGGCCAGCCCGAAGCGGCCCACGTCTGGCCCTTTTCGCATGGGCCAAAAAAAGCGGGGACGGTCTGCCCGGCTTCTGGCCCCACGCCCGGCCCGGCCCCCCTTCCCCCCTGGTCTGGAAGCTGTGGGCCGGGTGTCCGGTCTTCTCTTCGCCGCCTTCTTTTTGGCCCCTTTTCTTTCTTACCTAATTCCATTTAGGTATGAGTTAGCGCCTACCATGCGGGGCCGGAAGCGAAGAGGGGGACGGGCCGGGCCGGGTCATCTTCCTGGCTTCGGGCAGATGATGGGGGCCGGGTTTAAGTGTCCTGTCAGTGTGCGGGCGTGCTTCTGTCATGGGGTCTGCTGTGTGGATGATTCATGGGGCTAAGCCGGGCCGCGCTTTTTGTGGATGATTCATGGGGTATCGAAGACGGCGAAGAGAAGACGGGGGGGGCGTGGGGATACTGCGGGATACTTCGGGCCATGAGTAGGGGGCCGGGCAGGGTACAGCGGGCGCTACTGGACACGCTGGCCCACTTAGGCCCGGCGCGGTCTGACCTGCTGACGCTGTACGCCGGGGCCAGCGAAGACAGCACGCGCCGGGCGCTGCGGTCTTTGAGGAAGGCGGGCCGGGTGCGCTTTTTGGGCTTCGCCGGGCGCGGGGTGGGCGTGTGGTGTCTTCCAGAAGATGAGGAAGACGCCCGCGCCTGCCTGCCAGATGGGGACATGCTGGCCCGCGTGTCTGCGGTCATGGGGCCGCGCTTCGCCCGCAGTCTGGCCCGGTCTATGCTCTCTCTCTTCTGACCCGTCCGGCAGGGCCAGCCCTCGAAGGAAGGGGGAAGTACCGAAGGGGGCCGGGCTTATGTCAACTTCCGGGCCAGAAGTGAAATAAGGCCCACGCCGGGCCGGGCGTTATGTCTGCCGGGTGAAATAAGGGGCCGCGCCCGCGTGGGGTGAGACAGCGCGGGCCGGGTGCTGGAAGCTGTGGGCCAGACCTCGAAGGGGGGACGGGTCGGCACTCGAAGACCCGGCGAAGAGAGAAGCCCACGCCTTCGCGCCCACACATGGGGGGCGTGCGTTTCGTGCAATTTGGGCCGGGCCTCACCTGCTGGCCCACGCTGGAAGCATGACGGCGAAGAGAAGACTAGAAGCCCTGGAAGCGCGGCGGGGCGTGGGGTGGAAGGCGTGGGCAGAAGTGGCAAGGGCAGGGGCGCGGGCCTTCCTGTCTGTCGCCGGGGAAGACCCGAAGAGGCGGGCAGAAGTGCGGCGCATCTTCGCCCACATGCGGGCCAGTTACAGGCCGGGCATGGGCGCGGCAGACCTCGAAGCGGCCCTAGATTCTGCTTTAGATGGGCTTTTTGCCTGCCTGCCACATGACGCGGTGGTGTCGGGCCTGCTGCACCTTGCCCGCCTTCCAGACTAGGGCCGCGCCCGCTTCCGAGTCTGGAAGGGGCGCGGCAGGTCTGCGGGTCAGTTTAAGGAAGGGTCTAGCGGCGTGGGGGCCGGGTCTTCCGGTGACGTGGGGACAGGGTGGGCCAGCACTTCCAGAAGCCGGGCTAGCGTGTCTTCTGCTTCGCCGTCTTCGAGGAAGCCAGCGGAAGAGATAAGCGCGGCAGACTGCCACGCGGCGGCATAGTGGGCCGCTTCGAGGTGCTGACCGTATCGCACGGCGCGGCTATACCACGCGGCCCACGCTTCCGGGCCTGCTACATCTTCGGGCGTGGGGTCGCCCACTTCCAGCAGGAGTGCGCCGGACGCTTCGCCCACTTCGCACGCCTGGAAGCTGTGGGCCAGTGACCGAAGGGCGAAGGGGTCAGACTGCGGCAGGCTAAGGAAGGCCCGAAGGTGGGCCGCGCTGTCTTCCAGCACGCGGGCCGCTTCCTGCTGTGCGGGCGTGGGCGCTTCCACATGTTCGGAAGCCATAAAAGAGAAGACGCCGGGCAGGTCTTCGAGGCTGGCCCGAAGGCGTGCGGGCGTGGGCTGACTTTCCAGAAAAGCCCGGACGTTTAGGCGGGCGGCTTCGAGGTGGGCGGCTTCTGTTCGGGGGTCTTTGGGCATGGGGCGGGCTTCCTTTTGAGAGAAGGCCCGGCCCGGTCTTCCGGCGAAGGAAAGACGGGGGGCCGGGCGCGTGGGGCTTAGGCTTCGGGCGCTTCGGGCCGGGCTTCCCCTGTGGGCCAGCCTTCCAGCGCGGCGCGGGCTTCGCGTGCGGCTTTTTCGAGGTATTCACGGGCGCACATATCCGGCCCGGTCATGTGGGGGATAAGTGCGGCAGCTTCCAGCGCACGCCGGGCGGTCAGAAGGGACAGCACGGCAGGCACGCGGGCGAAGTCTTCCAGCGCCCACGCGAAGAGGCGGGCGAAGTCTTCCGGCAGACGTGCGGCGAAGTGCTGGCCTTCCTGCCGGACTTCGAGAAGGAAGGGGACGGCGTGCGGCGTGCGGTATAGGGTCAGGTCATGGGGGGCCGCGTGGATTTCTGCGCCGTCTGACAGGTCAAGGCAGACACGCCCGGCAACCTGCGAAGGGCTGACCTCTTCCAGCGTGGGCAGGGCCGCGAAGTCTTCCGGCGAAAAGGTCAGGGTCAGGATATGGGGGGCAGGTCTAAGCATGGTGGGCGTCTTCCTTTTCGAGTGTGAGCGAAGGGTCAGGGCTTCCGGCGAAGGAAGAGGCGGGGCGCGGGCTTTTGTCAAATCTGACACGGGGGCCGGGCCTAGTCTTTGAAGCCCGCGAAGGCCAGCGCACGGGCCGCACGTCCGGCGCACTTCGCGGCGCGGGCCAGCTTCGCGGGCGTGGGGTCTTCTGCCGCTTCGAGCAGGGCGCGGGCCGCTTCCTGTAGGGTCTGCTGTCCGGCGCGGGTCATGGTCTGCCCCTTACCCGGCGAAAAGGAAGCCGGAAGACGCGGGGACGGTGGGGCCGCTTCTCTCTTCGCCGGGTCACGCGGCCCCCTGTCCGGCTGTCTCTTCGCCGGGTCTGCCCTCGAAGTGGGCGCGGGCGGCATGGTAGGCGGCGCGGCCCTTCTCGAAGGCTTCCAGCACTTCGAGAAGGGCGCGGGCTGTGGACACGGCAGACACGGCAAGGGCCGCGCTTCCCTGTGGGCCTTCCAGAAGGGCGCGGCCCTTGAGTGCTGCGGCCCGGCCCTTTTTGTCCACTTCTGCGGGTAGGGGGTCGGGGGCTTCCAGCCTGACCCGCACGCCTTCGGGGACGCGGTACACATGGGCCGCGAAGTCAGGGCCAGCGGTTCCCACATACAGGGCCGGGCGCTGGCCTTCCTCGAAGATGACGGCGGCGCATTTGAGCGTGTGACCCTTGCCCGGCAGGTCTTCGGGGGGGCAAGCTTCGCCCACTTCCTGCCGGGCTTCTCGAAGGCGGGCCAGCCCTTCCAGAAGGGCCGCATACGCGCCTTCTGACAGGTTCAAGACCTGGCTCACTTCCGGCGAAGAGAAGACGGCCCGCACGCCCTGGCCCTTGCCCGTGCTGGCCTGGAAGGTCACGCCCACGCCTTCGGGCAGGCGGTACAGCCCGGCCCGGCTGTCTGCGGTCAGGGTGCGAAGGAAGAGGGCAGGCACGCCGGACGCGCTGCGGATGACTTCGCACGCTTCGAGGCGGGCCGCGCCGGGGAAGATGGGCCGGACGCGCCGGGCCTTCGAGGTGGGCCGGGTCACGCTTCGCCCCCTAGCAGACGGCACAGCCCGGCCCATGTGTCCCCTTCCCATACGGCACAGGGGACAGCGAAGGAAGCGGCCCGCGTGGGGTCTTCGGGGTACAGGGTGAGCGTGTAGGGCTTCCCCGTCTTCGCTTCGCTGCGGCTTCCGGTCAGGGTGTAAGGCACGCCGGGCCGCGTGCGGTACTCGAAGACCTGCCCGGCCCTATCGCACAGAAGGCGCACGCCTTCGCCGTCTTCCTTCGCCGTGATGACTTCGGGCAGGGTCAGCCGGGCCAGCGTGGGCGCTTCGGGCGTGGGGGGCTTCGCCTGGATAACTTCGCCGGGCAGGTCTGCCCACTTTTCGCGCCCGGACATATAGACCTCGAAGGCGGGCCATAAGTCAGCGGGGACGCGAAGCCCTGCCGGGTTGTATTTGTCCGGCGTGTACGGCCCTTGCCCCTTCCGGCCCGTGTACAGCACGGCCCGCACGCCGTCCGGCATGGTGAGGGCCAGCGTGTCCACGCCGGGGAAAAGGTGGGCCGCTTTTCCCGTGCTGTCAAAGAAAACAGGGTCAGGAAGTGCGCCGGGCCGGGGGTCTTTGGGGTAGAAGGCGGTCAGGTAGGGCAGGGCCGCGAAGTCTACGCCCACGCGCTGCGGGGGGACGGTCACAGCTTCTACAGGCGGCAGGGGGTAGGCGCGGGCCAGACGGTACAGCCGGGCGCGGCGCACGCGCTGGGCGTGGTCAGTGTGCGCCCATGACATATCCAAAAGTTGCGCTACCTCTTCCAGACTTTCGAGGGTCAGCCCGGCGCGAAGCCAGAAGGAAGCCCACGCGCCCACAATGGGGGCCGCGAAGTCTTCCAGCATGGCGCGGGCCGCTTCCTCTTTGGCCTGCCGGGTCTGACACGCCGGGCAATAGGTCATGTGGGGGGCGTCAGGGGCGGGCAGGGCGGCAGCTTCGCCGCAACCGTCACAGGGGGCAAAAAGGGCAAGGGACGCGGGCGCGGTCATGGGTTCACTTCCTTGTGGGCTTCGAGGGCGGCAAGGTGTCCGGCTTCTATGGCTTCTATTTGGGCAAGGCGGCGCGTGTGGACTTCGCGGGCGCGGGCCAGTTCCCGAAGCGCGGCCCTTCTTTCTTCGGGGGTCAGGTCTGCGCGGCGGCAGTCTTCGCGCATCTGTTCGGGCGTGCGGGTGTCCACGCCGGGGAAGCTGGCCCGCGTCATGGGGTCACGTCCGGCGAAGAGAGAACGGGGGACAGGGCCAGCGCCCGGCGCACGTCTTCCAGACGGCAGGCGGGGACGGTGTAGGCCGGGCTGTCTTCGCGCTTCCAGTTGCACAGCAAAAGGGCCGCGCCGTCTTCGAGGGGCAGAAGCGCGGGGGCGTCACAGACTGGAAGCGTGGGCAGTGGGGGCAGGGTGGGCGCGGTCATGCGCGGCCCTTCCTGCCCATGTGGGCCAGAAAAAAGCACAGGGCCAGAAGGCCAGCACAGGGGGCGGCGAAGAAAAGACGGTCAGGGAGTGCGGGCGCGAAGGCGAAGGCCAGAAGATAGGCCAGCGCGAAAAAGCGGGCGAAGTGTAGGGCCATAGGTGGGCCTTCCTTTTTCGGGTCTGGCCCCCTGGAAGCGGTGGGCGAAGGTGGGCGCGTGGGCGTCTTCTCTTCCTTCGCCGGGTCAGTGTCTACGCGGTCAGGGCTTCCAGTGGGGGCAGAAGGTGGGGGCCGGGTCTGGCCCCCTGTGCGGGTCATGCTGCGGCAGTCTTCGCGGGCGCGGTCATGTGCTGGACAAACTGCCAGACCTTCCGGGCTTCCTCTTCGGTTAGGGCGGCAAGGCTGTACACTTCGCGGCCCAAAACACGCCGGGCGAAGCCGTAATGCTCCATGAGTCCGGCGCGGCCCATGAGTCTGTGAAGGCGCGAAGCGCGGGCCTTGCCGATGGTGGGCGCGGGCAGGGGGGCCAGCGTTTCGGCGGTCAGGGTCAGCACTTCGGCGCGGGCCAGAAGGCGCACGGCTTCCTCGAAGTCTGCCGCTTCGCCGTCCACTTCTGCGGTCATGGGTGCGCCCACATAGGCGCGGGACAGCGTGACCGTGTGACGGCGCACGCCCCAAACTTCGCTATAAGCGCGGTCTTCGATGACTGCGGCCCATGTGCGGCTGAGGGCTTCGGGCTTTTGGGCGGTGGTATCGTTCATTTTGCTTCTTTCCTCTTCGGGTTGGGAGTCAGTGGGCGCGGTTCACTTCCTACGGCGGGCCGCGTCTTCTGCTGTCTTGAATGTTACCCTTTTTGGGGTATGATGTCAAATATGGGGTATAACCTTAAACGGGGAAGATGCCCCAAAGGGGGTAAGTTATGGGAATGAATGAGGAAATACGCGCACTAGTCGAAGTGCGCCTAAAAGAAAAGGGCATGACGCGGGCAGACCTTGCCCGCGCTGTGGATACGCGGCCTACACACATCACACGCGCCCTGAATGACACGGGGGGACGCGGCGGCAAAGTGCCGGACTTGTGGGCCAGCATCTTTGAGGCGCTAGACCTTCGCCTAACTGTGGAAGTCGAAGGCGAAGACCGGAAGCCCGGCGAAGAGAAGAGGGCCAGCACGCCCGAAGACCTGCCGGAAGCTGGAAGCGAAGGGGGGACACAGTGACGGGCCGGAAGTGGGCCGCTGTCGCCTTGTACGCGCTGTCCCTTCTTTCTTTGCTTGTGAATCTCCCTGCGCTTTTGGAAGGGGAGCCCGCGCCTTATTCCGTTTTTCTTCTGGCCCCCCTACTCGCTTACGCGGGTCAAAAGCTGTGGCAGTCCGGCGAAGAGGAAGGCCCGAAGTGACGGCTTACCGTGTGCTGTGTGCTTTAGTCATGGTGGGCGCGGTGCTGGCGGTAACTTTGCCCTCTTTAGTCCCGTCTTCTTTGAGTCTTTGGGCGGCTGTGCTGGCCTTCCTGCTGGCCCTGATGGGCTTCTTTCGCCTTCGGAAGTCAGGGGGGCGCGTGTCCGGCTCTGTTTTCTTGGGGCTGGCCTTTTTCGCCCTTTCCTTCGCTGTCCCCACAGGGGCCGGACTAAGTGGAGGCATGGCGGGCGCGGGCGCGGTGGTGCTTATAAATGCCTGGACAGGCAGACTAGGCGAAGAGAAGACGGGCCAGCCCTGACCGGGCGCACTCGAAGACATGGAAGCGCGGGCGCTGGCTTTCGCTTCCCTTCTTTTTTGGGGCCGGGCTAAGGCAGCGGGACAGACAGAAGGGCCGCACGGGTGCGGGGTTTAAGGCGGGGACACGCGCCCACAGCTTCCAGCACGGCGCGGGCCGCTTCGGGGCTGACTCTGCCGCGTGGGGCGGTCAGGTCTTCCAGTGGCAGGGTAAAAGTGCGGGTGCAATCTGCCCATGAGTCATAGGTTAGGAAGGGGTGCGCCTGGGCGCTGATGGGGGCATAGCACGGGCGAAGGTGCGGCCCCTGGCCTAGCTCATTTACCTTCGAGTTGATGACTACGCCCACAGCCGAAGACCCGGACACCATGAGGCAGATAAAAAACTTATGCTTCGCCGGGTTAGTCCCTTCCATCCACACATGAAAGACGCCCCACACGGGGGCGCGGTCTTCGCCCGCTGCGAGGCTCACGGGTGCGGGTCTGCCAGATGTTCCAGCACGGCGCGGGCATTGGGCAGCGTGCGGGCGATATGGGCGGCAGTCATGGGCAGACCGGGCGGGCAGGTCTTCCAGTCTTCGCCGCGTGTCCGGGCGCTGACCTCTTCCGGCGCGTCTTCGCCGTACAGGGCCAGCACTTCGCCCATGACTTCGAGGGCAGCCGGGCTTAGCTCTTCCATGTCAGGGGCCGCGCCTGCGGTCAGGTCTAAGCCCTGCCGGGTCAGGGTAAGCAGCGGGCCGGGCGTGGGGCCGTGTCTCATGGCTTCGTATGTCCCCCCACAGATAAGCGCACCGTACCGGGACAGGTGGGCGCGGTCAGCAAGGTAAAAAAGGGCGCTGACCTTCTCGAAGGTGGGCGCGGGCGCGTGCTGGGCAAGGAAGAGGGCAGCGGCCCGGCACGCTTCTAGGTCTTCCTCTGCCCACAGGTCAGACCCGGCGAAGAGAAAAGGCCCGGCGTGTGCGGTGCGGTGTACGGTCATGCTTCCCCCCTTCCTGCCCACGCGGGCAGGCCCACAGAATAGCGCGGCCCTCTTCCTCTTCTGTCTCTTTCCTTCCTGTAGCGTCTTCGCGCTTCCTCTTCTGTCCTAACCTGTCCGGCATGGGCAGGCAACCTAAGAAGAAAGAGGGCAAGCGGGGACACCATGAGGGCAGTTACACGCTAAACGCTTCCGGTACGGTGGGCTGGCGCGTGCGGGTCAAGTTTCCAGACGGCACAGACGAGCGGCGCACGGGGACAGCCCGCAACATGACCGAAGCGCGGGCGGCTGTCCGGCAGGTACAGGAAGAGGCGGCGGCGGGTCTGCGGCCCGTGTCTGCGGCCCTGACGGTGGGCCAGATGGTCACGGAATACATGGAAGCGAAGGCGGGGACGTGGGCAGACCGTACCCGCTGGAATAACGAAAAGCTGTATACGCGGTATGTCCTCGAAGACCTGGGCCAGCTTCGGGCCGCTGGCCTGGAAGCTAAGCGCCTGCGGGCCTACTTCGCGGCCCTCGAAGAGAGGGGCTTAGGGGACAGCGGGCGGCGGCAGGTTCACAGCCTTCTGAGCGGCGCATATAAGCGGGCCATAGGGGACGGGCTTCTAAGGGACAACCCTACCGCCCACGCGAAGCCCGGCAGGTCGAAAGACAGCGGCCCGGCGAAGTTAAAGCACTTTACGCCCGAAGAGTTACGGCGCTTTATCGAAGCGGCGCGGGCGGATAGGTGGGCGCTTCCCCTGGCCTTTATGGGCATGACGGGCTTACGGGTGGGCGAAGCCCTGGCCCTGACGTGGGCAGACCTCAAGACAGAAGAGGGGGGCGCGGTCTTTGTGGACATCTTGAAGACCCGAAGTGAGCATGAGGGCAAGGCGTACACGGGCGCACCGAAGACGGCGAAGGGGAAAAGGCGGGTCTATCTGTCCCCCGAAGCCCTGGAAGTGCTGGAAGAAATGCGCGGGCATATCGCGCTCGAAGCCCGGCGACACGGCAAAGTCTGGCCCACGAATAAGGAAGGGGCCAGCACGGGGCCGCTTTTCCCTTCTGCCCTGTCCGGGGACTTTATGCGGCAGGACACGGCCCGCCACGTCATGCGGCGCACCTGTGAGCGGGCCGGGCTTCCCCTGCTGTCCCCCCATGCGCTGCGGCACAGTACGGGAACTTTCCTGATAGCGCGGGGGGCTGACCCGGTGAGCGTTTCGGCCCTGCTAGGTCACGCCCAAACGTCTACCACGCTGAACCTGTACGCCCACGCCCTGCCGGACAAGCTGCGGGCGCTGGCCTTCGGTACGGCAGACCTTCCGGGGGGCCAGCCTGTCCCCGCAGAGAAAGCGGCGAAGGAAGAGGCGGCAGACCCGCGCCCGGCCCGGCGTGCGCCTAAGCTGGCCCGGTCTGGTAAGGCCAGCCCACGCCGGAAGCGGCAGGATTAGGGGGCATTCTGAGCAGATAATGTGCAATATGAGCAACTGCGCCCGGCAGAAGTGGGGCGCTTTTTTGTGGCCTTCCTTACGCTTCCGGCCCTTTTTCGGGCTGTCCCTGCCTTCTGTCCCCACGTTGTCCCCACGCGGCCCCAAAAGTGGGGACAGAAGCACGGCGCTTTTTTTGCCGTCTGGCATGGTCTTTTCTGGCTTGTCCCCGCGTGCTGTCCCCACGTCCCCGAAGTGTGGGGACAGTGTTTTTTATCGTGTGGGCGCGGCTTTTTCGTCTTCTGTCCCCACCGTCCCCACTTTTTTGCATAGGGTATACGCTCAAAACTTTTTAGCGCACTTCTGTTTATGAGCGTTCTCATATAAGGGCAGGGGGGCAGGCTGTCCCCATGACCCGGCGAAGGGAAGAGGGGGCCAGCACTCGAAGCCCTGGCCCCATGCTGGCCCGGCCCCCTCTTCGGGCTATGGGCCTACCCTGTCGGACATTTGGGCAAGGTTTGGGCAAAAGACCCGGCGCGGCCCTGACAGCGGGCAGAAGACAAAATAAAAAACCCCGCGCTAGGCGGGGCTTTTGCTTGGTGGGTCGTGTAGGAATCGAACCTACAACCCGCTGATTAAGAGTCAGCTGCTCTGCCAATTGAGCTAACGACCCAAGGCGGAAAGAAGTTTACGGCCAGGGAGCTGAATTGTCAAGCCTTGCCCCTATGCCTCAGGGGCTGTCGAAGGCTGGAAGGAGTTGGGGCCTGTGCTGCACGGCGTAACCCCGAGTCAGCAGTTGCAGGCTCTGGGGGGTGGGGGAAAGGACGAGCACCCGTGCCAATGGCCCGGAAACCATCAGGGTCGCGTCCCCCTCCACGGTGGTGACCTGCTTGCCCGACGCTCCGGTAAGCTCCGCCGCTGTAAAGCCCGGCTGCTCTAGGGTCATCTGCCAGCCACGGGTGCGTTGCTCGCCGTCGTAATCCACCGTGACTGCCTGGGCTGGGAGCGGGGGCCGGGTGTCCCACCTCACCCGCCGGACCCCCACCTGATCGGCCACCTTGCCGCGCTGGTCGGCCTGGGCGTCGTAGGAGCCGTTGGCGGTGAAGAGCACGCGGCTGGTCAGGTCGCCCCCGCCGCTTTCCGGTTGACGCTGACACGATGCGAGCAGGGCGGCAAGCAGCAGGGGCACGAGACGTTTCATGCCCGCATAGTAGCCGCGCCGGGCCACAAGCGCCAAAAACATGCGCCCACACGCGGAAAGTTTCCTCATGCGTCTCAGGGTCGCGTGCTACAATTCGCCGCGTGTGCTGTACGGAGCCGTGCCCCGAAACGAAAACCGCCGCCCCGAGAGGCGGCAGTGTTTTGGGTGGCGCACTCGACTGGACTCGAACCAGTGGCCTTTGGCTCCGGAGGCCAACGCTCTATCCACCTGAGCTACGAGTGCAGAGCTTGGGTAAGCTAGCACTTCGCCTCAGCGAGTGCAAGGTATCCGGGTGGGGCGACAGGGAGAAGAAGTGAACAAAAAGAAAGCTGTCAACGGCCTGCTGATTGGCCTATCCGTTCTGCTGGTCGCCGGGATGGCCTACCAATTCACGCCCAACGTGGGCAGCCTGTTTAACCGTCAGCAGGGCACCCCGGCCTTCAAGGTGAACGGTGAAGTGGTCACCACCGAGGAACTCGAGGCGGCCCGCCGGGGCAACCCCATCCTCGCCAGCACCGACGAGGGCGTGCTGGGCGACGATTTCAAGACCTATCTGGTGTCACAGGCCATCGATCGCAAGGCCATCACCGGGGGGCTGGGCGACATTCAGGTCAGCCGCGCCGAGGTGGACGAACAGGTCAAGAAGGTCCGTGAAGCCAACGGCCTGACCGACAACAAGGCCTGGACCGACGCCCTTCAGAGCAACGGCCTGACCGACTCGGGGTTCCGCACCCAGGTCAAGCAGCAACTCGCCTATGACAAGAAGCTGGAGCAACTTCGCACCTCGACCCCAGCCCCCACGGACGCCGAACTGCGGGCTTTCTACGACCTGAACAAGAGCAACTACCAGTCCGAACCCCAGATCGTGGCCCGTCAGATCGTGGTGACGGACAAGGCCAAGGCCGCAGGGCTGCTGGCCCAGGCGCGGGGTGGGGCCGACTTTGCGGCGCTCGCCACGGCCAACAGCACCGAGGGCAAGGACCGGGGCGGCGCTCTGGCTCCCCTGGAAAACGGACAGCCGCGCCCCGTCGTGCAGGCCACCCTGCCCACCGAAGTGGGGGCCGCGGCCTTTGCCCTCAAGACGGGCGGCATTACCGATGTGATCGAGAGTAACGGCAAGTTCTACATCGTCAAGGTCGAGAAGTTCCTGCCCGGTCAGCCCAAGACCTTCGAGCAGGCCAAGGCCGACGTGACCACCGCCGTGCGCCAGCAGAAGCAGAACGCCGCCATCGAAAAGTGGTCGGACGGGCTGCGGCAGAGCGCCCAGGTCGAGTACGTGGACCCCGCCTGGAAAATCGAGAACCCCACCGTGGCGAGCGTGGCCGGGAAAAACATTCCCTACTCCGAGGTCGTGGCGCAGGTGGTCAACAACCAGCAGATTGCCAGCTTGGTGGGCCAGTTGCCGCCCGAGCAGTTGCCCGAGCTGCTGAACAAGACTTTCAAGCCCCAGGTCGTGCAGCAACTGATTCAGGGCTTCGCCGCGCCCAACGTCGCCCAGAAGTTGGGCCTGGCCCTCACCGGACCTCGCCAGCAGATTGCCCAGCAGCTCGCGCAGTACGGAGCGCATGACGTGCAGGTCACGGACGCCGATGTGCAGAAGTACTACCGCGAAAACGTCGCGCAGTTCGAGACACCCGCCAGCGCCACGCTGGACGAGGCTAGCTTCAAGGACAAGAACCAGGCTGCCGCTTTCCGCGCCGACTGGAACGGTCAGGGCGACTTTGTGGCCGCCGCGACCAAGGCGGGCGGCACGGTCAGCGAACGCGGGCAGGTGGCCCCCACCCCCGACCAGACCGGGCAGGTGCCCCCCGTGACCGCCGCTGCTTTCAATCAGACGCTGCGCCCCGTCGGCAGTGGCAGCCTGACCCCGGTGGTGCAGGTGGGTGACCGCTATGTGGTCGGCTACGTCCGCGACCTGACCCGCGCCAGCACCAAGCCGCTGAGCGAAGTGGCGGGCAGCATCCGCGAGCAACTGCTGACCCAGAAGCAGGCCGAAGTCGGTCAGGCGTTCCTCGACAAGCAGGTGTCGGCCCTGAATCCCAAGAACAACCTGGAAGCGGTTCTGGCGGCCCAGGCCAAGCGGGTCGGTGCGCAGAAACCGACCACGCCCGCGCCCGCGACGCCCGAAGGTGGCAGTGCGCCCGCCCAGCCCGCCACCACTCCGGCGGAAGAGGCTCCCGCTGACGGCACCTCGACCGAGAGCACGCCCACCGAAAGCACCCCACCCGCTCAGCGCTGAGCCACTGAATAAGAGCAGGCCGCCTTCGTTTGCTGGAGGCGGCCTGCCTTTTGCTTTGGCCCGGTCAGTCCGGCTTGGTAGGGGTGGCAAATTCGCGCAGCAGTTGCAACTTGAGCTGGGTGAGGCGGGAGCGGCTCAGGACACCGCGCAGCAGTTCGCGTTCGCCCAGCGCCAGCACCGGGATGTGGTGCCCGTACCGCGCCCGCAGGTCGGGGTCGTCGTCAATGTTGCAGACTTGGTACGCCAGTTCCATCTGCTCCAGATGTTCGGCGGCCTGTTCGCATAGGTGGCAGCCGGGGCGACTGTAGAGGGTGAGCTGGGGCAGACGTGACATGTTCAGTTCACTTCCTGCGCTGCCATTCCCGGACGGTCCACGATCACCATGGCCCGCAGCGGCGCGTACATGTCGCGTTGGGTCAGCATGTCACCCGCTGGGGAGAAGGTTCGCAGCACCTGCCCCCCCTGACGCACGGCATAAATGCGCCCGTCGTCGGCAATTTCGAGCAGCCAGGGAGAGTCGACCGGTTCGCCCACCAGGGTTTCGAGCGCGAAGGTGGTGCCGGTGGTACCGTCGGCCTCGATTTTGCGAACCTTCCGCGCCACGCTGTCCACGATGTAGACGCCGCCCCGGCGATCCACGCCCAGACCGTCCAGCCCGCGCAGTTGCTCGGTGTTGCGCTCCAGGCGGAAGGCGTAGCGGCTGACATATTCGCCCTTGAGGGTCAGGCGCTGCACCTCGTGGTTGCCGCAGTCGAGCACATAGACCTGACCGTCGTGGCCGATTTTGAGAATGGCGGGACGGTCGAAGCGGCCCATTCCCTCGCCGCGCCCCCCGAAGCGGAAGAGGTACTCGCCCTGGTCGCTGAAGACGCTGATCTGGTGGGTTTCGCCGTCGAGGACATAAACCCGGTCTTGCCACACCGCGAGGCTGACCGGACGCAGCAGGTGGCCTGCCGCCAGACCGTAGGGCGCGAAGGCCGCCAGTTCCTCGCCTGCCGGGCCCAGTTTACGAATCAGGGCCGTCGCCTGCCCCTGCTGGTAGTCGGGCAAGGCCACATACAGCTGTCCCTGGGCATTTCCGGCGATGGCGACGGGCGCGGCGGGCAGCGCTCCTTCCTGGGTGCCCAGGTCGCGCAGGCTCAGGCGCAGTTTGCCGTTCAGGTCGAGCAGGCGCAGGGTGCCGCCCTTTTCCTCGATGCCTACCGCCAGCGCCACCGGGTCGGTGAAGGCTTCGTCTTCCAGCACGCCCGCGTCCAGCCGGGCAATGACCTCGTCGAGGGTGGGGCGCAGCGCCGGGTCTTTTTCGATCATGTGCAGAATCAGGTCGTTGAGCTTGCCGGGTACGTCCAGCTTGACCTGCTTGGGCGGCTTGGGCTGCTCGAAGACCTGCTGATGCACCACGGCTTCATAGCTGCCCTTGAAGGCGGTGACGCCCGTGACCATTTCGTAGGCGAGCAGGCCCAGCGAGTACACGTCGCTGCGGGCGTCCACCCGGTTGCCCTTGGCCTGTTCGGGGGCCATGTAAATCGGCGTGCCGACCCGCGCCCCGGTCATGGTGAGGCGGGTCAGCACCTTGCCCACCGCGATGCCGAAATCCATCAGCTTGATGCCGCCTTCGCGCAGCTTGCCGTTTTCGAACGCGCCACGCAGCACCATCACGTTGGCGGGCTTGATGTCGCGGTGAACCACGTTCTGCATGTGGATGTGCCGCAGCGCGTCGGCCATCGACCGCAGCATCTGGGCACTTTCGGAAAAGCTGAAGGGGCGGCGTTCGAGCAGGTCTTCGAGGCTCTCGCCGTCGAGAAACTCCATGGCGATGTAGTGTTCGGGAGCCTGCATGCGGTAGTCGTAGACCCGCACGATGTTGGGGTGGGTAAAACGCTTGAGGACTTCGGCCTCGCGGTAGAAGCGCTTGACGAACTTGGCGTCGGCCAGATACTTCTCCTGCGGCACCTTCAGCGCCACGATCTTGCCGTCCTGGCGGCGCTTGGCGCGGTAGACGCTGCCCATGCCGCCGATGCCGACCCGTTCGAGCACTTCGTAGTCCTGAAAGAACACGTCGCTGGCCGTGCCCGCCCCGGTGCGCTGCGGCAGGCGGTTGCGGGCGGTCTTGGCGGTCCGTAGCGAGCCGCCTGCGGTGCGGGTGTTGCGGGTGCTGGTGTGGCTGCGGGTCGCCCGGGTCGAGCGGCCCTTGGGCGACAGGGGCGAAAACTGCGGCAGTTTGAATGTCTCGGCGGCCCGCCGAATGCGGTTGCCCTGCGCCCCTCCCTTCTGGGCCGGTGACCCCGGGTCGCTCGCCGGACGGCGGAACTTGGCGAGTTTGTCCTCCTGCGCGGGGGCAGGCCGCCACAACAGCGAGACCAGCGAGCCGCCCAGCAGCGCCGCCACCACCGTCAGCAGGCCCTGCATGCGGGGCGGCACGCCGACCACCGCGCCGCCGACCTGCACGTTCACACTGAGCACGAGAAAACAGAGTCCCAGCACCAGCAGCGCCGTCAGCAGCCCCAGCAGTCTTTCCGAGAAACGACCGAGCAGGAGCAGCAGCAGGGACACCACGAACAGGGCCAGCAGCAGCAGCAGAGTCATTTCGCCTCCCGTAGAGGCCAGCAGGCCGCTTCCGAACAGCAGGGGGGGAAAGCGGGAAGACGCGACACCATTTCTCTACAGTTATACCCCCGAACCTTGCAGGGGCCTTACACCCCATCTGCCCCGCCGCAGGCCCTGCCCCCCGACCCCCCCCAAAATCGGGTCGGCAGGCGGCAGGTCCCCGTGCGAAAATGCCCGCACCGTGCGCCCTGACCCGACTTCGACCCTCGCCGGAATTCCGGGGCTGACAGCACTGGTCGAACTGTACGAGTACAAGGTGGCCGACTTGGGGCGAGGCCGGGAGCCGAGCGGCGGCCTGCGGAGCGTGCGCGAGCTGCGGCGCACCCTCTTGACGGCAGAGTTGCCGCGCCCCTTGCAGCGCCGACTGGTGGGTGCCGACCGGCTGTATCTGCGCTGGAAGGAGAGCGCGTCTCCGGCCCCGGCTCCCACGCGGCCCGGTGTGTGGCAGGCACCTTCTACCACCAACGACGAGGAAGCGCAGGCCTGGCACGAATTGCAGCGGCTGATGTGGCACGCCGACCTGATGGCCGAGATGGACACGGCGACTCAGGATCTTCGCCTGGAAGCCGGGCGGCCCACCCTGCGCGTGCTGTATGCCGTCACCGAGAACGCGGAGCGGGCCGAGCGCGGCCTGACCGTGCCTTTCGCGGTGCCGCCGATTCACGATTCCCTGGTGTCGCTCGGCAACAGCGAGGTGGTGCGGCAACTGACCCGAACTGTGGGCGACATGCTGCTGCTGCCAGCGGGTCAGCAGTGTGTGCAGCAGGCGCTGGCCCAGGTTCACGACAACCCCTTTCCCCGTCATCCCGACGAGGATGTGCTGCTGGCGCAGCTCAGCGCCGTGGAGCAGGGACACTGGAGCGAACACGAACGCGAGGTGCTGAAGGCGGCGCTGCGGGCACAGTTGGGCCTGCGGGCCGAATTCAACCGCGACCCCCGTGAACGCCCCGAGTTGCGGGCCGCCGCCCGGCGCATCCAGAACTGGTTAGGCCCCCGCCTCGACCGCCAGCCTCGCCTGCTGACCGGAGCGGTTCCGGCCCACAGCATCCTGTATGCCCAGGAAGCGGCCAGTGCCCTGAGCGGCCCCCCCGAGGACCGTGACCTCCTGTGCCTCTATCTGGGCAGCCCCCAGCGGCTGGCGCACTGGCGCGGCCTGAAGTTGTCCTGGCGCTCGATGGGACCGAACTGGCAACTGCTGGTGCAAGACGCCGAGGGCGACGCGGAAGACAAAGAGCCGGGCGGCAAGAGCACCGGGCAGGTGGCCCTGCTGCGCCCCGACCTGCCCGCCAGCGAACGCCACGCCCGCGTGCAGGTGGGTGGGCGCAGGCTTCAGCTGTTCTTCTGTGGCGATTATGTGCTGCTGCGCTTACAGGAAGACCCCCGCAGCCTGGAACGTCTCGCCTACCTCGCGGCCCAGGGGCGGGCGGCGGCGCTGCTGCTCGACCCCGCCGAGGACTACGGGTATCTGCGGCTGGGGCGTGCCCTGGCCCAGCGGCTGCGCGGCGGCCCCATGCACGCGGCGTCCAGCCGGGCACCCCGTTACGCGGCCCTGACCCCTCCCGAGCGGCTGCAATCGGCGCGGCGCACCCTGGAAACGTTGGGGCCACTGCTGCGGCGCGTCGGGCCAGCGGGAACGGCAGAAGCGGCCCAGGCCGCCCAGAACGCCCTGCACCTCCCCACGCACTACGGGGCCACGCTGCATCAGGCCGTGCATCAGGCGACCTTCATTCCCGAAACCTTGAGTGGCCCCCAGACCCCGGCCACCCCCTCGACGTTCCTGAACGCCAACGGCATCTTCGGCACGTTCCGCACCGACTCGGGCGTGCTGGAACTGCGCTTGCCGGGGGACCGCATCCTGACCCTGCTGCGCGACTACCGGGGCGAACTGGTGGCCCTGCTGCCTGGACAGGTCAGCACGTCGGTCGGTGACGTGCAGGTGCTGCGGCTGCATGACCTGACCGTGGTTCTCGCCCAGCATGGCCCGCTGCTGGCGGTGGGCGTCCTGCCGATGACCAGCGGCCCCGTGGCCTGAGCGTCACCGCACTGCATCTTGTACGTTTTCATCGGGAGGCATACCAAGGGTTGTATGTCAATGCTTGTTAGCCTTCGGCCCCGGTGCTAGAGTCCTGCAAAGAAAAGCCAGGTGCTTGACTCGTGACCAGTCCAGTCTAACGGCTGTCCTGTGATTCAGGGCAGAGGTTGCGCTGTGCCGTTTGGGGGTCAGGCCACCACAAATCCACTTTCTGCGCCCGGACGCCTGCCCGTCTCGCGGCCAAGGAGCTTCATGACCACTGTGCCCACCTCTGCCACCCCGCGCCCCGACAAGACCGCCCTCCACTTCGACGAAAACGCCCAGCACATCGCCAAGCGTCAGTATTTGCAGCAGGGAGACGGCGACATCAGCGGCATGTTCTGGCGAATCGCCGACTGGGTGGCGGGGGCCGAACAGCCCGAAGCGCGGCAGAAGTGGGCGCAGCAGTACTACGACCTGATGGCCGAAAAGAAGTTCTGCCCCGGCGGACGCGTGCTGGCGGGCGCAGGCACGCAACACGGCAACGTCCTGAACTGCTTCGTGCAGGGGGCCACCGAGCATGCCCCCGAATCGTTCGAAGGCGTGATGGAAGTCGCCAAGAAGCTGGCCCTGGTGACCAAAGTGGGGGGCGGCAACGGCGTCAACCTGGACGTGTACACCCCCCGTGCCGCCAGCAGCCGCTCCGACAGCGGCGTGCGCGGCTGGGTCTACATGAGCGCCACGCACCCTGACGTGCAGGACTTTATTGAGGGGTTGATGCGCCCACCCACCCAGCCCGACGGCGAGAAGCAGCCTGTGGCGGTTCGCAACTGGACGCGGGTGGTCTACGGTCAGGCCATCAGCCCCGAACTGGTCGCGCAGGCACGGGCGGGCGGCGTGCAAATCGTGCGGACGCTGCCTGAAGGTGTACACACCGTCCCCGACGACATGGGCGGCATCGTGGACGCGGCGCGGATGGTGGCGGAAAACGCCAAGTTGGGTCTTGAACCCCGCATCGACCTCTCGCAGATGCGCGAAGAAGGCGCACCCATCAAGGGTTCGGGCGGCACCAGCAGCGGCCCGGTCAGCTTCCTGCTGGAAATCTTCGACAACTTCCTCGAATGGGCCAACCGTGGCGCCGAGCAGAGCGGGCCGATCAACACGCTGCGCTACGTTTACGCCCCCGTGCTGCGGGTGGTACGTCAGGGCGGCACCCGGCGCGGCGCGGGCATGGCGACCATCTCCATTGAGCATCCCGACGTGCTGGACTTCCTGACCGCCAAGGACCTCGACCGCGAGGCCGCCGAGGGCGACATTTCCACCTTCAACATCTCCATTCTGGTGGACACCCGGTTCTGGGACACCCTGCAAGCGGGCGGCCTGTGGCCCCTGGAGGCGCAGGACGTGGCGGGCAAGTATTACCTGGCCCCACAAACGGGCGAGTACAGCGGCACGCTGCCCCAACTCCCCACCCGCGAGGAGGACGGCGCAAAAGGGGTGCCCGTGTACGCGGGTGGCATTCCCGCCGCGTGGCTGTGGGACGAAATCGCCCAGCACGCCTGGAGCACGGGCGAACCGGGGCTGATTTTCAATGACCGCGTGAACGAATACTCGGCGCTGAAGAACCTGGGGAAAAGGTACGAGATTCGCTCGACCAACCCCTGTGTGACGGCCGACACCTGGGTCAGCACGGCTTTTGGTGCGCGGCAAGTACGCGACCTGATCGGCAAGGATTTCTGCGCCACTGTGGACGGACAGAGCTTTGAGGCACGCGGCGGCTTCTGGCTGACGGGCGTCAAACCCGTGCTGAAAGTCACCACCCGTCGCGGCTATGAACTGCGCCTGACCGATAATCACCGTCTGCTGAAAGTGGTGCGCCAGACCCGTGACGTACAGGAGACGGCCTGGACGGAAACGGGCGACCTCGCCGCAGGTGACCGCATCATGCTGAACGACCATCGCAGCGTAAAAGCCTGGGCAGGCGCGGGCAATTTCAGCGAAGGCTGGCTGCTCGGCTCGCTGATTGGCGACGGCACTTTTCTCACCGACAAGGCCCGTCCGATGGCGGCGCTGGGCTTCTGGGGCGAGGGGCGCGAAGAACTGGCAGACGCAGCCCAGGTCGTGCTGAGCAAGCTGGGCGCGGTCAAAAAGCTGTGGCGCAGCAACGACGAGGAGCGCGGGCGCATTCGCCTGAGCAGCGAAGCCCTGGCGGAACTCGCCGCCAAATACGACATCGGGCACGGTGAGAAGACCCTGACCGACAAAGTGGAGCAGGCGGGCTACGAGTTTTACAGGGGCGTGCTGCAAGGGCTGTTTGACGCCGACGGCAGCGTGCAGGGCCACCAGAGCAAGGGCGTCAGCGTGCGGCTGGCCCAGTCCGACCTTGGCCTGCTGCAACGTGCCCAGCGGATGCTGGCGCGTCTGGGCATTTTGGGCAGCCTCTATGCCGAGCGCCGCACCGTTGGCACGCACAGCTTGCCCGACGGCAAGGGCGGCAGCGCCGAATACCGCATCAAGGCGCAGCACGAACTGGTCATCAGCGGCAGCAACCTGAGCCGCTTTGCTGAGGTCGTCGGCTTCCGCGACAGCCGCAAGGCCGCGCTGCTGAGCGAAAAACTGGCAGGTTATGCTCGCCAACTCAACCGCGAACGCTTTTGCGACGAAATCATCAGCATCGTTCCAGACGGTGAAGAAGCGGTCTATGACGTGACGGTGGAGCAGGTGCACGCCTTCGATGCGAACGGCGTCTTGGCCCACAACTGCGGCGAAATCCCCCTCACCGTCGGCGAGCCCTGCGACCTCGGCGCCATCAACCTCGCGGCCTACGTTGAAAACAGCACCTTCAACTTCAAGCTGTTCCGCCAGGACGTGAGAACCTGCGTTCGTTTCCTTGACGACGTGCTGGATGTCAACGTCTTTGCGCTGGAAGACAACCGCGTGGCCTCGCAAGACCTGCGTCGCCTGGGCCTGGGCGTGATGGGTCTGGCGGACGCCCTGATCAAGATGGGCCTGCGCTACGACAACGAAGCGGGACGCCAAGCCATTTACGACATCATGAGTGCGCTGCGTGAAGAGGCAGTGGCCGAAAGCGAACGCCTCGGCACGGAGCGCGGCATTTACCCCGTTTACGAGCGCCACGCTGACCAAATCCCGCACCAGCCCAGGCGCAACGTGGCGGTGCTGACGGTGGCCCCGACGGGCACGACCTCCATGCTGATGGGCGTCAGCAGCGGCATCGAACCCGTCTTCAGCCCCTTCATCTGGCGCAAGATCGGCAGCGAGTACCGCGCCCTGCTCGCCCCGCTGTTCGTGGAACTGCTGGAAAGCTACCCCGCCCCCCAGGGCATGAGCAAAGACGGCAGGAACGGCTCCGGGAACGAAACGCGCCCCGGCTGGGACTGGGACAAAGTCACCGAAGCGGTGAGCGAAAACCACGGCTCGGTGGTGGGCCTGAGCTTTATTCCCGAGGCCATTCAGCAGGTCTTTGTGTGCGCCCACGACATCAGCCCCGCCGACCATGTGCGGATGCAGGGCACCGTGCAGCGGGCCTTCGACGACGGCGGGCAGCACGCCGCCAACAGCCTGAGCAAAACCATCAACCTGCCCAACAGCGCCACCGTGCAGGACGTGCAGGACGCCTACAGCGAAGCCTACAAGACGGGCTGCAAGGGCATTACCGTATACCGCGACGGCTCGCGCCAGTTCCAAGTGCTCTCAACCAGCAAGAAGAAGGCCAAGAAAGAGGAAGCCGAGAGCGAGAAGGCCGAAGCAAGCCCCCAACCCTTGGCCCTCAACCCTCAACCCTCGACCCCCCAGCCCCGCTACGAGCGCCCTGCCCGTCTGCGCGGCGTGACCGACATGGTCAAGCTGACCGACCCCACCAGCGGACATCGCCGCTCGTTCCTGGTCACGGTCAACGAACTGGAAGGCAAGCCCGTGGAAGTGATGGTCATTTCGGGCCGCGCCGGGGACGAAGCCAACGCCGACTCCGAAGCGCTGGGCCGCGTGGTCAGCATCGCACTGCAACATGGCGTGCCCGCCCAGGCCATCATCCACACCCTGCGCGGCATCAACGGCGGGCTGTACGGCAGCTACAACGGGCGCTTGGTGGGCAGCAAGGCCGACCTGATTGCGGTGGCACTCGACACCTTCCAGAAGGAACTGGGCCAGAAGGACTTGGAAGCCAGCACACTGCCCCCCCTGGCAGGCGGCAGCGGTGAGCCTGCGCCGAGCAGCGCCGCCCAGGGCGTCAGCACCGACAGCATGCAGAAGGAAAAGTGCCCCGTCTGCGAGGCCAAGGCCGTGATTCGGGAAGAAGGCTGCCTGAAATGCCAAGCCTGCGGCTACAGCAAGTGCGGGTGAAGCTGATTTGATTGTTTTTCTGGACGAAAGTGGGGATGCAGGCTTCAAGCTTGGGCAAGGTTCCTCGACCTATTTTGTCATCGCTCTCGTCATCTTCGACAGTTTCGACGATGCCGAGGCAACAGCAAAAGTCATACAGGGTTTGCGGGGCAGCCTTAAGCTCCATTCCCACTTTGAGTTCAAATTCAACAAAATGAGCGACCAGCTCAGGCTCCAGTTTCTCGAAGGGGTGCAACAAGCGCCCTTTCGGGTCAGGGCGATGGTGGTGGACAAGCGTCTTCTGGTCTCTGAGAGTTTCAGGCAGGACAAGGAGAAGTTTTACAGCTCCTTTGTCAAATTGGCCCTACAACGCCATGCAGCGTCCATAGCTGGAGCAAAATTGCGCGTGGACGGCTCGGGCGACCGGGCTTTCAAGAAGGCATTCGGCGGCTATCTCAGAAAGGAACTGGGAGGCCTACTCGCTGACTGCAAATTCCGCGACTCCGCCTCGGATGACCTGATCCAACTCGCCGATATGCTGGCTGGCTCGATTCGCCGTGCCTATGACGAGGAAAAGCGCGACAGAGGCTTTCTGGAACGTGTGCGTCACAAGGTGCAGGATGTCTGGGAGCCTGAATAAAACAGAAGAAACCCGGCTCCTATCCCATTTAGGGCACGCACACCATACGGTGACAGTTCGGAAGTCCGGGTCGTTTGTAAGACAAGTCTACACGGACGAAAGCACTAAGTCAACAAATTCTGCGTCTACAACGGACTTGAAAACGCCTTTCCCCGCCTCCACGCGGGGATTTTTTTGTCCTTCCGCAGCAGCAAAGCCGAACCAATTCCCAGCCTCACCCGCGCATGCCATCATGTCCCCATGACGGAACTGCACCCCGCCTACCCAGCCGAAAAGGTGGCGAACCGCCTGA
>NZ_JAUNHK010000004.1:45619-47375 GCF_030523985.1 Deinococcus sp.
CCCATGACGGAACTGCACCCCGCCTACCCAGCCGAAAAGGTGGCGAACCGCCTGATGGAACTGGCGGCCCGCGACGGACGCCTGCTGACGCACATGCAGTTGCAAAAGCTGGCCTACTTCGCGCATGGGCTGAGCCTGGGGCTGTATGGTCGCCGCCTGGTTTCCAACAACTTCCACGCCTGGCAGCATGGCCCCGTGGCGCCCCAGCTTTATCAGCGGCTCAAGGAGTTCGATGACCGCCCGATTGACCGCCCGCTGGCCGACCCGCTGCCGGGCCTGCCCCTGGACGCCGAAGCGACTGGGGTAATCGAGCGAACCTATGCGGCCTATGGGCACATGGACGGCTGGGAACTGCGGAACATCAGCCACCTGCCAGGGTCGCCCTGGGCCGTGGTGGACGACCACGAGAAGTACGGCCCGATTCCCGACGCCCTGACCGAACGGTACTACCGCGAGCAGTTGGAGCAGGCCAACGCCGCGCCGCAGCGCCACGCTTCCTGAGCGCCATGCCGCCCGAGCAACGTGACCCGGTGACTGCCCTGGCCCAGCGGCAGGCCGAAGAGGTCGCCAGCTACAGCGAACAGGCCGCCACACAGGAAGTGGCCCCCGCCGGGCCGTTTTCCATCGTGTTTGCCGACCCCGCCCAGCCCCGCAGCGAGGCCGAAGCGCCGCCGCCCAGTCCGGCCCTGCTGCGCGAACAGCTTCAGGCCGACATGCTCAAGGAGCAGCTGGAGCAGCAGCAGATCGAGACGACCAACCAGCGCAACCGCAGCCGCTTTCTGCGCGAGGAGCAGGAACACATCCGCGAGTACCGCCGCCGCTATTCCAGCCGGGTCTTCTGGGTGACCTGTCTGTGGCTCATCTTTACGGCGGGGCTGATCGTGGCGACGGGCTTCCAGCAAAACGTCTTTCACCTCAGCGACACCGTGCTGGTCGCCACGCTGGGCAGCGCCCTGGCAGGCGTCATCGGCATGTTTCTGGTCATCCTGAACTGGCTCTACCCCCGCTCCGACAAGGACGAGAAGAAGTAGCCCGCGCAGAATCGGACGCCGCCGCCCGCTATGCTGCCCGGCATGAGTTCTGCGCCTGCTCCTGTCACCAAGCCCCGTAGCCGTGTCCCCAAGACGGTCTGGGACCTGATTTTTACCCTGGTCATCCCGATTCTGATTCTGAGCCCCAACCTGCTGGGCGACGGCATCGGCGTGGCAAGCGTGCTGGGCGAGGGGCAGACGGGCAACGTCCGCGCCTACCTGCTGGCCGCCCTGATTCCGGTGGTCTACGTGCTGTGGGACATCGTGGTGAACCGCAACGTCAGCCCGGTGGCACTGATCGGCGGGGCCGGGGCCATCTTTTCCGGGGCGCTGGCCTTCTGGTACGTGGATGGCTTCTGGTACGCCATCAAGGACAGTGCCCGCTCCTATCTGGTCGGACTGGCCTTCTTGCTCAGTGCCCTGACCTCGGTGCCGCTGTTCCGGGTGTTTCTGGACGCCGCCAGCATCGGCGAGGCACCCGAAGAACGCGCCCTGACCCAACGTGCCCTGCGTGACCCGGCGCTGCACCGGGGACTGGTTGCCGGAACGGTGATTTTCGCGCTGGTGGACATCCTGGGCGGCATCGTCAACAGCGTGGTCAACTACCAGCGCGTGACCGCCAAGTTCGGCACCGACGCTTTCAACGCCCAGATTGCCGAAGTGAACGCCATCATGCGCGTGCCGAGCATGGCGATCAGTTTCGTGGGCATCTTCGCCGCCATCTA
>NZ_JAUNHK010000004.1:47475-49627 GCF_030523985.1 Deinococcus sp.
TGAACTACTCGCCCAGTCGGGCGCGGCGTTTCTGGTAGGCCCCGGTCAGCAGCTCGGTCACATACTCGCGGATAAAAGGCATGTCGCTCGCTTCGGCGGCGGCAATTTCTTCCTCGCGTTCGTAGGGTACGCGCACGAAAGTCGCGCTGTACGCCGGGCCGTGCGCCCCGAAATCCAGAATCAGGTAGCACGGCAGCGTGGAGTCCAGCGGATTGCCCACGCTGCCGCAGTTGATGAGGGGTCGGCCTTCCACGTCCAGCAGCAACGCCTCGTGGGTGTCGGCGTAGACCAGCGCGTCGGCGTGCTGCTGAAGTCCCAGCGCCGGGTTGGGCAAAAAGGCATCAAGCTGCTCGGACAGGCTGCTGTGCGGGTAGAGGCGGTGAAACAGCCCGCGTGAACTGGCGTGGACAAAGCGCCACCACGCCCCACCGAACTTTTCTTCGATGCCGTAGGGCAATTCGGCGAGGTACTGGAGCTGCCCCGCGCTGAGCCGGGCACGCGGCCATAGGTCTTGCGGGCGGTGCGTGGCCCCGGCGACGCGGGCGTCCCAGTTACCCTGAATCACGCGGACGGCGTAGCTCTGGGTCCACTCCACCACCTCGCGGGGGCGCGGCCCCTTGCCGACCAGGTCACCCAGCACCCAGATGTCCTTCAGGCCCCGGCGCTGCAAGTCGGCATGAATCGCCAGCGTAGCCGACAGGTTGGCGTGCAGGTCGGCAAGAATGGCGAGACGGGTCATGGGAGCCAGGATAGCGTCCCGCGAGGGATGTTTCCGGGGAGGCGTTCCCGAACGAAATGTTCTAGCCGCGCCTCACCCCCGCTGGGCGTCGGTGCGCCTACCATCTGGCTATGTCCGACATCATCATTTCGGCCCAGTTGCGTGACCAGACGGGTGCGCCCGTCGCCGGGCCAGACCAGCCGCTGCAGGCCACCCTGATCTACAACGCCAAGGCGGGTGGCAGCGAACACGCCAGCCCCGACCATCTGGTCGAGAAGCTGCACCAGCTCGGCTATCAGCCGGTCTACCGCGCCACCGACAGCGAAGAAGACATGCGGGCCGCGCTGGAAGATGTCCGGGGACACGTCTTCGTGGCGGGCGGTGACGGCACCATCCGCGCCGCCGCGCTCTATCTGGCTGGGCGGGAGGACGTGGTGCTGGGCGTGATTCCGATGGGTACAGCGAACAACATCGGGCGCACCCTCGGCGTCACGGGCGAGCCGCTGGAGGTCATCGAGGAGTACCGCGCCGCCGCGCCGCGCCCCTTCGACTTGGGGCGGGTCGCTGCGCCCTGGGGCGAAGACCTGTTTCTGGAAGCGTGCGGCTGCGGAGCCTTCGCCGACATCATCACCGAGTACGATCCCGAGGAAGGCAAAAGTCCACTGCGGGCGATTCAGGCGCTGGCGAAGGTCATAGGCGACTTCGACCCGCCCGCCGTGCCGCTGCGAATAGACGGTGAGGACAGCCCGCCCACGTCCTACGCCCTGCTCGAAGTCCTCAACACCCGCGCTACTGGCCCGCGCCTGCAACTCGCCACCCACGCTGACCCCGGCGACGGCCTGCTGGATGTCATCGCGGTGGACGCGCAGCAGAGCCAGACCCTCCTGGCCTACCTCACCGCATTGGCCCGCGACGAATTTGCCGACCTGGCGAGCGTGCAAGACCGCCTGGCCCGCACCGTCGAAATTCCCTATCACGGGCAGGCCTTCCACATAGACGGCGAGGTGCGCCCGCCGCTGCCCGGCGCGAGCGGCACCGTCAGAATCGAGGTCTGGCCCGCCGCCCTCCATGTGCTGACGCCCAACGCACCCGCTCCCCACACCCAGGAACAGCCATGAGCGAGGACACCCGACGCCCGGACATGCAGCGCCCCGAGGGACACAGCGCCCTGCCGCCGAAACCGGAAAACGTCGCCACGCCGCCCGTGCCCGGCACGCCGCCCGCCGAGTCCAGCCCGGTGTCCCCTGCGGGCACGCCGCTGCCGCCGCCCGACCCTGCGGCCCCCAGACAGCCGCCCTTGCCAGTCAGCCTCGTGTGGCAGGTGCAGGACTGGGTGGGTAGGCGACTGGGTCGCCCGCCCGAAACCATCCGGGGGCTGCAAAACAACATCGTCTGGCGCGAGGGGGTGCAGGTCATGCGCATGGACCTGCACTG
>NZ_JAUNHK010000004.1:49727-53810 GCF_030523985.1 Deinococcus sp.
AAAACAACATCGTCTGGCGCGAGGGGGTGCAGGTCATGCGCATGGACCTGCACTGCCACACCGAGGTCAGCCACGACTGCAAGACGGCCCTGCGCGACATCCCCGGCTGGATGCTGCGGACCAACACCCGCGTGATCGCCGTCACCGACCACGACCAGTACCGGGGCGGCCCCGAACTGCGCCGGATCATTGCCGACATGGGCCTGGACGACCGCCTGAGCGTGGTGTGCGGCGAAGAAGTGACCACCAGCGAGGGCGAACTGATTGGCCTGTTTTTGCAAGAACGCATTCCGCCCAAACTGACGCCCGAAGAAACGGTGCGCGAAATCAAGGCCCAGGGCGGGCTGGTGCTGCTGCAACACGGCTTCGACCCGCTCAAGCGCTATCGCCTGCGACCTGAGGCCACCGCCCGCATTCAGGACGACATAGACATCGTGGAAACCTTCAATTCGCGGCTGTCGCGTCACCACTGGAACCGCGAGGCGGCGCGCTGGGCCGAAGCGCACGGGCATCTGCCGCAGTCGGCAGGCAGCGACGCCCACACCCTGCGCGACATCGGGGAAGCGTGGGTCGAAACGCCTTTTCGCCTGATCGCCACGCCCGAAGACCTGCTGCGGGCGCTGCGGCTGGGTCAGGTGGCGGGCCACTGGACGCACCCCGCCTACGCCTACGGCCTTAAGCAGTGGCGCACTTTCAACGGGCGTTTTCGGCGGACCTAATACGGATTCCGCTCCATTCCGCCATAGTCGAAACTACACCGCCTATGGCTCCATTCCGCGAAACCCGTATCTGTTCCTACTCCTTCCAGTCGGATTTCATCCCCCAAGGGGCGGGGGACTCAATCGGAATCCGTACAACCACGCGCCCAAAACTGTGCTACTCTCTTTCCCGCTGGTAAGCACAGCGCGGACGCCTGAACCTGGTCAGAGCCGGAAGGCAGCAGCCATAAGGGATGCTCTTGCGGGTGTGCTTACTGGCTTTTTTTGTGCCTTCAGAACGTGACGCCTCGGTAAATGAGCGGTATCAGCGCGTTTTGGGCAGCAGTACCAGCGCCTGAATCTCTTTGACTTCGGCCAGTTCGCGCAGCCTTGCGCCGTCGAGGTCACCCGCTTTGGCGAGGGCTTCGGCCTTGCGCTTGTCCACAGTGGCGACTTCGAGGGTGGCCGCGTCTCCGAACACCTCGCGGAAGCGTTCCAGCGGGTACTCGACCCGGCGCGTGACCTTAAGCTGGGCGCGGTAGAGGTCGGTTTCGGCCCGTTCGCCGCGTTGCAGGGCGTCCTTGATTTGGGCAGCCAGGGCTTCTTTTTCGGTTTCCAGACCCAGCAGGGTATCGCGCAGGGTGGCGTACCGTTCCAGCAGGTCGCTGAGGCTCTCGGGCGGCTCGGTCATGCGGGCAGGCTAGAGCATTAGCATGGGGCACATGTCGTCCCTGCGTGAAGATGAACTGCAAAGCCGCCTGCTCGACCTGACGCCCGAGGAACTGCAGCGCCGTATCCTTCAAGCGGTGCGGCGCGGGGCGAGCATGGCCGAAATCGCCGACCTCAAGGACTCGGACGTGGCGACCCCCGAGGAAGCGATTCAGGCGCTGATGGACGGCAATGCCCGTTTCTTCGGCGGGCAGGCGCGGCGACCCGAAATCGGGGCCAACGAGCGCCGCGCCCAGATCATGGGCCAGACGCCCTACGCGGCAGTGCTGGCGTGCAGTGACAGCCGCGTGCCCGTCGAACTGGTGTTCGACCAGGGCTTAGGCCAACTGTTCGTGGTGCGCGTGGCGGGCAACGTGGTGGGGGAGGGCGGCCTGGGCACCCTGGAATACGCCATCAAGCACCTCGACGTTCACCTCATCGTGGTGCTGGGACACGAGGGCTGCGGCGCGGTGGCGGCGGCCCTGATGTCCCCCGAGGAAATCGCGCAGGAACCGACCAATCTGCAGACCCTCATCGGGCGGATTAAGCCCAGCGTAGAGCAGTTGCCCACCATCCGCGACAAGAAGGCCAGGATGCGCGAGGCGGTCATCAACAACGTGCGCCATCAGGTGCAAATCCTGCGCCGCCAGCCTGTCGTGCAGGAGGCCGAGGCCAGCGGTCAGATTCGGGTGATTGGCGGCTTCTACGAAATCGGCTCGGGCGCGGTGGATTTCCTGATAGACGAGGACGAACTGCGGGTCTGATCCGGATTCGTTGGATTCGCAGCCCCTTTACTTTCGTACTAAACCGCGCCGAGGGCGCAGGCGCGCTGCACCGCGTCGCCCAGACCGACCAGCGTCGGCTCCTGCGCCAGCACCAACCGGGTAAAGCCCACCTCACGGGCGGCCAGTTCGGTCTGCGGGCCGATAACGGCTGCCGTGAAATCGGTGCCCGCCACGCCCGCCAGCGCCCGCGCTCCGGTGGCCGAGGCCAGGGTGACGACCTGGGCTTCTTGCAACTGAAGCCGCTGGGCCGCCGAAAGGTCGTTGTACTCGCTGCGGTAGGCTTCCAGGGTCACGCACTCGATGCCGCGGGCCGCCAGCGCCGCGTCCAGCACCGGGTCGGGATGCTGCGAACCGATGTGCAGCACGACCTCGCCCGGCTGTGCAGGCAGTTCCGCGCCTAAGTGCCGTGAGCCGGAGCGGGTCGGCACGAAATCGGGGGCCAGACCCAGGTCGCGCAACGCCTGAGCCGTGCCGCTGCCGACGGCGGCCAGTCGAACGCGGGCCAGCACCCGCAGGTCGCGCCCCGCCGCCAGCAGGCTCTGGGAGAGCGCCCGCACCGCCTGTTCGCTGCACAGCAGCACCCAGCCGTCAAAGCCGCCCAGTGCCCCGGCCACTTCCCGCGCTTGCCCCGGCAGGAAGCGCAGCAGCGGAATCTCGCTGACCTGTGCGCCGCGCCCGTGCAGCAGGCTGGCGAGGGTGCTGTCGGCCTGCACGCGGGTGCGCGTGACCGCCACCTGTGCGCCGCGCAGGGGCATCGCTGCCGGGTCGAACCAGTTCAGCTCGGCTTGCAGGGCCGCCACCTCGCCCACGATGGTCACGGCGGGAGCGCCCAGCCCGGCCTCCTGCACGCGCTGCGCCAGGGTGCCCAGCGTGGCCCGCACACTGCGCTGCTGCGGCGTACTCGCCCACTGCACGCAGGCAGCGGGGGTGTGGGGGTCGCGGCCCGCAGCCACCAGGTCGTCCGTGATTTGCCCCAGGTGCCGCGCCGCCATCAGAAACACCAGCGTGTCCACCCCGGCGAGGTCGGCATAGGCGGCGGGGCCGTGGCGGTCTGTCCCGGTCAGGACGGCGAAACTGCGTCCCAGCCCCCGGTGCGTGACCGGAATTCCGGCGTAGGCGGCGGCAGACAGAGCGCTGCTGATGCCCGGCACGATTTCGAAGGCGATTCCGGCGGCGCGGCAGGCCAGGGCTTCTTCGCCCCCGCGCCCAAACACGAAGGGGTCGCCGCCCTTGAGCCGCACCACGCGCTGCCCGCCATTCTCCCTGGCTTTGGCCACCAGCAGCGCGTTGATGTCTTCCTGGGTGGCGGACGGCAAAAAGCCGCGTTTGCCCACATCCAGCACCTCGGCGTGGGGGCAGTGGGCCAGCAGCGCGGGACTCACCAGCGCGTCCACCAGCACCACGTCGGCCTGCGACAGCACCTCGCGGGCGCGGAGGGTCAGCAGGCCGGGGTCGCCGGGGCCAGCGCCGACGAGGGACACGAAAGGACGGGGCAGGGATTCAGGCATGGGCAACCTCTCCAGAAATCAGTTGACGAACGTGGGACACGAGCAGGGTGCAGGCTTCGGGGCAAGGGAGGGGAAAGGCGTCGGCAGCGGGTGGTTCGCCTGCCCACAGCGGCATTCGCAGGCAGCCCGAACAGAGGTCGTGCCGCGCCTGGGCCACCTGCTCCGGCGGGGCGCGGCGCACGCGGGCATAGCGTCCACTTTGCCGCGCCGCCGTTTCGGGCCAGGGTGTGACGGGCAATTTGCCCTGCTCCCACAGGTGCGCCTGCTCCAGCACGGCAGGGTAAACGGCATGCAGCGCGGCCCGCAACTCGGCGGCGTCTACAGCGGCAAACCAGCCACGCGGCAGGGTGCGCCCGGTGCGAATGGGGCGGTGGTGGCCCTCGT
>NZ_JAUNHK010000004.1:53910-57250 GCF_030523985.1 Deinococcus sp.
AACCAGCCACGCGGCAGGGTGCGCCCGGTGCGAATGGGGCGGTGGTGGCCCTCGTCGCTGCGGCCCGTCCAGGCGCTGAGGTCTTGCAGCGGCACGGCCCGCAGGTCGGCGCGGCCCTGGTCGGCGTGGTGGCGCAGGTCGAAGCCGCCTTCCGGCAGGGGCGTGATGTGCAATTCGCCCACCGTCAGCTCCTCCGCGCCCGATGTGACCGCCTGGGCCAGCGTTTCGCCCGCCGCCTGCCAGTCAGGATGGATTTGAGCGAGGTCGGTTCGGGCCGCCGCGTCTTCAGTTTCGGCACTGTCCTCCACCAGCCGCAGCACGACCTCGGTGACGCCAGGGTGCGTTCCCACCGGGCGCGAGTAGCAGACGGTGCGTCCGCCCAGCCGCGTGACTGGGCCGCTCAGTCCCAGGTCGGCGGGAATGGTTTCGAGCGTGTGCCAGCCCTCCGAGGCAAAAAACGGCACGATGATGACCGTGGGCGCGTGGGTCAGGCTGGGCCAGTCGGACACGTTTGGCTCCTGGTCGAGATAAAGCGCCTGCACCTCGGCAAAGTGCCCACCCTGGCGCAGGCTGTCGGCGGCTTGCTCTATGGCCTCGCGGCTGTGCGGGTCGCGCCCGGTGCCGTGGCCCAGCACCACCAGGGCGGTGTCCTGGGGCGTCCAGTCGGGGCAGACCTCCGCCGCCCGCGCCAGAATCACGTCGCTCATGGCGGGGTGGATGCCGTAGGGTCGGGTGTAGTGAAGTTGCCGCCCCTGCACCACTTCGCGCACGCCCTGCGGCGGCAGCGGCCCGCGCCAGGTCAGCCCCAGTTCACGCGGCAGCACCCCATTGGTGAAATAGCCCTCCGACACGAACAGCGGCACCACCGTCACGTCGCGGAAACGGGCCAGCCGCAGCACCTGCCGCAGCGAGGGTTCCTCTTTCCAGTAGGCTTCCAGCACCTCGCCGAACAGACCCCGTTCGCGCACGGCCTGGGCATGGCGGCGCACGGCCTGGGCCGAATCCGCGTTCAGGTGCGAACCGTGACCCAGTACGATCAGGGTACGTCCGGAACTGGCCGCCGCACCCGTCGAGACAACTTCAAGTTGTTGACTTGTTTTGTCCACTATTAAAGTTTACATTTCCGGTCAACGATTGCCAGCAGTTGTCCAACCCTGGGCAGCCCCCCCGATTCCGTGCCCCTCTCTCACCGTTCCGGAGGCCACCCATGTCCGACATCGAAGCCCTGAAAAAAGAACTGCCGCCCTTCCAGATTTTCGACCTGATTCCGCAGTACGCCGCCGCCGGAGCCATCGACCCCGAGAAAATCGACCTGCTGAAGTGGGCCGGGGTGTACCCGCAGCGCCCGCAGGAAGACGGCTTCCTGATGATGCGTGTCAAGGTGCCCACTGCCGAACTGCATGCCGACGCCCTGCGCGTGGTGGCGGGCATTGCTGAAGACTTCGGGCGCGGGCTGCTGGACGTGACCGACCGTCAGGCGTTCCAGTTTCACTGGCTCAGGATTCAGGACATCCCCGAGATTCTGGAGCGGCTGGAAACGGTGGGCCTGCACACCAAAGGCGCGTGTGGCGACACCGTTCGCGCCGTCATCGCCTCGCCGCTGGCGGGTCTGGACGCCCGCGAGAAGATTGACGTGCGCCCGCTGGCCCGCGCTATGGAAGGAACGCTGAGCGGCAACCACGACTTTGAAGACCTGCCGCGCAAATTCAAGATTTCGCTGACCGCCACGCCCGAACTCGAAGGCATCCACCTCATCAACGACATCGGCTTTCTGGCGCACGAAGTGGACGGAGAGGTCGGCTTCGACGTGTGGGTGGGCGGCGGCCTCGGCGCGGTGGCGCACCTGGCCAAGCGGCTGGGCGTGTTTATCCGGCCCGACGAAGTGGTGGAAGTGGGCCGGGCGATTACGGCGGCCTATCGCGACCACGGCTACCGCCAGAACCGCAAGAAGAGCCGCCTGAAATTCCTGATTAAAGACCTGGGCGCAGAGAAGTTCCGCGACATCGTGGAAACCGAGTACCTGGGCCGCAAGCTGCGTGACGGGCCGAGTGCGCCCGTGGCCCGCTTCGGCGGCAGCGACGTGCTGGGCGTCAACCCCCAGAAAGACGGCCTGAACTACGTGGTGCTGACGACCACCGTGGGGCGCATCAACCCTGACAAGGCCCGCAAACTGGCTGACCTGGCCGAGAAGTACGGCAACGGGCATGTCCGCACCACCGCCTTCCAGAACATGATGATTCCGCATGTGAAGTCGGAGGACGTGGACGCGCTGGTGAACGAACTGCGCGAACTGGAACTCGAACCCCGCGCCACGCTGCGCGGCACCACGATTGCCTGCACGGGCACGCAGTTTTGCCGCCTGGCCCAGACCGAGACCAAGGCGCGGGTGGCGGGCATGATTGACGTGCTGGAGCCGAAGCACACCGACCTGGACGTGCCTTTCGTCATCAACCTGACGGGCTGCTCGAATGCCTGCACCCGCTATCAGGTGGCCGACCTGGGCTTCATGGGTGCCCTGCGCGCCAACAAGGAAACGGGCGGCGAGGACGAGGTCTACAACGTCCACCTCGCGGGCAGCATCGGGCAGGCGCAGCGCACCGGAACCAAGCTGAAAGGCGTGGTGCCCGCCGAGCGCCTGACCGAGTACACCGACAAGGTCATCTCCGACTTCAAGACCCACAAGGCGGGGGGCGAGAGCTTCGTGGAATACGCCGACCGGGTGGGCCACGAGCGGTTTACGCCCGAAGCGGTGCTGGCGGGGGGGCTGGCGTGACGGGTTCTATTTCACCCTCTCCCTTTATGGGGGAGGGCCTTGCGAAGCAAGGGGTGGGGGCCGTCGTCTGGTTCACCGGACTTTCCGGCGCGGGCAAAAGCACCCTGGCGACGGCCCTGTACGCCGAACTGACCGCACGTGGCGAGGCGGTGGAACTGCTGGACGGTGACGCCGTGCGCGAGAACCTCAGCAAGGGCCTGGGCTTTTCCAAAGAAGACCGCGACACGAACGTGCGCCGCATCGCCTTCGTCGCGGGATTGCTTGCAAAGCATGGCGTGACGGTGCTGGTCAGCGCCATCTCGCCCTACGCCGACACCCGCCGCGAGGTACTGTCCAATCTGCCAAACGCACTGGAAGTCTTCGTGGACGCGCCGCTGGAGGTCGTCACCGAGCGCGACGTGAAGGGGCTTTACCTGAAGGCACTGGCGGGCGAGATTCCGCACTTCACGGGCGTCTCCGACCCTTACGAAGTGCCCGAAGCGCCCGACCTGCACCTGCGAACCGACCAGATCAGCGTGGAAGACGGCGTGCGGCAACTGCTGGGGAGGCTGGGGTATGACGGCTGAA
>NZ_JAUNHK010000004.1:57350-59142 GCF_030523985.1 Deinococcus sp.
GGCTACCGGGGCGAAGTCGTGTTCGTGGACACGGGCTACCACTTTCCCGAAACCCTGGCGACCCGCGACGCGCTGACGGCCCGTTACCCGGAACTGACCTTCGTGACGCTGAATGCCGGGGCCAGTCCCGACGACGGTCAGACGCCCCCCGACCTCTACGCCGCCGACCCCGACGCCTGCTGCGCCGCCCGCAAGGTAGAGCCATTGCAGCGGTACTTGAACCAGAAGAACCCGCCCGCGCTGCTGAACGCCCGCAGCCGTGACCAGGCCAGCACTCGCGCCGACATCCCTTTTGTGGAAACGGGCGGCAGGCGGGTCAAAGTCAACCCTTTGGCCCATTGGACACGCGAGGCGCTGGAAGCCTACGCCGCCGAACACGAATTGCCCGTGAACCCGCTTTACTACGACGGCTTCCTCAGCATCGGCTGCTGGCCCTGCACCCGCGCCGTGAAGCCCGGCGAAGATGCCCGCGCCGGACGCTGGGCCGGAAAAGGCAAGACCGAATGTGGACTGTGGCAGGGCGGGAACAGCCTGTAGATGGTGATGGATGATGGTTCCGCTTCGCTGATAGATGATGGAAAAAGCGCGTCTGAGTTCTGCTTGCCTCAATAGTTGACCTGTTTCATCAAGAATAATCTCGAACCCCAAAGGAGAACCCCATGACCATCCTGCAAACCGCTCCCGTTACCCTGCCCACGCCGCTGGGCGGAACCCTCGTGCGCCGCATCTGGCGGCCCGGTCAGGACTTCGACCCGGCGGAACTCGCGGGGCTGCCCCGCCTGGAGGTTTCCGAGCGCAGCTTTGCCGACCTGGAAATGCTGGCGACGGGCGCGTATTCGCCGCTGACGGGCTTCGTGAACGAGGCCGATTACCTCAGCATCGTCGAGCATCTGCGGCTGGCCGACGGCACGCCCTGGAGTCTGCCGATTACGCTGCCAGTAAGCCGGGAGCAGGCCGAGAGCCTGAGCGGGCGCGTGGTGCTGACCCACGACGGGCAGGACGTGGGCACCCTGGACATCGAGGAAAAGTATCTGGCCCGCAAAGCCTGGGAAGCCCGCGAGGTCTACCGCACCGAGGATGAGGCGCACCCTGGCGTGGCGGCGCTATACGCGGCGGGCGAGGTGTACCTGAGCGGCCCAGTGACCCTCTTTGAAGTGCCACGCGGCGAATTTCCCCGGTTTCACCGCACGCCGAGCGAGGTGCGCGAAGTCATTGAGGCGCGGGGCTGGCGTTCCACCGTCGCCTTCCAGACACGCAACCCCATTCACCGCGCCCACGAGTACCTGCAAAAAGTGGCGCTGGAACTGGTGGACGGCCTGCTGCTGCACCCGCTGGTGGGCCGCACCAAGAGCGACGACGTGCCCGCCGACACCCGCATGGAAGCCTATGAAGTCCTGCTGGAGGGCTACTACCCGCAGGAGCGCACCCTGCTGAGCGTGTACCCCGCCGCCATGCGCTACGCCGGGCCGCGTGAGGCGATTGTCCACGCGCTCTCGCGGCGCAACTACGGGGCCACGCATTTCATCGTGGGGCGTGACCACGCGGGCGTGGGCAACTACTACGGCACCTACGACGCCCAGGAGATTTTCAGCGCCTACACTGCCGAGGAACTGGGCATCCGCATCCTGAAATTCGAGCACACCTTCTACTGCCAGTCGTGCGCCCAGATGGTCAGCCCCCGCACCTGCCCCCACGACGCCTCGCACCACCTGATTCTGAGTGGCACGAAGGTGCGCGAGAAGCTGCGGGCGGGCGAGCATCTGCCCCCCGAATTCACCCGCCCGGAAGTGGC
>NZ_JAUNHK010000079.1 GCF_030523985.1 Deinococcus sp.
CGCTGGCCTCGCCCGGCCCCTCGCGCCGCCACACGGCCACGATGTCCACCACCGGGGCGTCCTCGACCGGGCGGTAGACCACCCCCGGCAGCGCCAGCCGCGAGAAGAACTCCATGGGCAAGAACACCCCCACCCCCGCCGCCACCAGCGACAGCAGCGTGGGAATCTCTATGGCTTCCTGCACCACGTTGGGCGTGAATCCGGCCCCGGCGCACCAGTGCATGACCTGGTCGAAATAGGTGGCCCGCAGGTAGCGCGGAAAAAACACGAAATCCTCGCCCGACAGGTCGGCGATCCGCAGCCGTTCCCGCGCCGCCAGGGGGTGCGCGGCGGGCAGGGCCACCACCAGCCGCTGCCGCCACAGCGGGCGCGAGTGCAGCGCCGGGTCGCGCACGGGCAGCAGCAGCAGGCCCACATCCACCTGCCCGCCGCGCAGCGCCGCTTCCTGCTCCTGCGCCGTCAGTTCGCGCAGGTGGACACTGACCGCCGGGTACAGCTCGCGAAAGCGCCGCACGATTTCGGGCAGCCCCCCGAACGCCAGCCCACTCACGAAGCCGACAGTCAGCCGCCCGACCTCGCCCCGCGCCGCCCGCTGTGCCCGCTCGACGGCCTGGGCAGCCTGGGCCAGTGTCGCCCGCGCCCCGACCAGAAACTCCTCGCCCGCCGGGGTGAGTTGCACGCGGCGGGTGGTGCGGCGCACGAGTTGCACGCCCAGCTCTTCTTCCAGCGTCCGAATCGAACTGCTCAGTGCCTGCTGCACCACGAAGACGCGCTCGGCGGCCCGCCCGAAATGCCCTTCTTCGGCCAGTGCGACGAAATGGCGGAGGTGACGCAGTTCCATGTCGCGCCCATTCTGGCGCAGGTGGTTCCGTCCGAAGCTCTGCGTGGAACCTTTATGGGGCCAGCCGCGTATGGGAAGCCAAGATGACCTACTCCAACGGTGACGGTAGCTACTCCCTGCGCGACTTTCTCGCCAAGACCGCCGAACGTGACAACCCCGGCGACGTGTTCGAGCTGGAATCGAGCAAGATGCTCGAAGTCAAGGTGAGTGGGCGCGTCTGGAGCAAGTTGGGCGCGATGGTGGCCTACAAGGGCAACCTGACCTTCAAGCGCGAGGGCACCCTGGAAGGCGGCCTGATGAAAGCCTTCAAGCGGGCGGTCTCGCAGGAAATGTCGCCGCTCGCCAAAATCGAGGGGCGTGGCGTGGCGTACCTGGCCGACCAGGGCAAGGAAATTCAGATTCTGCGGCTGTCGGGCGAAAGCCTGAACGTGAACGGCAACGACCTGCTCGCCTTCGAGGACTCGGTGCAGTACGACATCACCATGCAGCGGCGCGTCGCGGGCATGGCCGCCGGGGGGCTGTTCAGCGTGCGGGTGCAGGGGCACGGGCTGGTCGCCATCCTGTCGCACGGCAAGCCGCTGACCCTGCGCGTGACCCCGCACGAGCCGCTGTTTACCGACCCCAACGCCACGATCGCCTGGAGCGGCAACCTGCAACCGCAACTGCGGATGGACAGCAGCCTGCGCTCCATGATCGGGCGCGGCGGCGGCGAAACCTACCAGATGGTGTTTCAGGGCGACGGCTTCGTGGTGGTGCAGCCCTACGAAGAATTCGAGGCCGGAATGCTGGGGGGCGAGAGCGGCGGTCACTCGCACTCACGCGGCGGGCTGGACATTGGCGACCTGTTCGACTGAAGGCAGATGGCAAATGGCAGAGAGCGGATGGCAGGTGGCTTTTAGCTCTCCGCTCTCTGCTATCAGCCCTCTGCTCTGCGCCGCACACTGCTACACTCACTCCTGATGAGTCTGGTGGTCATGGCAACTGGGGGGACGGGTGGACACATTTACCCCGCCGTCGCTACCGCACACGAACTTCGGGAACGCGGCTATGACGCGGCCCTGATGGGCCAAAAAGGTGGGATGGAAGAGCGCATCGCCGAGCGCGAGGGGCTGACCTTCTACGGCGTGGACGCAGGCAAACTGGCCCGCAGCGGTCAGGGCCGCCCCGACCCCCGGCAACTGCTCAAGGCGGCGCAGGGGCTGGGGCAGGCGCGGCGCACCCTGGCGGGCCTGAAACCGGCGGCGGTGGTCGGCTACGGCGGTTTCGCCAGTTTGCCCGGTGTGCTGGCCGCCCAGAGCCTCGGCATTCCCACCGTGCTGCACGAGCAAAACGCCCGACTGGGCCTGACGCAGCGGCTGGCCGTGGGCCGCGCCCGTGCGGTCGGCACGGCTTATACCCAGGTCATCGGCCTCGACCCCCGCAAGGCCACGATGGTCGGGATGCCCGTGCGCGAAGACAGAATGCCCCGCGCCGAGGCGCTGGCGGCGCTGGGTCTGCGCGACGGCCCCGTCACCATTTTGATTATG
Organism: Deinococcus sp.; assembly: GCF_030523985.1. GTDB lineage: Bacteria > Deinococcota > Deinococci > Deinococcales > Deinococcaceae > Deinococcus. Next base: position 2,368 of record NZ_JAUNHK010000079.1, read on the forward strand.
GGCGGCTCGCAGGGGTCGCTCTACCTCAACCAGAAACTTCCCGACATTCTCTGGCGGCTGTTCGGCAAGGTCGGCAAGCTGCGCGGCAAGGGCGACAGCGTGCCGCCGATTGACCTCGACCTGCGTGGCCCCTACCTCATCGAGAATGAGCGCAGCCGCGAGATACAGGTCATCCACGCCACCGGCCCGCGCTGGCTGGAAGAAGTGCAGCCCAAGGTCGCCAACCTGCCCTGGTATCACGTCACCGGCTATGTGGACGCGGTGGCGGCCTGGTCGGTGGCCGACCTCGCCATCACACGCGGCGGCACGGGCACGCTGGCCGAAGCCGCCTTTCATGGCGTGCCGCTGATTATGGTGCCGCTTCCCGAATCGGCGGAGAACCACCAGTACCACAACGCCGTCGCCGTGCAGCAAGCGGGCGCGGGCCGGGTCGTCGAACAAAAGGACGTGCCCGAGCAGATGGGAAAGGTGGTGTTAGAGTGTGCCGCACCGGGAACACGCGCCGCCCTGCGAGACGCGGCCCAGAAACGCGCCCGCCCCGGCGCTGCCGCCCGCTTCGCTGACCTCATCGAAGTGCAGCTTCAGCCCCAGCGCCGCGCTCCCACTCCTGACTCCCATGACTGACTCTGCCTCCCCAACTCCGGCCCCGTCCTCGCCTTCCCTCCAGTCTTCCTCTGCGCTGCACTATCACCTGCTCGGCATCGGTGGCATCGGCATGAGTGCCTTTGCCCGGTTGCTGCGGGCCAGGGGGCACCGGGTCAGCGGCTGCGACCAGAACCTCAGCGCCCAGACGCGGGCCTTGGAAGCCGAGGGCATTGCTGTCGCGCACGGTCACGACGCCTCGCATATCGCGCGCTTTGGCCCGGTGGACGTGCTGGTGGCCTCCGAAGCGGTGCCCAAGACCCACCCCGAACTGGTCGCCGCCCGTGACGCCGGAGTCGAAATCCGGCCCCGCATGGCGCTGATGGGCGAACTGCTGCGCTCCGGCCCCAGCGTGGGCGTGATCGGCACCCACGGCAAAACGACCACCACCAGCATGATTGCCGTGGCGCTGATGGGCGCGGGCCTCGACCCCTCGGCTTTCGTGGGCGGCAACGTGCAGGAATTCGGCGGCGGCAACGCCCGCTTTGGCCTGGGGCCGTTCGTCGCTGAGGTGGACGAGTCCGACCGCCGCTTTGCGGAGCTGGGCTGTCAGACCGCCGTGTTCACCAATGCCGAGGACGACCACGTGGGCGGCGAGCAGGCGACCTACTGGAACACGGTGGAGGAGCAGCACGCTGCCTTCGCTCAGTTCGTGGCGCAGTCGGAGCGGGTGCTGTACTGCCTGGATTGGGCGCGGCCCCCCGAACCCGGCACCAAGCAGCGCCCGCTGGACGAACTGTGTGGTCAGGCCAAAGAGACCCTCACCTACGGACAGCATCCCCAGGCCGACTACCGCGCCGTCAATCTGCGCCCCGACGCCGACGGCACCACCTTCACGGTGGAGTACCGGGGCGAGGTGCTGGGCGAGGCCCGCGTTGACCTACCGGGCCACCACAACGTCCTCAACGCTTTGGCGGCGCTGGCAGTGGTTCATCTGTACGGCGGCGATTTCGGGCAGGCTGCCGCTGCGCTGGCACGGTTCCAGGGGCCGGGCCGCCGCTGGCAGCGCGTGGGCCAACTGTCAGGTGCCCTCCTGATTGACGATTACGCCCACAACGCCACCAAGGTCGCCTCGGCGGTGCAGGCCGCGCACCAGACCGGGCGGCGCGTGCGTGTGGTGTTTCAGCCGCACCGCTACCTGCGGACCAAGCAGAGCTGGCCCCAACTGGCCGACGCGCTGATGAAGGCCGACGAAGTGCTGCTGATGGACATCGCCGCCGCTTCCGAGGAACCCATTGAGGGCATTCACGCCCGGCTGATTCTCGACCGCATGGTGCAGGGCGGGCACGGCGGGGTGCGCTACCTGCCAGAGCGCGAGGACATCAAAACCTACCTGCGGCAGACGGCGGACGCGAACGACATCATCGTGACGATGGGCGCGGGCGACGTGTACCAGATTGCCCATGAACTGGCGGCTGAGGCCAAAGGGCAGGGCGCATGAGCCGCACTGGAGCGCGAGTCGAACGTCAACCGCTGGCCCGCTACACCACGCTGGGTGTCGGCGGCGAGGCCGAAATCTGGTTCGTGGAAACGCTGGAGCAACTCGCCGAGGCGATGGAGCAGCCTTACCGCGTGCTGGGCGGCGGCAGCAATCTGGTCATCTCCGACGCGGGCGTGCCCGAACGGGTCATTCGCCTGAGTGGGCCACTGGCCGAGCGCGACCTGACCCCCGACCCCGAGCTGTCCACCGACGCCGAAATCGTGACGGGCTGGGTCGGCGGCGGCGCACCCCTGCCGGGCCTGCTGCGGGCGCTGCAAAAGCTGGGCTGGAGCGGGCTGGAAGGCACGGTGGGCATTCCCGGTCAGGTCGGCGGCTCGGTGTGGATGAACGCCGGAACCCGTTTCGGGGAAATGTTCGACGGCCTGCACACCATCGAAATCGTGACGCCGCAGGGCGTGCGGCAGGTGTCGCCGGACGACCTCGCCTGGGGCTACCGCCACAGCGACATTCCCCGCAACCATGTGGTGTCGCGGGTGCGTCTTAAACTGCGGCCCTCCACGCCCGACGCCGTACAGGAGGCCATGAACCAGGCCGACCTCGCCCGCAAAGGCCAGCCCAAGAACAAGACGCCCGGCTGCGCCTTCAAAAATCCCACCCTGCCGGATGGTCACAAGGTCAGCGCGGGCAAGCTGATAGACGAGGCGGGTCTGAAGGGCACCAGGGTCGGCAACGCCATGATTGCTCCCGAACACGGCAATTTCATCGTCAACCTGGGCGGGGCGACGGCGGCGGACGTTCACGCCCTGCTGGGGCTTATCCGCGAGCGGGTCGGCGTGCCGCTGGAACTCGAATACGAACTTTGGCCCGCTGCCGACGCCACCTGAACGGGTTTGTAGGTCACAATAGAAGGGTGAAGACACCTCGCCGGGGTTGCCCATGAGCAGCGACCCTCCGCTCAACCGTCCCCCCGCACCGCCCGACGACCTGCCTGCCGAGTCGCCGCCGCCGCGCCCCCGCGTTCCCGGCGCGGGTGTGCCGGTGGTGGATTTTCAGTTGGATGACCTGACCTCCGGGGCGCCCTCCGAGGAAAAGCCGTCCTCCCGTCCCCGTTTTTTGCGCTCCCGTTCGGAACCGCGCCCGCCACCCGCCGAAGCCGCCCCCACCGCGCCGACGGAGGAAGTCACGCCAGAGGATGTCCCCCCGTCGCCCGCGCCCGCTGCGGCTCGCCCCGCCCGACGCCGCCGGGGTATCAAGCCGGGCTGGGTCGTCGTGTCGGGGCTACTGACTTTGGGGCTGCTGTTTCTGAGTTGGTCGCAGGTGCCGATCAAGACGGTGCAGGTGAGCGGCAACACCCACCTGACCAACGGCGAGGTGCGCCGACTCGCTGGACTCCCGCAGGACGAGTCGCCGTTTGGCTGGCTGTATTACGGCGCGTGGAAAGCCAAGGGACTGCTAGCCTCGCCCTGGATTGTCTCGGCAGAGGTGACGCGCCAGTTCCCTGACACGGTGATGCTGGCGGTCAGCGAGCGTCAGCCGTTCGCCCGCTGGCAGCGTCCCGGCGCAGGGGAGGTGCTGGTGTCTGAAGACGGCACGACGTTGCCCACCGGAGCGGGCATCGTGCCGGGCGACCTGGCCCGCTTGCCTGTGGTGACGGGCTGGGGGCCGGAGCGGTTGTCCGAAGCCCTGAGGCTCACGCGGGCCTTATCGCGCTACACTGTGCAATCGGTAACGTATACCCCGGCAGGCTTCACGGCGAAGACCGCCAGCGGCACGGCTTGGGGGGGCGACCTCGAAACCTTCGTCAAGTATGCTGGGAGCATCGGCATGTATCCAAACAAGAAAATTCACATTTACCCCTGGGGGGTGAGCGTCCAGGAATGAGGGAAAACACCATCATCGTGGGCCTGGACATCGGCACCACCAAAATCACGACGGTCATCGGCGAGGTTGCGCCCGACGGCACCATCGACATCATTGGTGAAGGCAGCGTTCCGAGCGAGGGGATGAAGCGCGGCAGCGTCATCAACCTGGAACGGGCGACCCAGGCCATCAAGCAATCGCTTCATGCCGCCGAGCGCGTCAGCGGCGTGCGGGCCTGGAACGTGTTCGTCAGTGTTGGCGGCAACCACACCAAGGCCATGACCAGCCACGGTCTCGCCGCCATCCGTCGCCAGCAGGAAATCAGCCCGCCCGACGTGGAACGCGCCATCGAGAACGCCCGCGCCGTGCCGCTCGACCCCAGCCTCGAAATCCTGCACACCATTCCGCAGGAATACGTGGTGGACGGTCAAGAGGGCATCAAGAACCCCGTCGGGATGCATGGCGTGCGCCTTGAGGTGGACGTGCATATCGTCGCCGGGGCGGGCGGGCCGCTGCTGAACCTGCGCCGCTGCGTGCAGGAAGCGGGGCTGCAAATCGAGGGCTTCGTGCTGCACTCGCTGGCCTCGGGCCTCGCCACCCTCGACCAGAACGAGCAGAACCAGACCACCGTGGTGGTGGATATGGGCGGCGGCACCACCGACATCGGCGTGTTCAAGCGGGGCAACTTGGCGCACTCGGCCAGCATCCCGATTGGGGGCGACCACGTCACCGCTGACCTCGCGCAAATCCTCAAGATTCCGATGGAGGAAGCCGAGAAGGTCAAGCGGCACTACGGCGCGGCGATTCCCGAACTGGCCGACCAGGAACTCACGCTGGAAATCACCACCGCGTCGGGTGCCACCCACGCCATCAGCGCCTACGAACTGTCGCGTGTGATTCGCCCCCGCGTCAGCGAGATCTACGGCCTGATTCGTGACGAAATCGACCAGGCGCTCGGCCCCGTCGAACTCGTGGCGCAGTCGGTGGTGCTGACGGGCGGCGGCGCCCAGTTGCCCGGCGCCGTCGAACTCGCCCGCGAACGCTTCCGCCTGCCCACCCGCCTGGGCCGCCCACGCGGCATCCAGGGCCTCAGCGACATCGTGGGCGACCCCGCCCATGCGTGCAGCGTCGGCATGGTGCTCTACGGCATCTCCCAAGACGGGCGCGTGCCGACGGGTCTGCTGGAAGACAGTGACTACGCCGAGTATCCGGGCCGCCATGACACCTACGGCTATCCGACGCAGGGCCAGGGCCAGCCCCAGGGCTACCCGGTGACGGGCAACATCCCTCAGGGACAGGTGGGCCAGCAGGGTTATCAGGGCCAGCAGGTTCAGGTCCAGACCTACCCGCAGGGCGCGCCGTCATCCACCCAGAGTCAGGTGTACACCGTGCCCCAGCAGTCGCAGGTGCTCGTGGACGGTCAGCCCCAGCAGCCGCCCAAACCCCAGGGGCCGAAAGTCGGCTTTATGGACAAGGTCAAGGCGCTGTTCCGCGACTGGTTCTGAGCCTCTTTCGCGTTTTCGTTAGAACTGTTCTGAAGCGTTCCACCCCGCAGGCGACCCAGGAGGGCGGGCGGGTTATCCAAGGAGAAGCAACATGCAAGCGGCCAGAATTCGTGTAATTGGCTTGGGCGGTGCGGGCAACAATGCCGTGAACCGCATGATCGAATCGGGACTTGAGGGCGTCGAGTTCATTGCGGGCAACACCGACGCTCAGGTGCTCGCCAAGAGCCACGCCGAAGTGCGGATTCAGCTCGGTGACCGCCTGACGCGCGGTCTCGGTGCGGGTGCCGACCCCAAAGTGGGCGAGGAAGCCGCCATCGAGGACCGTGACCGCATCAAGGAATACCTCGACGACACCGACATGCTCTTCATCACGGCGGGCATGGGCGGCGGCACCGGTACCGGCTCGGCTCCGGTCGTGGCGGAAATCGCCCGCGAAATGGGCATCCTGACCGTCGCCATCGTGACCCGGCCCTTCAAGTTCGAAGGCCCTAAGCGCATGCGCGTGGCCGAGGAAGGCATGAGCAAGCTTGCCGACCGCGTGGACGGCATGATCGTGGTCAACAACGAGAAGCTGCTGACCGCCGTGGACAAGAAGGTGTCTTTCCGCGAAGCCTTCCTGATTGCCGACCGCGTGCTGTACTACGGCGTCAAGGGCATCAGCGACGTGATCAACGTCGAGGGCATGATCAACCTCGACTTTGCCGACGTGCGTAACCTGCTCGCCAACTCCGGCACTGTCCTGATGGGCATCGGTGCGGGGCGCGGCGACAAGATGGCGGAAGAAGCCGCCATGAGCGCCATTCACTCGCCGCTGCTCGAGCGCGGCATCGAAGGCGCACGCCGCATTCTGGTCAACGTGACGGGCGGCTACGACCTGTCCATGACCGACGCCAACGAAATCGTCGAGAAAATCCGCGAAGCCACCGGATTCGAAGACCCCGACATCCTGTTCGGGATCACCCCCGACGAAGCGGCGGGCGACGAAGTGCGCGTCACCGTCATCGCCACGGGCTTTGGCGACAACAACTACGCGGCTCCCCTGGGCGGCGTGGCGGCCCCTGGGCGCGGCGGCTACGAGCAGGGCTACGGCAGCGGTCTGGTGCGCCCGGTGCGCGGTGGCCCCAGCGGTCTGGGCGCGGGCGGCAACTACGATCCCAAGGACTACGACATCCCCGCCTTCCTGCGTAACGTGGGCGGTCAGTAAGCCTTCTTCCTCAAATTGCTACAGCCGGAGCCAGTGCGCTCCGGTTTTTTTATGGCAGGGCGAGGCCGACCAGCACGGCGCGGTGGTCGCTGAGCGGCTCGGGCAGCGTTCTTACAGCGGTAACCCGTAACCCCCGCTCCCAGACGTAGTCAATGCGCGAGTGTCCAAAGCGGGCCGCGTGGGTGAAGCCGAAGCCCCGGCCCGCCACCGCGAAGCTGTCGCTCAGACCCAAAGCCCGTAAACCCGCTGCCAGTTCGCCGCGTGGAGACGCATTGAAGTCGCCTGCCAGTACCACTGGCCCTGCCGAATGTGCCACCTGTTCTGTGGTCAGGGCCAAGAAGTCTTGCCGTACCTTGAGCCGCCGTTCCACCCGCTGCCGCAGCGTGCGCCGCAGCCGCCGGTCACTGGCACTCGGTAATACGCCGTTGGTGGCGAGGTGGATGTTGTAGACCTCGACCACTTGCCGCTGCACTTTCAAGCGAGTCAGCAGCAGGGCGTGCGGTGAATGGGGGAAGAACACTGGAGTCGCCGCCTCGATAGGCCAGCGCGAAAGTGTCAGCAGTTCGTCGTGCTGCGCGAAATGCCAGCCGGGAAAAGCCGCCTCAACTTCACGGCGGTAGGTGTCGCCCGCCCGCTCACGGTTCAGGGCTTCCTGAAGAAGTACCACCGTCGCCCCTTCTCGCCGCGCCAGGGTTGCCACCCGCGCCGCTGGAGCCGAGGCGAAATCGGCGTTGAGGGTCAGGAGTCGCAGCGCCGGGGCCGACGTTTCCAGTGGGGCTTTGTTCCAGACCCACCCGCCCAGATGCACCAGCGCCAGGGCACAGAGCAGCAGACCGCCCACTTTGCCCCAGTGTCGCTGCCGCACAGCCCGCCAAGTCAGCCACAGCACAGGCAGCAGCCACAGGTGTGGCGGTACAAGGTCGAGCACCGACACCCACCACCACGTTTCGGAGTGGGTACGGACAAGAATTGCCCACCCCAGCGTCAGAAAAAGTGCAGGGAGCCAAACAGACATGCCGCCAGCCTACGCGGAGGGCAGGCGGGCGGCATCGGGCAAAAGGTGGAGGGGTTTACACGCTCAGCGTTTTGGCGCAGCGGTAGAGGTCACGGCTCACGTCCTTGCGTTTTTCCCAGGTTTCGTGCAGGGGCGTGTAGGTGATGCCGCCCGCCGTCCGGCCCACCATCACGCCCTTTTTGCCGTCCATCAGGGCGTAGACGGCAGCTTCACCCAGTCGGCTCGCCAGAATGCGGTCACTGCTGACCGGAGTGCCGCCGCGCTGGATGTGGCCCAGGATGCTGACGCGGGTTTCCATGCCCGTGCCTTCCTTGATGGCTTTGCCCACGGCTTCGGCTCCGCCCGCGTAGCCTTCCGCCACGATGATGATGCTCCCCTTCTTGCCCTTGGAGATGCTGTCGCGCACCACGTCCACGACGCTCTCGATGGGTTTTTCGTCCTCGGGGATAAAGACTTCTTCGGCCCCGCCCGCCACCGCCACGTCCAGCGCGATGTGTCCGGCGTGGCGGCCCATCACCTCAATCACGAAAATGCGTTCGTGGCTGGCACCCGTGTCGCGCAGCTTGTCCACCGCGTCCAGCGCAGTTTCGACTGCCGTGAAGTAGCCGATGGTGTGGTCGGTGCCGTACAGGTCGTTGTCGATGGTGCCGGGCACGCCGATGACCGGAATGCCGTGTTCTTCCTGAAGGTAATAGCCCCCGTGAAAACTGCCGTCACCGCCGATCACGATCAGGCCGTCCACGCCCCACTCGCGCAGCACGGCGGCTCCCTTGGCCCGGCCCTCGGGGGTGCGCCAGGTGCTGGAACGGGCCGTGAGCAGGATGGTGCCGCCACGCTGAATGGTGTTGGCGACGTCACGCGGCCCCAGCAGTTGCAGTTCGCCCCGGTGCAGGCCCGAAAAGCCGCGCCGGACGCCCACCACTTCGATGCCCTGCTGCGTCCCGGTGCGGACGACAGCGCGAATGGCGGCGTTCATGCCGGGAGCGTCGCCACCGCTGGTCAGGACGGCGACGCGCTTCACTCCGGCAGGGTTGGGATGGGCAGTTTGAATGTCAATCATGGCGTACCTCACCCTCTAGGGTAACGCGGGCACGTCACGGTGACGTTGTGCTGCCCCAATTCAGCCCGTCGCCTGCAACGCCAGCGCATAGGCTTCGTTTTTGCTTAGGCCCGCCGCCATCAGCCGGGCACGCAGGTCACGCGCACCCAGGCCCTCGGCAGCAAGCTGCGCCGCCAGCGCGGGGTAGTCGGGGGCGTCGGCCTCGGCTTCGGCGGCGCTGCGCCCGGCGACCACCACCACGATTTCACCCTTGACCGTTCCGGCAAAGTGGGCAGCCAGCTCAGCAAGCGGGCCGCGCCGCGTTTCCTCGAACTTCTTGGAGAGTTCGCGGGTCACACTGGCGGGCCGCGTTTCGCCGCAGGCCGCCCCCAGGTCGAGCAGCGTGGCGTGCAGGCGGTGGGGGCTTTCGTACAGCACGCTGGTTTCGGTACGGGACGCAATAGCCGACAGCCGCTCCTTGCGCTCGCGTCCACTGCGCGGCAAAAAACCCTCGAAGGTAAAGCGGCCCGTCGGCAGCCCCGACAGCACCAGCGCGGGCACGAAAGCGGTGGCTCCCGGCAGCACTTCTAGGGGCAGGTCGAGTTCGGCGGCGGCCTGCACCAGCTCGGCCCCCGGATCGCTGATGCCGGGCGTACCCGCGTCGGAGACGTAGGCGAGGCGGGGGTACTTTTCCAGCACTTGCGCGGCGCGGTGCATGGTGTGGGCGTCGAGCCTGACCAGCGGTTTGCCGATGCCGAGGTGCGACAGCAGCGCCCCGGTGCGGCGGGTGTCCTCGCAGGCGACGGCGTCGGCGGCCCGCAGCACCTCAATGGCCCGCAGCGTCAGGTCGCCCAGGTTGCCCACCGGGGTCGGCACCAGCCACACCCGCGCCCCTTCCGGTAGGTCAGACGGGTCGAATTCGGCCTGCTCGGGCAGCGGGTCAGTCGTCATCGGACTCGGTGGGGTGGCTGTGCAGGGCCAGACGCGGCGCGGGCTTGATGCGAATCTTGACCTTGCGTGAACTGCGAATCACGTTGGTGATGCGGGCACGCAAAAGCTCAGTCTCGCCCACGGTCACGGTCACGGCGGTGCCTTCGGGCAATCTGGCCCCGATGACCACGACGACGCCGTTTTCGACGACGCCTTTGTAAGCCCTCATTCGACTCTCCAAGGCAGCAATCCGGTCATTCCGTCTCTATTGTGCCTGTTCGGGAGGGCGGGCAAGTGAAATCCGTTCACCCTTTGACTTCCCGCTGCGCCCGCCGCTTGCGCCGCTCGGCCTGGCTCAGGGCTTCCTGGAGGGCCATCAGTTCGGATTCACGCGCTCCGCCCAGGCGCGAGTAACGGTCAATGACCTCGGCGGCTTCTCGCCTGCGCCCCAGCCGCAGCAGCAGGCGGCCCAGGTGTTCACCGTCCACGAAGTAGGCGCGGGGGTCTTCAGGGTCAGCCGCCATCTGGGCGCGGGCCTGCGCCAGTCTCGCCAACTGCTGCGAGTGCCGACCCACCTGCCAGCGCACCAGATAGGCCGTGACGCCGAAAACCAGCAGCGCCCCCAGCACCGTCGCGCCCAGGGCTGCGGGAATCCCCAGCCAAACCCCCAGCTTGACCGTGATGGGAAAACAAAAGGCCAGCACCATCATCACCGCCAGCGTCGCGGCATAGTTCATGCGGTGCCTCTCGGTTGGAACATGGCGGCTAGTGTAGACCATTGATGCGGGCAAACGCCAAAAAAAAGCTCCCCGCCAAAGGGGGGAGATATTGGAGCGGGATCACGGATTCGAACCGAGGCCAGAAGCTTGGAAGGCTGCTGTGCTACCACTACACCAATCCCGCATGGGTTTTTCCCGCGAGGGGGAGACGCGAAGCGACCACCGCTAGAGCGGCAAGGCCAGTTGGTCGAGGCGACTGGATTCGAACCAGCGACCCCTTGGTCCCAAACCAAGTGCGCTACCGGCCTGCGCTACGCCTCGTCCGTGCTTCGCGCCCTAGGACTATAGCAGAAAGTCGGGCGAGCGGCGCAAGTGCAGCGGGGC
>NZ_JAUNHK010000208.1 GCF_030523985.1 Deinococcus sp.
CTGCATGGCGTAGGGTTCGGGCAGGTCGGCGGCGAGGGCTTCGTCGAACCACGCCCGAAATTGGGCGAGGGGGTCGGTGTTCAGGTCGGCCCGGCGCAGGTCGGCGCGGGTGTAGGAGATGCGCATGGAAGTGAGGTCAGTCATGGGGCGAGGGTAGCGGACTCAGTCGGCAAATGGGCGAGAAATGCTCTGACTTCCGCATCATTTCGGAGCACGACCAGCCGCAGCCCTGGCACGGTGCGGAGTTGCGCCCGTTGCCACGCGGCCTGGGTGGGAAAATTCCAGACGCTTCTCAAGAGGGCGGGGGTGGGCCAGCCCTGCCGCCGTTCTCCATGTGGAAACTGGCCCAGAGCCGCCCGCTGGAATACTCGCCACAGGCACAGAAGGCGCGGTGGAAGCAGATAAATCACCGTGTCAGCGCGGTACGCCACCCGCAGCAGGGTGGTCAGGATGTTGCCGTCCAGAATCCAGCGTTCCCGTGACATGGCGGCGTGCAGGCGGGCGTGCCAGACCGTGCGCTTGACCCGCACCCAGCCCGGTTCCCACGAAAGTTCGTCCAGATGGGTGAGCGGCAGGCCCGTCCGCGCTGCCAGTTCTTTCGCCAGGGTGCTTTTGCCCGCGCCCGGACTGCCGACGATGAGCACGCGCTTCATTCGTTCGCTGTTCTCAGGACCTGACACTGAGGGCAAAAATGTGTTCCCCGCTGCCCCAACACAATTTTCTCAATCGGTGTGCCGCAGCGTTCGCAGGGCTGCCCGGTTTTGCCGTAAGCGTGGTGATGCACCTGATAGCCGCCCGGTTCGCCGTCGTGCTGGCGGTAGTTGCCCGTGCCGTTGCCCAGCGAACTGCCGCCCGCCTCTACCGCCCGGCCCATCACGTCGCGGACAGCGTGGTAGAGGCGCGAGGCTTCGTCCGCGTTTAGGTGCGTCTGGGCGGGGTGAATCTGGGCCAGCCACAGCGCTTCGTCGGCGTAGATGTTGCCCACGCCGCTCACGGGCTTTTGCGAGAGCAGCCAGACCTTGACCGCGCCGCAACTTGCCGCCACCCGCACGAACTCGGCCTCCGCGAAGTCGTCGGAGAGGGGTTCCGGCCCCATCGCCGCCAGGGTGGGCATGCTTGCGTACTCGCCGGGCGACACCGCCGCCACCTTGCCGAAGCGCCGGGGGTCGTTGAAGTAGAGTTTCTCGCCGCCTTCGAGTTCAAAGGTGACGCGGGTGTGCGGCCCGCTTTCCAGCCGAAAGCCCCCGGTCATGCCCAGATGCACGATGAGTTCGAGGTCATGCGGAGCATCTTCTGCCGCGTCCCCCGCCGCGAGGTGCAGCAGCAGGTATTTGCCCCGGCGGGTCAGGGCGCGAACCCGCTTGCCGTGCGCGAGGTGGGTGTTGGGGTACTTGTGCGGGGCGTCGTGCTGGATTTGCACGATGGTTTTGCCACGCAGCAGCGGCTCGATTTTGCGGCGGGTGGTTTCGACTTCGGGCAGTTCGGGCATGGGGAGAAGATAGGCCAAAGCCGGGGCGAACACCGGGGTCAAAACCATGAAAAAACCGCCCCCACGCGGGGAGCGGCTCGCCGGGGGTGGCGTGAGGTTATCCGGCCACGTCCACTTCTTCCAGCACACTGACCTGTGGCGGCTTGACCAGCCAGGAGCCGACCTTGGCGCGGTAGGCCCGGTAGTGGGCCGAGTCGCGG
>NZ_JAUNHK010000209.1 GCF_030523985.1 Deinococcus sp.
GCGGCCCTACAGGTCGAACAACCCGCCCGGCATCTGCTGTGGCCTCACCTGCACGTCCTCGGCCGTTTTTTGTCCGTGCAGCACGGCTGCCACTTCCCGAATGTCGCGCCAGGTCAGGCTCTTGGGGCCGCCGGGCGTGCGAACCGCGTTCCTGAGCAGGTAGGCCGGGTGGAGCATGGGCATCAGCAGGCTCTCGTGCGAACTCTGCGGGTGACGGTAACGGAACCACTGCCCGCGTAGCCGGGTGATGCCCTGGTCGGTGCCGAGCAGGTGCTGGGTGGCGGTGTTGCCCAGGGTCACGGTCACGCGGGGCCGCAGCAGGGCCAGTTGCGGGTCGAGCCAAAGGCCCGTGCAGGTCGCGCTTTCCTGTGCGTCGGGGGTGCGGTTCTGGGGGGTGCGGCACTTGACCACATTGGTCAGGTACGCCTCCGAGCGCGAGATGCCCGCCGCGTGCAGAATCCGGTCCAGCAGTTGTCCGGCAGGCCCGACAAAGGGCCGTCCCTCACGGTCTTCCTCGGCTCCTGGCCCCTCACCCACGATAAGCAGCGGCGCGGCGGGGTCGCCTTCCGAGACCACCACCTGCACGCACCCGACCCGCAACGGGCAGGCGGTGCAGCCCCGGTTGCGCTGTTCCAGTTTGGTCAGCGCCAGAGAGGACGAAGCCCCGGTCATGGTTTCAGCCTAGAGCATCCGCAGCAATTTCCCGTGTTCCACACGACAAATCGTTTGGGTCAGCCGCCAAAATTTCGACGATTTATAAGGCGCGGACATCGCATGGCTGCGGTGGGGACTCGCGCAGCTCGTATTAGCCTGAACCCGTGAAGCTCTCAGCCGTCCTCCCGGAGCCTGTTGGTCGTGCCGCTTTCCTGTCGCTGGAGGCCGAAGCCCAGTTGGTGGGGCCGGGGGAGAGTCTGGTGTCACAGCTCTCCAGGCTGCTGCAAAGCATGGAGCCGGAACTGCGAACCCTGCTGGGCATGCAAGCTGACCTGCCGCCCAGAGCGCCCCTGCCCTGGACTTTGCTGACCGAAGGAGAACACCCTGGCTGGCCGCTGCTGGCGCTCAGCGACCCCCCGGCGTTCCCGGCAGCCGCAGCCGCTCGGCTGGTCACCCACCTGGCGACGGCTTATCAGGTGATGCCTGCCGCGCAGCGCCGCCAGTGGGCAGAACGCAACACACCCGCGCAGCCCGAGCCGCCGAGCTGGGCGAGGCTACTGGCAGAACTGGCGGTGGCGCAGGCTGTCCCCGCCCTGCTGGGCTTCTGGGGAGTCTTGTCGGCATGTGTGGGCCTCAACGTGCGCCACCGTCCCCAGGCGGCGGCCCTGCTGGAAGCCGAGCTGCTGCGTCTGGGCACTGAATTGACCCAGCCTGGGCCACTGGCGGAGGCGGCGGCGTGGTCCGCCCTTTGGCCCCTGCACGGCGGGCTGCCCTTTCCTGGGCGGGCGGAGGTAATTCGGGTCGCTCAAGCGCTCCGCGCTCCCCGGCCTCAGCCTTCGCCCCTGCCCGATGAGCCGCAATTGCAGGAATGGCTGACCGGGCAATTGCCGCAACTTTCAGAGGGGGCGCTGGGCCAACTGGCCGCGCAACTTCATGGCCGTCAGCCTACGCCCGGCGAGGATCCCAGCAGCGGCATTTGCCTGAGTTGCGAACCGGGAGCCGTGGCGTACTGGCTGC
>NZ_JAUNHK010000005.1:0-3742 GCF_030523985.1 Deinococcus sp.
TCGGGCGGCGGGCCGTAGCGCACCAGGGCTTCGACCTGCTCGAACGGCACCCATTTCACGCCCACCACTTCGGGGTCGGTGGGGTCAATTTCACCGTGAAAAGTCGCCGTGAAGCGGGCAAATGTCGCAAAACATTCGTTGCGCGTTCCGGTCAGCAGTTCGCCTTCGAGCAGGCTGACGAATTCGAGGTTGCTGACGTGCAGGCCCGTTTCGACCAGCACCTGCCGCACGGCGGCGTCGGCCAGCGTCTCGCCCGCGTGGGCCTTGCCGCCGGGCAGACCGTAGAAGATAGAGCCGTCGTCCATCCGTTCCTCGACCAGCAGGAGTTCCTGGCCGCGCACCAGATAGACGTGGGCGGCCCGCTTGATGGGCAGCGTGCGCGAAAGATTCATGTCGGCGCAGGATAGCGCCTGTGCGGGCCTCAGCTTTTCTGAAGGCCGCCCTTAGCCATGCGGGGGCGCGGGCACTCTACTCTGCCGGGCATGACCCGCAACGATGAAGAACGCAACACGGTACCCGCAGACAACACGGTGCCCGGCGAAGTGGTGGACGAAGGCACCACGGGCGAACTGCTTCAGGAAAAGATGGTGGCCGAGGACATCCTGCGCGAGAATGCCGACGAGAGCGGCAACGTCAACGATCAGCCCGGTTTCGACGACGGGCGTCTGGGCGGCCACGACGGCGAGGACCGCCAGGGCGAACCCAACAACCGCCTGGGCAGCGACCTGAGCGGCGAGGCCGAGGGCGGCGAAGGCATCAGCCGCAGCGGTGGCGTGGACGGCGGCCCCGAGCGCAAGACGCCGCTGCCGGGGTGAAGGCACTAAGGGCAGAGAGCAGAACGTAGGAAAAGAGAAAAAAGCCTGGGCTGATGCTCAGGCTCTTTTACTCTCGACTCTCTACGCTCAACCCTTCACTCCGTAAAGAGTGGCAGGTGTCCCAGCGCCGTCACCTCGGGGCGCTCCTGCCCTTCGGTGAAGACGGCGACCACCGCCGCGACCTCGGCCCCGACCTCGTCCAGAATCTCGGTGATGGAGTGCAGCGTGCCGCCGCTCGACACCACGTCGTCCACGATGGCGACCTTGCGGCCCCGCAGCTTTTCCACGTCGAAGCCGTCCAGCACCAGCAGTTGCGGCTTGCCCGTCGTGATGCTCACCACTTCGCGGGCGACCGGGTCGTGCATGTAAGGCTTTTGCGTCTTGCGAATCACGATGTAGGGCTTGCCCGATTCACGGCTGATGACGTGCGCCAGCGACACGGCCTTGACCTCGGGCGTGACCAGCACTTCCACTTCGGGGGGCAGTTTGGCGGCGAGCGCCTTGCCTGCCGCCTCGGTCACTTCGGTGTCGCCCAGCATGTTGAACAGGGCCACGCGCACGCCGCCGGGAACTTCCATCAGGGGCAGTTCGCGGGTCACGTCGCCCACCTGTACTGTGTACGTTTTCACCGCGTCAGTGTAGCGCCGCCCTTCCCCGAGCGTCCGTTAAACTGAAGTTCGGTTGGGGGCCGCCTGCGGGCAGCCTGCCGAGGACGATGGAGCTGGAGGGGGACGGCTCCGCTGCAATTCGGGAAGACCTGGCCGCTGCCCAAGTGTTGCGGAGGCAGCACACGGCGTTTGCGCCCGCGTTGTGTTTTGATGGAGGAACGATGCCTGTACCCTGTTTGCCCGCTTATTTCCGTCGTCTGTCTGGGGGTGGTCCGTGACCCTCGCCGTCCTGTTTCCCTTCCTGATGGCGGCCCTGTGTGCTCTGCTCGGCCCGCGCCTGGGTCGCCGCACCGGGTATCTGGCGGCCCTCGCCTTCGTGCCCGCGCTGCTGCTGATTCCCCGGCTGCTGGCGATGCCGGACGCCGCGCCGCTGCGTGAAGTCACGCCCTGGGTGCCCGACCTGGGGCTGAACCTGGTGTTCCGGGGCGACGGTTTTTCGCTGCTGTTCGCCGTCCTGATCGGTGTGATCGGCACGCTCGCCACCCTGTACTCGGTGGCGTATCTGGCGTCCACCGAGAAATTCGGGCGCTTTTATCCGTACCTGCTTGCCTTCGGCGGCTCCATGCTGGGGCTGGTGCTGAGTGACAACCTCGTGGCCCTGTTCGGTTTCTGGGAAATGACCAGCGTGACCAGTTTCCTGCTGATCGGGCTGTGGCACACCCGCAGCGCGGCGCGGGACGGGGCGGTGAAGGCTTTTCTGGTGTCGGCGCTGGGCGGGCTGGGGTTGCTGGCGGCTGTCGCCATGCTGTCCATCGCGGGCGGCAGCACCAACCTGTCGGAACTGAATCTGACGGCGGTGCGCGAGTCGCCGCTCTTTGTGCCCGCGCTGCTGCTCACGCTGCTGGCGGCCTTCACCAAGTCGGCGCAATTGCCCTTCCACCTGTGGCTCCCCACCGCGATGGAAGCGCCCACACCTGTGTCGGCTTTCCTCCACTCGGCCACGATGGTCAAGGCGGGCGTGATGCTGGTTGCCAAGTTCGGCCTCATTTTCGGCACGTCGGCGCTTTGGTCGGGCATCATCGTGCCCCTGGGCCTGGCGACGATGGCCTGGGGGTCGTGGCTGGCGCTGCGCCAAACCGACCTCAAGGCGCTGCTGGCCTACTCCACCGTGTCGCAACTCGGCCTGCTGATGAGTCTCTACGGACTGGCCGACGCGGATGGGCGCTTTGCCGCCACCGCGCACCTGCTCAACCACGCGGCGTTCAAGGCGGCGCTGTTTTTCGTGGTGGGCATCATCGACCACGAAACGGGCACCCGTGAGATTCCTTACCTGCAAAACCTGCGGCGCAAGTTGCCCGTCACCTTCGTCATCGCGCTAGTGGCGACCCTCAGCATGGCGGGCCTGCCGCCGCTGGGCGGGTTTATTTCCAAGGAACTGTTCTACGAGAACATGCTGCATGCTGGCCCCCTCTACATCGCTGTGGCGGTGCTGGGCAGTGCGCTCACTTTCGCCTACTGCGCCCGGCTGCTGAGCATCTTCTTCAACCACCGCATCGGCCTGACGCCCACGCAGCGCGAACTGCGGCACGACACGGTCAAGGAGCACATTCACGAGGCGCCGCCCAGCCTGACCCTGCCCGCTGGTTTGCTGGCACTGGCGGCCCTGGTGCTGGGGCTGTGGCCTCAGGGGGCCGAAGCGCTGACCCGCACCGCCCAGACCGCGCTGAATTTCGGGGAGTACCACGGGCACCTGGGGCTGTGGCACGGCGTCACGCCCGCGCTGCTGCTGACCTTCCTCACCTGGGCCATCGGGGGGCTGCTGGTGTGGCAGGCGCCGCGCTTTTCGCTGCTCCAGGGCCGCCTCACCCCGCTGTGGAACGCCAACACCGTCTACTACACGCTGGTGCAGGGCCTCAGCACCTTCGCCAGTGGGCTGATTGCCCGCACGCAGGGGCTGGCACTGCCTGACCAGATGCGAATTTCGTTGCTGGCGGCGGGGCTGATGGGTGGATACGCGGTCTGGCGCTCGCCTCAGGTCTTCCACAACATCGGCGTGGTGCCGCTGGCCATCGTGCCCATCGCCGTGCTGTTGGTGGCGGGCGCGGTGGGCGTGCTGCTCTCGCGCAACCGGCTGACGGCGGTGGTCGTCACTGGCCTGACCGGGTTCGGCAGTGCCGCCGCCTTCCTCGCCTTCCGTGCCCCCGACCTCGCGCTGACGCAACTGCTGGTCGAGGGGGTCACGGTCATCCTGTTCCTGCTCGCCTTCCGCTACCTGCCGGGGGTGCGTGACCTGCCGCGCACGCGGGGCCGCCTCCTGCT
>NZ_JAUNHK010000005.1:3842-58716 GCF_030523985.1 Deinococcus sp.
TCCGCTACCTGCCGGGGGTGCGTGACCTGCCGCGCACGCGGGGCCGCCTCCTGCTCGACGCGCTGCTGGCAGGGGGCGCGGGCCTGGGCATCACGCTGCTGGTGCTGTCCAGCCTGCGCTTTCTGGCTCCGCCCATCTCACCCTGGTATCTGGTCAATTCGTACGCGGGCGGCGGCGGCAAGAACGCCGTGAACGTGCTGCTGGTGGACTTCCGGGGCTTCGATACGCTGGGTGAGGGGCTGGTGGTGGCGATGGTCGCGCTGGCGGTGTCCAGTCTGGTGCGCCTCGGCAAGCCCGGCAAGACCCGCACCGCGCCGCTGGGCGTCTCGCCCGAGGGAGCACCCATCCTGCCCGAAGGCGAAAAGATTCCGCCGTACTCGGTGATTTATCTGGAGGCTCCCGGCGCTGCGTCCACCCACTCGGCCCAGCCGGAGGCAAGTCATCAGCCGGGGGAAAAGAATGAGTAAGAAGAAAAAGACCAAACGTGCGCCCGGCATGACCGCCCAGGCAGCCCAGACCTCGGCACAGACTTCGGGCCGCACCCCGGCGCGTGACCGCAAGCCCGCGCCGACGGCCGGACACGACGCCCCCACTCCGCCCCCGCTGAGCGGCGACCCCATCCTGCGGAGTGTGAGCCGCGCCGCTTTCGCGCTGGTGATGGTGTTCGCGCTGCTGCTGCTGTGGCGCGGGCATAACGCGCCGGGAGGCGGCTTCATCGCGGGCCTGATGACCGCCTGCGCCCTGATTCTGCACCGCATCGCCACAGGCGAGTCGGCGCTGCGAATAGACCCCGCCCGCCTGATTCCCTGGGGAGCGGCGCTGTCCTTCACGACCGGACTGGTGCCGTACCTGCTGGGCAAACCTTTTCTCAAGACCGATTTCGGCTACCTGACCACGCCCCTGACCGGCGAGTTCGAGTGGGCCACCGCCATGCTCTTCGACATCGGCGTGTTCGGCGTGGTGGTGGGCAGCGCCATGCTGATTGCCGAGTCCCTGACCGACGTGCGGCCCACCGAACGGGTGGAAGGAGACGACTGATGGCCTCACTTTTTGCCCTGATTATCGGCATTCTGGTGGCGGCGGGCGTGTTCTTGCTGCTGTCGCGCTCCATCGTGCGGGTGGTGCTGGGCCTGGCGTTTATCGGCTACGGCGTCAACCTCGCCATCCTGACGGTGGCGGGCCTGGAAAACAAATCTCCGCCGCTGCTGACGCTGCCGGGGCCGTATGTGGACCCCCTGCCGCAGGCGCTGATTTTGACCGCCATCGTCATCGGCTTTGCGACGACGGCGCTGCTGCTCACCGTCGCTCTGCGGGCCTATCAGGTGGCGGGCCACGACGACGTGGAAGCCTTCGGGGACAACCTCGCCCGTGACGCCGACGCCCAGGACGGCATGTACGCCGACCCGGAGCACCAGAGTCCCGACCGCCCCGACTGGGAGGAACTGCCCCCCCCGCCCCGCATTCCTTCCGGCAAAGGAGGCCGTTCATGAGTGCCGAAACCGTGACCACGGGGGCGGCGGGCGTGCTGTATTCCTGGCTGCCCCTCGCGCCCATCCTGACGCCGCTGGGGCTGGGGCTGCTGCTGCTCTCGCCCTGGCGTCGTCCCCTCAAGGTCGCCCTGCTGATGGGCGGCACCCTGCTGACCCTGCTGTTTTCGCTGCTGCTGCTCGTCGCCACTTCGGACGGCAGCGTGCTGGTGAGTGCCCTGGGCGGCTGGGCGGCTCCTTTCGGCATCGTGATGACCGCCGACCGCCTCGGCGCGTACATGAGCGTGCTGGGGGCGGTGTCGGGGGTGTTCGCCGCTTGGTTCATGGCCGCCGACGAAGACCGGGTGCGCGAACGCCACCACGCCTTCGCCCTGCTGCTGCTGCTGCTGACGGGCGTGCAACTGTCGTTCCTGACCGGCGACCTCTTCAACCTGTTCGTGGCCTTCGAGGTGATGCTGGTCGCCAGTTATGCGCTGGCGGTGCTGGGTTCAACCCGTGAGCAACTGCGCGAGGGCTTCCGCTACATCGTGATGAATCTGGTGGCCTCGGCGCTGCTGGTGTCGGCCTGCGGACTGGCCTACGGCACGCTCGGCACCCTCAATTTCGCCCACCTCGCCCAGCGCAGCGCCGAACTGGGGCCGAACGCGACAGTCACGGCCGTCAGTGTGCTGCTGCTCATCGTGTTCGCCGCCAAGGGAGCGCTGTTTCCGCTGGGCTTCTGGCTGCCCGGCACCTACCCGGCCCTGCCTGCCGCCAGTGGTGCGTTCTTCGCCGCCGTGCTGACCAAGGTGGGCGTCTACGCCATGTTGCGCGTCTTTACGACCGTCTTTCAGCAGGAAAGCGAGTTGCCCGGCGCGCTGATGCTGGGGCTGGGGGCGGTGACCATGCTCTACGGCGCTCTCGGCGCGGTCAGTCAGCGCGAGTGGCGGCGCATTCTGTCGTTTACGGTGGTGGGAAGCGTGGGCTATCTCGCCTTCGGGCTGGGTTTGGGTACCCCCGAGGCGCTGCGGGCCACCGTCGCCTACCTCGCCGTGAGTGTGCTGGCGACCCTCGCCATGTTCCTGCTGGCGGGCGTGGCCGAGCGGGCGAGCGGTCAGCGCGAGGTCAAGTCACGCGGCTTTTTGGAATTCCTGCCACTGCTGGCGGGCTGCTACCTGCTGTGCGCCCTGACGCTCTCCGGCCTGCCCCCGACGGGCGGATTCGTCGCCAAGTACGCGCTGGTGCGGGCCGGACTGGCGCAGGGCAGCCCGCTGGCGCTGCTGGCGGTGGTCTCGGCGCTGCTGTCGAGTCTGGTGACGCTCTACGCCCTGCTGAACATCTGGCGCGGCTTTTTCTGGGGCAAGCACCCGCGTGAAGAACCGGTGCGGCGTGTCCCGCTGTTTCAGCGCCTGCCCGCCTATCTCGCCTCGGTGCTGGTGGCTGGGCTGGCGCTGGGCGCGGGGCCACTGCTGCACTTTGCCGGGCAGACCTCGCAGGAACTCATCGACCACGGACGCTACATTCGCGGCGTGCTGGGGAACGAGCCGATCGTGATTCCGCCGCCCCCCACCGGCAGCGACGTGCAGAAAAAGGAGAAGAAATGAGAGGGTTTGCCCTCAATCTGTTGCTGGCGGTGGTCTGGGCGCTCTTTTCGGGCGAGGTCAGCAGCCGCGAACTGGCGGTCGGTTTTCTGGTGGGCTTTCTGATTCTGCGGCTCTTTCCGCACGCGCTGGGGGCCGAAGAGTACGTGGAACGCAGCCGGGGCTTCCTGGGCTTTCTGGTCTTTTTCGTTCGGGAACTGACCGTCGCCAACGTGCAGGTGGCGCTGATGGCGCTGCGGCGTGAACCCCGGCTCAGTCCGGTCATCGTGACTGTGCCGCTGCGCCTGCGAAGTGAGCTGAGCCTGACCCTGCTCGCCGCCGTCATCACGCTGATGCCGGGCACGGTGGCGATGGGCTTGAGTGCCGACCGCCGCACCCTTTATGCCCACGCGGTGGGCCTACCTGACCTGGATGCGGCGCGGGAAAGTATTTTGCGGGTCGAGCGTGAACTGTTGCGGTTCTTGCCCGCCGACTCGGTCAGGCGGCCTTGGCGGCCGATGGAGGAACTGGCATGATGATTGATATTGCGCTGGGCATCGTCACACTGTCGGTGCTGCTGGTGACTTACCGCGTGTTGCGCGGCCCGAGCTGGGGCGACCGCATCATGGCGTTCGACTTTCTGAGCGTGAATCTGGTGGTGCTGTTCGTCCTGATGGCGGTTCGCACCCACCTGCTGGTGATGCTGGACGCCGCGCTGGTGCTGAGCTTGCTGGGCTTCCTGAGCACGGTGGCCCTGACCCGCTACCTGCTCACCGGGCGGGTGATGCGGTGACCGATTTCAACCCCTGGCGCGACATTCCTATCCTTATCGGGGCCTTCTTCGTGCTGACGGCGGCCATCGGGGTGGTGCGCTTTCCCGACCTGTACTCGCGCCTGCACGCCAGCTCCAAGCTGGTCACGCTCGGCTCGGCGGGCATCTTTCTGGGGGTGGCCCTGTCGTTTCAGGATTCGGCGGCGCTGACCCGGCTCATCGCGGTCCTGCTCTTTCAGTTCCTGACCACGCCGCTCACTGCCTACCTCATCGCCCAGGCGGCCTATCTGCGCGGGCTGGTGCCGGTGCTGCCGGACGGCGTGGACGACTGGGGCGCACTGGGCAAGGCCGAGGAAGTCGCCCAGGCCGACCGTGACGCGGTACGGGCGATGCAGGCGGAAGAGGGCTGAGGACGAAATTACTCTTCGGCAATGCCCCGCAACTTCTCCACGCGCTCGGCCAGTTCGGGCAGTTCCAGCGCCCGGAGCGCCTTCGCCGCGCGGGTGACGCCGGGGCCGTCCACCTGGCCCTGATTCCAGCCCGCAATCAGCATGGCGCAGCCCTGGAGCGCCTCGCTGACCGTTTCCTTGTGAAACATGGCTGCGAGGTTTCCTCCCTGCGGCGGCTTTTGCTGCTGCACCTGGGCCTGTACGTCCAGCACGACCTGCATGAACACCTGGTCGAGACGGGCGCGGTCTTCGGAAGAAAGGGAAACGGAACCGTTCATGCCGTGAGTATGCCGTTTGAGGCGGTCTAGGGGCGTCGTCCGTGCAGGGACATTCCTGGCCAAACCTTAAAAAAACGTGATAAAGCCCACGAAAGGGGATAAGGTCTGGGCATGTGGCCCTTTGGAAAAAATACGGCAGACCGCGTCAAAGAAGCTTTCAGCGCCAACCCGGTGCTGTCTCCTCTCGGCTTGAATGTTCA
Source organism: Deinococcus sp. (assembly GCF_030523985.1). Classification (GTDB taxonomy): domain Bacteria; phylum Deinococcota; class Deinococci; order Deinococcales; family Deinococcaceae; genus Deinococcus. The sequence goes on from NZ_JAUNHK010000005.1 coordinate 8,588, forward strand.
GGAAAGCCGTGGCACGGTCAAGGTGACGGGTGAAGCGCCCCGTCAATCCATCATCGGTCTCATTAATGCGGTGGCGGGTGGCATCAACGGTGTCAAGAACATTGACACCAGCGGCGTGACGATTCTCCAGCAGACCGCTGCTCCCACCACCCAGCCCCAGGCGGCCCCCACCCCCGCTCCAGCGGCCCAGGTGCAGGACATCCCCGCAACGCCTATTCAGATGCCCGACATCGTCCAGCAGAGCGCAGGCGACGTAGAGATTGAGGACAGCAGCCGCATCGCCAAGGCTGTGCATCAGGCCATTCGGAGCAACGGCGAACTGGCCGACGACCCCATTGACGTGCTTCAGAGCGGCAAGAGCGTCATCCTGCGCGGCGTCGTGGACAACGACCACGAACTGCGCCTCGCCGAGAAGATTGCCCGTGACGTCGAAGGCGTGAGCGGCGTGGACGTGAGCGGCCTGCGCGTGGCGGCGGGCGTCAAGGACCTCGCCAAGGACAAGGACGAGGAAACCGGCGACACCGTGTACACCGTCAAGGCGGGCGACAGCCTCAGCAAGATTGCCGAGAAGTACTACGGCGACGCCATGCAGTACAAGAAAATCGCCCACTACAACAACATCAGCAACCCCGACCTGATCCACCCCGGTCAGAAGATCCGTATCCCCGGCTGAGCCTTTCCTGAGCCTTCGCCCGCTTCCCTGGATGGGGGGCGGGTTCTTTATGGTTACGGCTGCTAGCATCGCTGGCATGGCTCATCCTGAATTTGTCGGTCTGGTCAACAGCTTGCAAGCGACTGCGGAGGCGGCGCTGGGCGACCTCAACGCAGCGACGGCCTCGGCGGCCCGCGACGGTCTATTGACCGAGCAGCGTGCCCGTCAAACCGCCGAGCGGAGCCTGGGGCTGCTGCTGATGCTGGCTGAAAAGACACGGGGCAACCTCGACCTCACCGAAGCCGAACTGCTCTCGGGCGCAGTGGCTTCTCTACGCGAGCGGCTGGCCCAGGCATGAAAGCGGTTTTGCAGCGGGTCACGCGGGCCAGTTGCCATGTGGAAGGCCGCCTGACCGGGGAAACCGGGCCGGGTCTGCTGGTTTTGCTCGGGGTCGCCCCTAGTGACACGGCGGCGACCGCTCAGGCCCTGGCTGCCAAAATCGTCAAGTTGAGAATTTTCAACGACGAGGCAGGCAAGATGAACCGCTCACTGCTGGACGTGCGCGGAGGGGTACTGAGCATCAGCCAGTTCACCCTATTTGCCGATGCCAGCCGAGGCAATCGCCCGAGCTATGGAGGCGCGGCGGCCCCAGAACTGGGACGCGAACTGTATGGCGCTTTCAATGAGGCGTTGCGGGCGCTGGGAGTACAGGTCGGTGAGGGCGTCTTCGGGGCGCACATGCAGATTGAGCTGGTCAACGACGGCCCGGTGACGATTTCGCTGGAGATGTAGCTAATACGGATTCCGCTTAATTCCTGCACAGTCGGAAAGGCAACGCCTGTGCATCCATAACGCGAAACCCGTATTAGCTCAACAGACCGATGCTGCGGGCACGGCTCACAGCCTCGGTGCGGTCTCCGGCATTGAGCTTGGCATATAGCCGGGCAAGGTGGTCCTTGACCGTGTCGGGGCTGACGCCGAGGTTGTGGGCAATTTCTTTGTTGGAAAAGCCCTGTGCCAGCAGCGGCAACACCTCGGACTCGCGTGGGGTCAGGCGCGGGACGTCCACTTGCGGCAGGCGGTCTACGTCGGGGTGCGCCACGATGTCGCGCAGTTGCCGGGCCAGGCTTTCGGGGTCGGTTTCCTTGCTGACATAGCCCTTGGCCCCAGCGGCGCGGGCCGCCTGCACGATGGCGGGTTCAGCGAAAGTCGTAATCAGGATGCTCACCACGCGGGGCGCGGTCAGGCGCAGGCGGTCACAGACCTCGATGCCGGTCATGCCGGGCATCTTCACGTCCAGCAGCGCTGCGTCGGGCTGATAGGTGCGGCACGCGTCGAGGGCCGTCGGGCCGTCGGCAGCCTCGGCCACCACGTCGAAGCCCTGCTGGATGAGGGCGTATTTCAGGCCCATACGAAAGAGGGGATGGTCGTCGGCAATTACGATTCTCATGGGTTGACCTCCGGGAGGACAAGGGTGAACGTGGTGTAGAGAGCAGGGTCAGGGTGGGCAGCGGGTGAGGCGGCGGGCGGCCCGCAGGCGGCGTGGGGGGTGCGGCTGTAATTCAGTTCGCCGCCATGCGCCAGGGCAATGCGGTGGGCGATGAACAGCCCCAGGCCCGCTGTGCCCGCCGTGTACTGCTGTCCGGCAATCGTGGTGGGCTGGGCGCTGAAAGGCTGCGCCAGTTCCTCGAAAGGAGCGCTGAGGCCAGGGCCGTCGTCCTGCACGGTGACGGTGTGGCCCTGAATCTGCAAAGTGACGGTGTGGCGGGCGTAGCGCACGGCGTTCTCGGTCAGGTTGCCGATGGCGCGTTCAAGGGCGGCGGCGTCCACCTCGGCCCGGCCTTCGCCACACACCTCCAACCGCAGTTGCCGGGCCTCGGCCTGCGGGGTCAGGCGGCGGGCCACCCGGTCGAGCAGTTCGCGCAGGTCGGTGGGCGCACAGTCGAGCCGAATCTGGTCGCGCTCGTAGCGGTGGGCGTCGGCCATCTGCTGCACCAGCGCCAGCAATCGAGCAGTTTCGGCCTGAATCTGCCGCCCCACCTCGCGGCGTTCGCTCTCGGGCAGGGGCAGTTCGGTGAGGGCCTGGGTGAGGTGCCCGGTGGCGATCAGGGGCGTCTTGAGGTCGTGAACCAGCGTCGCCATGAAGGCACTCCGCCGCATCTGCTCGGTTCTGAGACGCGTCAGCAGGCTCCCAAACGCCTTTCGCAGGGCGCGAATTTCACGGGGGTCGTCGCGGTGAAACTGGTCGAAATCTCCCTCGCCCACCTCGACTTCCAGACGGTGAAGCGGCTGAAGCAGGGCGCCGCTCAGCACATAGCCGATGATGGTGGAGAGCAGGGCCACCGCCAGCATCCACAGAAAGGTGACCCAGGTCAGTTGGGCCGATGAGATGAGGGTCAGCACCAAGTTGGGCAAAAACGCCAGAAGTGCGATGACCAGGGTGAACTGAGAACGTAGGGTACGCAGCGAAAGGTTTTGCCTGTCTCGGCCACGCTTGCCCCGGCCTGAACCCTCTGGGGCAGGCGACAGGACAGAAGTGCGCAGGGTCATGCAGACACTGTAAGGAACGTCTTCTAACAGAACCGTCACGCCCGGTGCTGCTCCCGAAGCGCCGTTTTGTCAATCCCCCAAAGCTGCGTCCGGCGGGTGGGCAGTCGGGGGGGGTGCGGGCCAAAAAAAGCGCCCCGTGTGGGACGCTGGCGAGAAACTCGGCGGTCAATCAGTCACGCGAGGAGCCGCTGAACAGACGCAGGATAAACAGGAACATGTTGATGAAGTCGAGGTAGAGGGCCAGAGCGCCGTTGATGGCGGCCCGCTCGGCCTGTTCGCCGCTGATGCCGCTGAGGGCGAGGTTACGCAGCATCTGGGTGTCGTAGGCGGTCAGGCCCGCGAACAGCAGCACGCCGACGATGCTGATGCCCAGGGTCAGGGCGCTGCTGGCGACGAACAGGTTCACGATCATGGCGACCAGCAGGCCAATCACGGCGAACATGAAGAAGCGGCCCATCGCGCTGAGGTCTTTCTTGATGACAAACCCGGCGACGCTCATCAGGCCGAAGGTTCCGGCGGTGGTCGCAAAGGCGGTGATGACGGCGGTGGGCGAGTAGGCGAACAGCAGGGCGCTGAAGGTCAGGCCCGTGAGGGCGGCGTAGGCGATGAACAGGATTCCGGCGACGGCGCTGCTGAGGCGCTGGGCGAACAGGCTCAGGACGAACACCAGGGCAAGTTGCGCCAGCATCAGCGGCAGACGCAGGTCCATGACCTGGGCGGCGAGGGCACCGTTCTGGGCGGTCAGGTAGGCCACGCCTGCGGTGAGGGCCAGTCCCGCCGACATCCACGAGTAGGTGCGGGCCATAAACGTGCGGACGACATCCGCCGTGCGCTGTTGAGTGACGGCAATATTCTGCATACGTTCTCCACTACGGCAGGAGGCGGGCAAAAGTTCCCGCTCCTGCCTGGAGTGCTTAGACAATTCAGACGGGGCCGGTATCTTCCACGCTATCGAGCAAGAGGTCGAGGACGCCAGCGGCGCGGGCTTCGTCGAGGGCGGCGTGGGTCACGTACTCGCCAGGGTGAAGAATCACGCGGTCGGTGGTGGTCAGCACGGCGCGGCGCACCGGGCGACCCAGCGCGTCACGAATGCGGGCCTGATGCGCTTCCTGCTCCTGGCGGCTCAGCGCCGTTTCGACTTCCTCGCGCTTGTCGCCCAGCCAGGCTTTGGCGCGGCCCAGCAGTTGCTCGGTGCCCTGGGCGATGCTGGATAGGCCGTCTGCCAACTGGTCACGTACTTCGGTGGCCCCTTCGCGCAGGTCTTCACCTACGCCCGCCGCCGGGGTCTGGGTCGCCGCATACAGGCGGTCTTCAATGCCCAGCTCACGGGCACGCTCGGCAATCGTGGGGGTCACGATCTGGCCCTGCACTGCCAGCAGCCCACCCACGGGCGAGCGCACGTCTTCCAGTACCCGGCGGCCCACCGAGGCCCCGACGGGTGTGGGGCCGGGGTCACTGAGCAGGCCGCGCACGCCCTGGCCCACGCTGCCCTGACCAGCGGCGGCGACGAGGGCAGGCAGCACCCCTTCACGCTCGGCGTAGCTGGCCTGCATGTCGCTGATGGTCGCGCCCTTCGCCACGATCAGGACGCCGCCGGGGGTACGCACGTCGTCGCCCGCGACTTTGCCCACCACGAAGTCCCGCTGCTTCTCGGCGCTGGCTTCTTGCAAGTCGGCGGCGCTGCTCTGCACCTTGGAGCGCAGTTGGTCCACAGCGGCCTGCACCGTGCCGCCCGTGACGGCTGCGGCGAGGGCCGCCAGCTTGCCTTCACGCTCGGCGTCGGCAAAGTGGGCCTGGGTGACCGTCTCGCCTTCCTTCACCAGCACGCGGCCCGTGTCGGTCAGCACATCACGGCCCGCCACTTTGCCGACCAGGACTTCCTGCTGGCGCTCGCGGCCAGCGTCGGCCAGGTTTTCGTAGGTTTCGCGCACGCTCTGGCCCGCGTCCTGTACGGCTCCGCGCACGCTACCTGCGGCGGTCTGCACCGCTCCGGTCAGGCTCTGTCCGGCCACCTGAAACGCCCCGCGAATGCCGCCGGGGGTCTGTTCGCGCATGGCGGCGGCCACCGCAGCCGGGACGATGGCGCTGTCCTTGCCGATCTGAATGCTGCCCGGCGCGGGAATGAAGGTGCGCCCGCTGGTCATGTCGGCAAAAAAGCCCCCGGTGGCCTCGTAGCCCTCGACCTGCCCGGTGCGCTCGTCGAAATACACGTCCGAAATCTTGCCGAGGGTGTGCCCGTCCTCGGTGAGCAGGGTCAGGCCGATCAGGTTGCTTTTGCCCGCCAGCGCCGCCTTGAGTTCGGGGTCCTGCTTGGTGCTGACCACGTCGGCAGGCGTGGCAATCATGACGGCCTTTTCGCCGAACGACTGTATCCGGCCAAAGGGCACGGCCTTGGCCGCGTGCAGCCAGCCGCCTTCCTCGACCAGCAGCGCCAGCACGCGGTTGGCCTGGTGGTCGAACACCACGTCGTGCACGTTTTCGACCTGTTCTCCATTGCTCACGGCGACGATGGGACGGCCCAGCAGTTCTTTGCCTTTCAACATTTCAGTTCCTCCGAAGTGGGGTTCCCGGCGCGTAGCCCGGTGGCCCTTCGTCCGCAGTCTAGAAAGCCGGGCGGGGGGGGCGACACGGCCCGGTGCTGCGGGAACCTTTAGCAACGCTGGCGGCAGGCAGGGGCGGGCAGGCTCTACACTGGCCCGCGTGTTACGCGCTGCCTTCTGGCTGACCGCCCTGCTCCTGGTGCCGCTGGGGCTGCTCCTTTACTTTTTTCCCGCCGACGCTGCCACGCGCCTGGGGGTTTCTCCGCTGTGGCTGCTGCGCGGCGCGGGCGGACTGCTGCTCGCCTGGGGCGGCTTTCAGGTGGCGGCGAGTGCCGCGCCCGACGGGGCCAAAGTAGGCGGGCTGGTGGGCGGCAACCTGCTGCTGGTCGCGACCCTGCTTCCCGCCGCGCTGCGTTTCGGCTCCAGTCTGGGTGGGGTGGGCACCATGCTATGGGTGCTGGTCGGCTGGCTGGGACTGGCTGCGCTGCTGGCCCTGCTGGCGGTGCCGCTGGGCAAATCGGTCAGAGGGGCAGACACACGGGAGGAACCAAATGACCACTGAACGACTGCACAAGCGGCTGGCCCGCGCCGGAATCGCCTCGCGCCGCGCCGCCGAAGACCTGATTCGCGCCGGGCGGGTCACGGTGGGCGGGCAGGTCGCCACGCTGGGCCAGAGCGTGTCCGAGGCCGACGAGGTGCGCGTGGATGGTCGGCTGGTCGAACTGACCCGGCCCGAAAGCGTGACCTACGCGCTGTACAAACCTGTCGGCTATGTCACCACCGCGCACGACGAATACGGGCGGCGCAACGTGCTGGACGCCATGCCCGACGTGCCGGGACTGCATCCGGTGGGGCGACTCGACAAGGACTCGGAAGGGCTGCTGCTGCTTACCAACGACGGCGACCTGACCCTCACCCTGACCCACCCGCGCTACGGCCACGAAAAGGCTTACCGCGCCTGGACAGAAGGCCGTGAGCCGCCCACCCAGGCCGAACTGGACGTGCTGGTACGCGGTATGGCGATGGACGACGGCCCCGCCCAGGCCCTCAGCGCCGCGCCCGCTGGCGACGTGTACGGGATAGACGGGGCGTATGTGGTGCTGGGCGAAGGCCGCAACCGTCAAGTGCGCCGCATGCTGGAAGCACTGGGTCATCCGGTAGGGCGGCTGGTGCGCTACCGCGTGGGCGGGCTGTGGCTGGGCGACCTGCGCCCCGGCGAGTTCCGCGAACTGAGCCGCCGCGACCTCGACCTGCTGCTGCACCCCGAAAAAATCCCCCGCGCCGAGTGGCAGGCCGCCTGGGAGGACGCGCAAGACCGCTGGGGCACCCAGTACGGCTAAAGCCCAGTACGCCTGAAGACCTGCTACCATCGGGGGCGCGGGGAAACTCCTGGTCGCGCCTGACCTGCTTTTTCGGGCAGGAAGGGTGAGGAAAGTCCGGGCACCGCAGGGCAAGGATGCCAGCTAACGGCTGGTCGGCGAGTCGAGCGCCCGCGTGTGCGCCAAGGGCAGGCGGAAAGCGGCGAAGTCGAAGGAAAGTGCCACAGAAACCAGACCGCCATCCCACACGGCCCCGGCGCGGGTGCGCGATGGTCAGGGTGAAACGGTGCGGTAAGAGCGCACCAGGTTCCCTGGAGACAGGGAGCGTCTGGTAAACCCCATCCGGTGCAAGACCCGACAGTACGGTAGGGCGGCCCGCCCGCTGACCGTCAGGATGGTCGCTAGAGGCGCCCTGGCAACAGGCGTCCCAGAGAGATGACCAGGCTGCCGCAGCTTCCCTGGGGCAGACAGAACCCGGCTTACCGTTTCCCCGTGCCTTACGGCTCCAGCTTTGCGGCTGGGGCTTTTTCTTTTTCCTGTGGCTCTGCGCCCTCTTCGTAGAGCGCGGCGTAGTGCTGCCCCAAGTCTTCCAGAAAACTCATTTCTTCCTTGGTGGTCGCGGCACTGAAGCGGGCTTCGTAGCTCAGCAGGGTGGCGCCGTAGGCCAGCGCACCGCTGCCAGCCAGGGCCATGACCAGCGGCAGACTCCCGGTATCGATGCCGAACAGGCCGTCCAGCCCGAGCAGAATGCTGGTCACCACCAGGAGCGCCACCGCCAGGTAAAAGGCTTGCAGGGCACGCATCAAAAAGCGGGTGCGGCGTGAGAGTCGGGGCAACTGCCGCATAATCAGCCGCTTTTCCTCACGGGCCATCGGTTCGCTCTGGCCCTCTTCGGAGACGAGTTCCTTGAAGCGGGCGGTCAGGCTCCGCACCCGGTCGGTGGCGCGGCCCACACGGGTGCTGGTGCTCATGATGAGGGTGCCCGCGCCGCCGATCAGCACGGCGGGCGTAATCATGGCGGTCAGCAGCGAGGTCATCGAGTCGGCCATCTTCCCTAGCCTAACGGCCCCGCCGCTGCTCAGACCACTGCGCCTCACCTGACCAGACAGGCGTACTCTGAGGCGAGATGGCAACCGCTCCTCAGACCGTGCCGCAACTGCTTTCCTTCCTCTGGAGCCGCTCCTACGTGCGCCTGCTGGTGTACACGGTGGCGGCGGTACTGCTGCTGATGGCGGCGCGGCACATCGCGGGGCCGCTGTCGCTGATTGCGATGGCCTACGCCCTGTCGTATACCGTCAACCCGCTGCTGGTCAAGATGGAAAAACACCGCATCACGCGGCCTTTCGGCACCATCCTGATCATGCTGGCGCTGCTGGGCATCATGGGCCTGCTGTTCTGGACAGTGGCGTCCCAGGTGGTCAGTTTCCTGGGAAACCTGCCGGGGCTGCTGCAAAACCTGCCAGGGTTGCTGCAAAACCTGCTCGACAGGGGCCAGCAGCCGGGCGACAACCCGCAGATTTCGCAGACCCAGGCGCAGCTCACCCAGTACGTCCGTGAGCAACTGGACGCCCTGAGCCAGAACATCGGCCCCCTGATCGGGCGCGTGCTGGGGCCGGATTCCATGCTGTACGGACAGGTCAGCGGGGTCATGAACTGGCTGGGGCAGGCCGGGTTGGTGCTCACGCTGGCGGTCTTTTTCATGCTCGACCACGGGCGTTTCGGGCGGGGCATCCTGCGCCTGTTTCCCAAAACCTGGCAACCGCGCCTGCTCGCCGTTTCCGAGGACATCAGCGAGTCGTTCGGCAACTACATCCGGGGGCAACTGCTGCTGCTGCTGGTCATCAGTGCCATCGCCGGGGCGGGGCTGCTGCTGCTGGGCGTCCCCAACGCGCTGGCCCTGGGGCTGCTGACGGGCCTGCTGAACCTGGTGCCGCTGGTAGGCATGGTGCTCTCGGCCATTCCCGCGCTGCTGCAAGCCATTCCGCAGGGCAACACCACGCTGCTGCTGGTGGCGGCGCTGTATTTCATTCTGAACCAGTTGGCCTGGAACGTGATTGCGCCGATGGTGATGGGCCGCAGCGTCAACATGAGCGCGGCGGGCATTCTGATCGCCATCATCATCGGGGGCGGGCTGGCGGGCCTGCCGGGGGCGCTGCTCGCCATTCCCACGGCCTCGCTGGTCGGGCGCTGGCTGCGGCGCTACTGGTTCCCCACCCCGGCCTACCAGGGTGACGGCGACTGGGCGGTGCCGCTTGACCCGGCAGTGGTGGATCTGGAAAAGGCCGATCAGGTGCCGCCCCCTGCGCCTAACCGGAAATCCTGAAAGCATCCGCCAGGGTTGACACCCCTCGCCCGACTCCCTACAGTTCCCGCCTATGACGCCCCCCGGCCCACGCCCGCCCCGCAAAAAAGCCGACCCGTCCCGTGACCTGCTGCCCATTCGTGCGGGCATTCAGCCGGAGGTGCCCGTCACGGGGCAGTTGGTCGAGCTGTACAGCGACGGCGCTTGCGACACGGCGCGGGGGCATGGCGGCTGGGCGACCATCCTGCGCTATGGCGACCGCGAACTGGTGCTGAGCGGCAACGAGGAAAACACCACCAACAACCGCATGGAACTGCGCGGGCTTCTGGAAGGACTGCGAACCCTCAAGCGCCCCTGTCAGATTCGGGTGGTGACCGACAGCCAGTATCTCCGCAAAGCCTTCACGGACGGCTGGATTCTGAACTGGCAGCGCAACGGCTGGAAAACCGCCAGCAAGGAGCCCGTCAAAAACCAGGACCTCTGGGAAGAACTCATCGCCCTTGCCAAGGTTCACTCCCTGACTTTTTTGTGGGTCAAGGGCCACGCCGGACACGGCGAAAACGAGCGGGTGGACGAACTCGCTGTGCTGGAGCGCAAGAAGCTCAGGTAAGACCAGCTGCCGCAAAAGGCGGGGTGCTCGGCCCTAGCTCCAACCGTCTTCCGGTTTGGGCAGCGGGGTAGTGTAGATGGCGGGGTCGGCGGGGTTGCTGGCGGCAATCAGGGCGGCGACTTCCTGCGCGTCGGGTTCAGCCAGCACGCGCTGATAGTCGCCGCTGCTCAGCACGGTTTCGCGGGTTGCCAGTCCGGCCTGCTCGGCCCAGCGCACCAGTTCGGTGAGCGCCTGCTGGCCCGCCTCGCCGTAGCGGGGGCCAAACGCAGGCGCAGACAGCACCGCCGTTTCGCCTTCGCCTTGGCCCAGCGTGACCAGGGCGGCGTATCCGGCGTGCAGGCGGTCCCCCTGGCGGTCGGTGACCAGAATCAGGCGAGCACGCTGCATGTCCGGCTGCTTCTGGTCGGCCTCGTCCAGACGGCGCTGCATGGCCTGCCAGGTGTCCTGGGGAGCGCCGGGCGTGCCGAGCGGGTCAGCAATCTTCATGGCCTCAGCATAGCCCCCCGCCGCCCCGAAAACAGCCCCGCCCGCCTCGCCGGGGGGTACGATGACCGTCTATGAAGCCCGAACAGGTGCAGGCCCAGTTGACCCGCGTTCTCAGCAGCGCCATTTCCGAATTGCGCGACCCCCGCGTGCCGCTGATCGTGACGGTGGAGCGGGTGCAGGTCACGCCCGACTATGGTCTGGCCCGCGTCTACGTCAGTGCGATTGGGGCCGACATGCCCGCACTGCTGGAGGCCCTGACGCACGCACGGGGCCGATTGCAACGCGAAGTCGCCGAGCACGTGAGAATGCGGCGCACCCCCACGCTGGAATTCCACTCGGCCGACGACGGGCGTTTTCCCGGCATGGGGGGGCTGCTGTGACGGGCACCGGAAAAACCAGCCAGACCCGCCTGCGCGTGCGCTACGCCGAAACCGACGCGATGGGTGTGGCCCACCACGCGGGCTATCCGGTGTGGTTCGAGGTAGGCCGCACCGACCTGATGCACGCGCTGGGCCTGCCCTACCGCGATCTGGAAGCGCGGGGCTACTACCTGATGCTCAGCGACTTGCAGGTGCGCTACCGCCGCGCCGCCCGCTACGACGACTTGCTGGAACTCACCACCCGCGTCAGCGAGGTTCGCAGCCGAACCCTCAAATTCGCCTACGAACTGCACCGCATTGACCCCGAAGGCCGCGAACTGCTGGCGACGGGCGAGACGCATCACATCGCCACCGACCACAGCTACCGCCCCGCCCGTCTGCCCGAAGACGTGCTGGCGGCGCTGGCCTAAGGCCAAAAAAAGGGCGGCCCGTTTTCAACTCACGGGTCGCCCTTTCCTTCGGTTGCCAAGCAGGGTTTCGTTCAGCGCTTACAGACCGCGCAGCAGCAGGCCGATGCGCTCCGGCAGGTACATCCCTGGCTTGAGGGGCGTGTGTTCGCCCGAGGGCGCGACGCTCAGACCTGCGGGCACGTCGGTCAGCAGAATGCGGTAGCCACGGGTGCTAAGGCGCAGGCCGCGCAGGGCAGGCGCTTCGAGCAGTTCGCCCAGGTCGAGGATGCCGGGGGTGAGGTTGAGCAGGTGGTCGCCGTAGGGCCCGGTGATTTCCAGATGGGCGCCGTTGGCCCGCAGCATCAGCGGGCGGCCCAGGCCCGTCAGCGACCCCAGCGAAGGCCGCGCCGCCGTGCCGTTCGACGCCGCCGGAATCACGCTGAGCAGGGTGCCGGGCGCAATCAGGTCGCCGCTGCTGAGCAGTTTGGTGTCGTGGCTGACGATGAGGTCTTCGGGAATCTGCACCAGTTGCAGCCCTTCGTGGAGTTGCTCGGCCCGCAGACCGCGCAGTTCGGCCACCCGCGAGACCTGCCCCAGGTCGAAGGGGCCACTCAGCGGGCTGGGCATGCCGCGCACTTCGCCGTCCAGGCCAATCAGGGCCAGCGTGCGGTCGTCGCGGTAATGGACGCCTTCCACGCGGGTCGGGGCGGGGGCAGCAGCAGCGGGCACCTGAGCAGGCACGGCCACCGGAGCGGCCGCAACCACCTTCTTGGGCGCGGGCGGTGGGCGGTTGCCCTTGACCGCCGCCGCTGCCATGCTCCCCGTCCCGGCCTTTGCACCGCGCCTGCGCCACAGCCCAAAGGCGAGCAGGCCCAACAGCAGCAGCAAGGGCAACAGCAGCAGCCACCAGGGGAACCCGCTGCGGCGCTCGGTGGCGGGGGTGGTCTGGGTCGTGGTGGTTTGCGTGGTGGTCTGGGTTGCCGAAGTCTGGGCGTCGGTGCCCTGGGTGCCGTTCGTTTGGGCTGCGCCGGTTTGCGCCGCATTGTTTTGGCCCGTAGCAGTCTGGGCCGCGCCCGGCTGGGTTCCGTTGGGTTGGACGCCAGCGCCCTGGGTTCCGGTCGCCCCAGTGCCGTTCATCCCAGTGCCGTTTGCCGGAGCCGTCTGCGTGGTGGTCTGCGACGTGGTGACTTGCGTGCCGGAAGCCTGAGTGCCCGGTGCCAGCGTCACCTGCGTGGTGCCCGGCGCGGCGGGAATGGGGGAGACGGGGAGCGTGGTTTCTCGCCCTGCCGTCGTGCTCAGGCCGCCCACTTGCACGGGAACGAGGCTGATGACCTGACCGCTCGAGAGCAGCAGGCGCGGCGTCAGTAGGCCGCTGGGCAGCGCCGCCGCGAGGGTGGCGTCGGGAGCCGAACTGGCCGTGCGTCGCACCCGCAGCGCAAAGTCGCGTGCGCCGGACTGCCGCTCCAGCACCGTCTCGAAGCCCTGCAATCCGGCGGGCAGCAGCAACTCGCTGCCGTCGAGGTTCATGTCCGGCGAAGCGCGGTAGCGCAGCACGGTTTCGTCGCCCTGGCCCAGTCGGGTGTCGGCTCCAGGGTTGAGCCACGTCAGGTAGGCTGCCCCATCCACACTGACCGCCGGGGTGGTCGTCTGGGTCGTGGTGGTGCGGGTCGTGACCGTAGCGGGCGGCGTGGTGGGGGTGGGCGTGCCTGTGCTTGTCCCCGTATTGGTCGTGGTGCTGGTCGTCGTCGCCGGGGGCGTTTCCCCCACGCGCAGTTTCAGCAGCACGCGCCGGGTACGCGGGCCGACCACGTTCGGTTCGGTCGGCGGGGGAGCGCACAGCAGGGCGGTACTGCCCGCAGGCAGGTCCTTGGGAATGTTCAACTGGGTGGTTCCGGCAACCACGGCGGGCTGCGCCAGCGTCACCTGCTCGTTCTGAGAGGCCAGGGCCAGAGGCGTGCCGTCGGCAAAAGGCGCTGGCACCCGGCTGGGGTCGGTCACCGTCGCCATGCCGATACCGCCGGTCAGCTCGACCAGGTCGGGCACCTCTCCGGGAGGCAAGGTGATGCCCGAAGCGTAGTCGCTGGCGGCCAGGGCATTCTTGGCGTCGGTGGGAATGGTGCTGCCCAGCGCGACGTAGGCCAGGGTGTCGAGTTTGCCACGGGCCTGAAACGACGACAGCGCACTCTCGGCGGAGTAGCGCGGCTGGGGGTCGTTGTCGATGCCGTCGGTCAGCACGAAGACGCTGGTCACGTAGCGGTCGCTGGCGGCCAGCGGACTCAGGGCCGCGTGCATGGAGCGGTAGAGGTAAGTGTTGTTGCCGTCGGCCTTGAGGTTACGCAGGTCGCTGCGAAGCTGGCTCTCCTGGGCGGGCAGGCTGTAGTTGCGCTCGGCCCGCACGCCGCTGTCGAAGGTAATGATCTGGACTTCGTCCGGGCGGGCGGTGTCCACGTAGCGCTCGACCTTGCCCTTGACCTCGTTGAAGATGTCGGCTTTGCCGTCACCGATACCGCGCATGCTGCCGCTGGTGTCGAGCACGAACACGGCGCGGCTCTGCGTGGGAATGGGGCCGCTGGGCAGCTTGCAGGTGGTGATGGTGGCAAACGGATTGGAGCTGGTCGGAGCGGGCCGCGTGAGGGTCAGGGGAGCCGTCCCCTGCGCGGCACTCAGGCCCAGGAGGCTAAAGCCACCCACCAGCAGCAGGCGGCCCGTGAGGGTCTTGGTCAGGTTAGGGTGGCGCATCGCCTTCTCATTCTGACCTGTCGGCGCGAGGGGTGAAAGGGGGGGGCGGGCAAAGGCTCGGCGGGGGCCGCGAAAAGCCTCACCACACCGACATTCCGGCATCACAAACCCCCCGACAGTGTTATGTATATGGCGTAATAGAATTGATAATTTTCATGTCTCACGCTATATTGGGGGTCAAGGCCGGGGACTTTCCGTTTCCGGCAACAAAGGCATAAGCTCTCACGTTGCCAGGATTCAGGCTGGCTCCGCCCCGCGTGGGCGGCTTTTTGAGGAGAACCATGACCCACAGTGACGACGAATTCCAGGGCCAGACGCACCAGAACCAGCCCCAGGATGAGGCCCAGACCACGAGTTTCAGCCACGCGGCGGGCAATGCCGACGACTACAACGCCGACCAGATCAGTGTGCTGGAGGGCATGGACGCTGTTCGCAAACGCCCCGGCATGTACGTGCAGGGCGGCACGGGCATCGACGGCTACCACCAGCTGCTGACCGAAATTATCGACAACGGCATCGACGAGGGGTTGGCGGGCTTCGCCAACGAAATTCAGATCGTGTTGCACGCCGACGGCGCCGCCACCGTCACCGACAACGGACGTGGCATTCCCGTGGACATCATGAAGTCCAAGGGCCGCCCCGCCATCGAAGTGATTTTCTCGGAGCTGCACGCGGGCGGCAAGTTCGGTCAGGGCGCGTACAAGGTGTCCGGCGGTCTGCACGGCGTGGGCAGCACGGTGGTCAACGCGCTGTCCACCTACCTCGACGTGACCGTGAACAAGCACGGCCAACTGCACCACGTCCGCTTCGAGAAGGGCGTGCTGGTGCAGCCGCTCGAAGTGCTGGGGGCTACCCCGGGGGACGTGAAGTGGTCCACCAAGGTCAGCTTTCACCCCGACCCCGCCATCTTCAAAGAGTTCGACAACCAGTTCGACTACACCCGCATTCGCAACCGCTTGCGCGAACTGGCCTACCTGACGGGCCTGAAAATCGTCATTCGTGACGAGCGCACCGAGTTGCACGGTGGCGAGGTCAAGGAAGAAATCTTCCACGAGAAGGGCGGCATCGCCAACTTTGCCCGCGCCCTGGTCACCGACGACACCAAGCTGCTCTACGACCAGCCCGTCGTGATGCGCGGTACTCACGCCGAGGTGGAGGTGGAAGTCGCGTTTATCCACGCCAACACCTACGCCAGCGACAACATCCTGACCTACGCCAACATGATTCGCACCCGCGACGGCGGCACGCCGCTGACCGGGTTCAAGACGGCCTACACCCGCGTGCTGAACAAGTACGCCGCGTCCAAGAACCTCATCAAGGCCGGGAACCCGGTGCCCAGCGGCGACGACCTGCTCGAAGGCATTTACTGCGTGGTGAGCGTCAAGGTGGGCGACCCGCAGTTCGAGTCGCAGGCCAAGGTCAAGCTGCTCAACTCCGAGGCGCAGACGGCGGTCAACGCCATCGTGGGCGAGAAGTTCGCGCAGTTCCTCGAAGAGAATCCCAAAATCGGCAAGACCATCGTCGAAAAGGCTGCCGAAGCTGCCCGCGCCCGTGACGCTGCCCGCAAGGCCCGCGACATCGTGCGCCGCTCCAACCCGCTGGAAAACGACGACCTGCCCGGCAAGCTGGCCGACTGCTCCAGCCAGGACCCCGCCGAATCCGAACTGTTCATCGTGGAAGGCAACTCGGCAGGCGGCAGCGCCAAGGGCGGACGCGAACGCCGCTTCCAGGCGATTTTGCCACTGCGCGGCAAGATTTTGAACGTCGAAAAGGCCGAGCTGAACAAGATTCTCAAGAACGCCGAAATCCGGTCGCTCATCGGGGCCATCGGCGCGGGCTTCGACGGCAAGGGCGAGGAAATGCGCTTCGATCTCGAAAACCTGCGCTACCACAAAATCGTCATCATGACCGACGCCGACATGGACGGCGGGCACATCACCACGCTGCTGCTGACGTTCTTCTTCCGCTTCATGCGCCCGGTGGTCGAGCAGGGGCACCTCTACATCGCTCAGCCGCCGCTCTACAAAATTACGGTGGGCGCCCAGACCAAGAACAACAAGGGCGTGTACCTCTTCACCAACGAAGAACTCAAAGAACACGTCGCCGAAGCCAACAAAGCAGGCAAGAAGTACGAGATTCAGCGCTTCAAGGGGCTGGGCGAGATGAACGCCGACCAGCTCTGGGAAACGACCATGAACCCCGAAACCCGCGTGCTCAAGCGCGTGAGCATCGACGACCTGATCATCGCCAACGAGATTTTCGACGCCCTGATGGGGTCGGAAGTCGCCCCGCGCAAGGACTTCATTCGCGAGAATGCGCGGTTTGCGGAAATCAGCGTCTGAGGCACGGAAGCTGCGCCGCCCCCTTTCTTTCGAGGAAGTGGGCGGTTTTTGTGTTGGTTAGGCCGTTCCGTTGGCCGATTCTGCCTGAGGCAGAGTGCCCCGGCGACCTTTAGACTTTGTCCAACTGTAGGGAAAGTGTGTGCCATGTCCCGTTTGACGCCGCCGCTGACCCCTATGCTTCCTTTCGTTCAACGCCAGCAGAGAACTTGAAGGGACATGCCGGAGAAGAAGAGCACAAGCGGCATGTGGCCTTTTGTTGGTGAGAGCAAGGAGATTTGAGATGGCAACTGGAAGAGTGAAGTGGTTCAACGCAGAGAAGGGCTTCGGATTTATTGAGACGGAAGGCAGTGCCGACGTGTTCGCGCACTACAGCGCCATCAACTCCTCGGGCTTCCGCAAGCTCAACGAGGGTGACGAAGTCGAGTTCGAAATTGAACCCGGTCAGAACGGCAAAGGCCCCCAGGCCAAGAACATCGTGGTGACCAAAGCTGCCCCGGCCCCGGCCTACAACAGCAGCCCCCGTCCCCGCCGCGACGACCGCTGGTAATCGCATCACCCAAAAGCCCCCGCCCGGATAAGGTGGGGGCTTTTGCTTTGGCTGTTGTCCGGCCCAGTACTCAGCGGCGCACAAGCTCGGCTTGCAGGGTGATTTCGGGTAGGGTGTTGCCTTCCGCGTCGTCATGGCTGACCACCCTCAGCACCGGGCGGGGGCCACTGCGGTCAAGCGAAAGTTCGAGTTTCACGTCCACACAGGGGCCATCCAGCACCTTTTCCTGCACACTCAGGGTGCGGGCGGTCTGCCCAATCAGGAACCATTCCACGTCGCAGCCGACGTCGTTGGTGTAACGCACCTGGGCAAAGCGGCCCTGTGTGTCGGTACGTGGGGCAATCTGGGCCACCATGTCGTAGTGAAGGTCGGCTGCCGGTTCTACCACCGCTCCCGACCATTGGCCCGCCAGAATTGCCGGAGACAAGGCCGCTTGCCCCCCGGCACTCGCCACGCCCACCAGAGAAAGCCCCGCCACCATAGCCATCTGAAGGATTCGCATAGGTCACGTTAGCTGTCGGCGGGTCGGTCGGATGACGATTGGCCTTGAGCGGGCATTGAGCTTCAGCGCAGTTCGCGCCGCAGTTCTGCCGCCATCTGGAACCACTCGCGCTCCTGCTTGCGGTAGAGGGGACTGGCCTGCCGCTCGGCCTTTTCCAGCGCGGCGAGGACAGTGCTGGCTTCGTCGGTGCGGCCTTGGCGCAGCAGGTAGGCGGCGTGGCGGGCACGGGGTTCTTCGGTGGTCGCGCCCCGGCTGGCTTCCTGGTAGGTGGCGTCGGCTTCGGGCTTGCCCTGCTGCTCCTGGGCCTGGGCCAACAGCGTGAGCGTCTGGGTGCGGGTGGCGGCGCTGGTCTTGAGGTCCACCCGGCTCAGCCGCGCTTCGGCCTCGGCGGGACGCTGTCGGGCCAGGTCGAGACGGGCCGCACTCAGCAGCACCACCGGGTCGTCGGCGTAGATGCCGCGCAGCAGCGGCTCCAGGGTGGCCTGCGCCTCGTCCAGGCGTCCGGCGCGGGCTTGCAGGTTCGCCACCTCGCTGCGGTTGGCGAGGGTGTCGCTTTCTGCCAGGGCTTGCTGGGCCTCACGCAGTCGCACGTCCAGCGGCTTGATGGCCTCAACGCCGCGCTGCACGGCCTGGGTCGCGGCGCGGCGGCTGCCCTGAAGGCCAGGAACCAGCACCATGATGGTGTAAAAGAGGGTGGCGAGAAACCCGCCCAGAAACAGGTTGAGCGCCAGCAACACTATCCACAGTGCTCCCTGGCGGGTGACGACGGCGTGAACCAGACACAGGATGTTCAGGACACTGAACAGGCCCAGCAGCCAGCCATACTGTCCAAATAGAGGGCCAAGGGAATCCATGTCCTGTAGGGTAGCGGAAAGCGCCGCATCACCTCGGGCTGGTTATGCTGTAGAGACATGGAAGTTTTGCGGCTCATCCACAATTTTCAAATTGTCGGCTTTCCCCTGCCTCTTTTTCCCACGCCTTTTGCGCTGCTGACGCTGGTGCTGTTCGGCTGGAGCCTGGGGGTGGCCTGGACCGGGCGGGTGTCCCCTGGCTTCCTGGTCTGGCTCCGGCTGACTTGGTTGGGCCTCATCATTCCGGCGCTGACGGGTACACTGCTGGCGCTGAGCGGGGCCAAGGTGCCGAGCGCCGTGGATATCGGCGGCGGCAAAACCAAATACGGTCTTCCTTTCGACCCGACCCAGGAAGGAATGCACCTGCTGTACTCGGGTTTCGCGCTGCTGACGCTGGTGGTGCTCGAAGTGCTGCTGTCAGGCAAATTGGCGACCTCCGGCGCATTCTCGCAGTCGCGTTTGCTGCGGCTGCTTCCGGTGGCGACCCTATTTCTGTACGGTTGCGCGTACATGGCCGGATTCGTGGCGACTTTTCCCGGCAGCACGCCGGGCCGCTGACCCTCATCCACTGCTGACGCTGGCGTGCTGAAGTGGCAGGGCGAATGCAACGTTATTTCCTTTCCTTCCTGCTTTTATTGCCCAGCGCAGCCCTCGCCGCTGCCCCCCAGACCGTTCAGGTGGGGCGTGGGCAGACGCTCTACCGTATCGCCCGCGCACACGGCCTGAGCGTGGCGCAGTTGCAGCAATACAACGGTCTCAAGACCACCACCATCGAGGTGGGGCAGGTGTTGCGGCTGACGCCCCCGCCCAGAAAACCCGCCACTTCGGTCAAGGCGATTCCGGCCAAGCCCGCCAGTGTCAAATCTGCCCCCGCGCCAAAGGCCCAGGCGAAAGCTGCTCCTGCCAAACCTGTCACCAGCAAACCCGTCACCAAGACCGCGCCAACCACTTACCGCGTGCAGCCCGGTGACACGC
Source organism: Deinococcus sp. (assembly GCF_030523985.1). Classification (GTDB taxonomy): domain Bacteria; phylum Deinococcota; class Deinococci; order Deinococcales; family Deinococcaceae; genus Deinococcus. Next base: position 27,772 of record NZ_JAUNHK010000005.1, read on the forward strand.
TCGCCAAGGTGGGCCGTAAGGTGGGCCTGCGGGTCGAGCAGTTGCAGCGGCTCAACGGTCTGTCGGGGACGACCATCTACGTGGGGCAGGTGCTCAACTTGCGTGGCCCAGTGGCGACCAAGCCGGTGGCCCGTCCTGCGCCTGTGAAAGCGCCTCCCGTCCCCAAAGCGCCCGCCCTCCATACAGTGCGCTCCGGTGACACTCTGGGCCGCCTCGCCCAGCGCTACGGGGTAAGCGTGGGGGCGCTTCAGGCGGCCAACGGGATTTCCGGCACCGTGATTCGGGTCGGGCAGCGGCTGAAGATTCCGCGTGCAGGCAGCGTTGTGGCGTCGCGTCCCGCACCCTTGCCCCCCGGCACCGAGGCGCGGCTGGTGTACCGCTACGTGCGCGTCGGGCTGCGCGACACGGCGGCTTCACTGGCGCAGACCTACCGCATTACGCCGGAACAGTTGCGGCAACTCAACGGTCTGGGCAGTGTGCGCCACGTCGTTCCAGGGATGCGGGTGCTGGTGCCGCAGCGGGTGGCGGTGCCCGTGCCGCCGCGTCCCGTCGCCGCGCCTGTCACGCTGCGCGAGGTGACCCCGCTGGGCATTCCGGTGCAGGTGGTGCGGGTAGACCTGCGCTGGCGCAACGTACTGGTCACGCCCGTGCTGCCGCGTGCGGGCCAGAGCTTCGGCTCCGGTGCCACCGTCAGCACGCTGGCTGCCCGCAGTGGGGCGCGGGCCGTGGTCAACGGCAGCTATTTCCATCCCGGCACCTATGCCCCGGCAGGCGACATCGTGATGCAGGGACGGCTGCTGACCTGGGGGCGCATCCCCTCGGCGCTGGCGATTACGCCCGACAACCGCGCCACCATCCGGCAGGGTGGCACGGGCGTTCTCGGGCGCGTGCTGGACAGCAGTTGGGCGGGTATGGAAACCGTCATCGCCACCGGGCCACAGATTCTGCGGGGAGGCGTGGTGCAAAGCCGCTACAGCTCGGTCTTTCGTGACCCCGCCGTGTTTGGGCAGGCCGCCCGCAGCGCCATCGGCCTGAGCGGGCCGCGTGACCTGCTGCTGGTGACCACCCACGCCAAGCTGAGCGCCGGGCAGATGGGACAGGTGATGCGTGCCCTGGGTGCCCGTGACGCCCTGCTGCTCGACGGTGGCTCCAGCGCGGGCCTCGCCTGGAACGGAACTGCCGTGCTGAACAGCGTGCGCCGCGTCAGCTACGGTATCGGCGTCTTTGCCGATTACACCGGCAAGCGTTACGCCCGCTGAAGTTCAAGCCAAAAGAAACCTCCCCGCCCGTTTCCGAGTGGGGAGGTTCTTTGTAGGCTTTAAACCCTGAGTGGCTCAGTCACCGTAGCCGGGGTTGATGCTGCTGCCGGGGCGGGTGTCGTCGTACCGCTGGCCGCCGGTCACGGCATCGGAGCTGTTGCTGCCTTCGCCGTACTTCTCCAGCGTCCGCTCGTCGGACACCTGCATCTCGCGCACGGTCTGGAGGCCCGTACCGGCGGGAATCAGCTTGCCCAGAATGACGTTTTCCTTCAGGCCGATCAGGTCGTCCACCTGGCCCTTCATGCTGGCCTCGGTCAGCACGTGGGTGGTGTGCTGGAAGGAGGCGGCCGACAGCCACGACTTGGTGGTCAGGCTGCTCTTGGTGATGCCGAGCAGCACGGGCTTCCAGCTCGCGGGGGTCTGGCCGTCCTGCAGGCCACTGTTGGCGGCGTCCACTTCCCAGCGCTCGACGGTCTGGCCTTCGAGCAGCGTGGTGTCGCCGCCGTCGGTGACTTCGACCCAGCGCAGCATCTGGCGCACGATGACCTCGATGTGCTTGTCGTGAACCTTCACGCCCTGCGAGCGGTACACGCGCTGCACTTCTTCCACCAGGTAACGCTGGGCGGCGTCGGTGTCCTTGTACAGCAGCAGGTCGTGTGGGTTGATCGCGCCACGGGTCAGCGGCTGTCCAGCTTCCACGCGGTCGCCGTCCTTGACGACCATACGCAGCGCCTTACCGATTTTGGTGGCGGTCTTGGAGGAGTAGGCGTCGTCGTCGGCCTCGATGCGGACGAGGTAACGCTCTTCTTCTTCCTCGATACGCACCACGCCGTCGCGGTCAGCGACCACGGCCTGCGTCTTGGGTTTGCGGGCTTCGAACAGTTCGATCACGCGGGGCAGACCCATGGTGATGTCGCCGCCGCCTGCGATGCCCCCGGTGTGGAAGGTACGCATGGTGAGCTGCGTGCCGGGTTCCCCGATGGACTCGGCAGCCACCACGCCCACGGCTTCACCCATGCTGACGGGCTTGGCCTGCGAGAGGTCGTAGCCGTAGCACTTCTGGCACACGCCCGCCTTGACCTTACAGTTCAGCGGAGTGCGGACGTAGACCTCACCAATCGCTTTGGCGTCCTTGGTGATGGCCTTCACGTCTTCCATCGAGAGCATTTCGCCCTCGGCAATCACGCGGCCATCGCTGAGTTCGACATCGGCGGTCAGGGTGCGGCCATAGATGCTGGTTTCGATTTCGCTGCCCTTGCGGCTGCGCCATTCGCCCGTGCGCTCGTCGGTGGCCCCCAGCGGAATCGCGGTGTAGTCGCTGCTGCCGCAGTCCACGTCGCGCACGACGACTTCGTGGGCCACGTCCACCAGCTTACGGGTCAGGTAGCCCGAGTCGGCGGTACGCAGAGCGGTGTCTGCACCACCCTTACGCGCCCCGTGGGTCGAGATGAAGTACTCCAACACGGTCAGACCTTCGCGGAAGCTGGCGCGAATCGGCACTTCGATGGTGCTGCCGTCCGGGCGGGCCATCAGGCCGCGCATCCCGGCGAGCTGACGAATCTGCTGCGGGTTACCACGCGCACCCGACTGACTCATGATCCACAGCGGGTTGAAGGGGTAGTTCTTCGAGAAGTTCTCGAACACCGCGTCCTTCACGGCGTCGGTGGTGTTGTTCCACAGCTGCACGACCTGCTTGTAGCGCTCTTCTTCGGTCATGAAGCCGAACTCGAAGTTCTGCTCGATTTCGGCGAGCATCTGGTCGGCCTCGGCCAGCAGCTCGGGCTTGTTGGGCGGCAGCACGATGTCGTCGATGCCGATGGTGATGCCCGAGGTGGTCGAGAGCTTGAAGCCCCCGTCCTTGAGCGCGTCGAGCAGCCCGGCGGTCGCTTCGATGCCGAGGTGCTTGAAGCACGCCATGATCATGTCCTTGAGGGCGTCCTTCTCGTAGGTGGTTTCGAGGTCTACCAGAGTGTCGACCAAGTGGGCCTGGGCGCCGAGGGCTTCTTGCACCATGCGGCGGAACTGCACGCGGCCCGCGCTGGTCTCAAACACCTGACCGCCCAGACGGATGCGGACGTGGTCCTGGTGGTCGATTTCGCCCTGCTCGACGGCGTGCAGCGCTTCGTCGGGGTTGGAGAAGGTGTAGCGCAGGCGACCGGGGCTGGTCTCGACGCCGTTCACCAGGATGGGGCTGTTGAGCATCAGCTTGCCTTCGTCGTAGGCGGCGAGGGCTTCGGCTTCGCTGGCGTACTCGGTGCCCGCGCCGAGGTTGTCGCGGCGCAGCTGGGTCAGCGTGAAGATGCCGAGAATGATGTCGCGGCTGGGCTTGACGTTCGGCTCGCCGTTGGCGGGCGACAGCAGGTTGTGCGCCGAGAGCATCTGGATGCGGGCTTCGGCCTGGGCCTGGGCGCTCAGGGGGACGTGAATCGCCATCTGGTCACCGTCGAAGTCGGCGTTGAAGGCTTCACAGACCAAGGGGTGCAGCTGGATGGACTGACCTTCGACCAGCACCGGCTCAAAGGCCTGGATGCCCAGACGGTGCAGCGTGGGCGCACGGTTGAGCAGCACGACCTTGTCTTCGATCACTTCTTCCAGCGCGTCCCAGACGCTGTCGCGGGTGTCGCGGTAACGCTCCAGCATCTTGCGGGCCTGCTTGATGTTGGTGACTTCGCCCTTTTCTTCCAGCACCTTGAACAGGAACGGCTTGAACAGTTCCAGCGCCATACGCTTGGGCACCCCGCACTGGTGCAGCTTGAGCTGCGGGCCGACCACGATGACCGAGCGGCCCGAGTAGTCCACGCGCTTACCCAGCAGGTTCTGGCGGAACCGGCCCTGCTTGCCGCCCAGCAGGTCGGTCAGCGAACGCAGGCTGCGATCCGAGCCAGGGTTGGTGACGGGGCTGCCACGGCGTCCGTTGTCGATCAGCGCGTCCACCGCTTCCTGAAGCATGCGCTTCTCGTTGCGGATGATCATGTCGGGTGCTCCCTGACCGATCAGCTTCTTGAGACGGTTGTTGCGGTTGATCAGGCGGCGGTACAGGTCGTTCAGGTCGGACGTGGCGAAACGTCCACCGTCCACCTGCACCATCGGGCGCAGGTCTGGGGGCATCACCGGAACGGTGTTGAGAATCATCCACGAGGGGTTGTTGCCGCTGGCCTTAAAGGCGCGGGTGACTTCCAGACGCTTGCGGGCTTTGGCACGCTTGTGGCGGCTGTTGTCCTTCATCTGCTCGCCGAGTTCGGCTTCGAGTTCGTCGAGGTTGAGTTCGTCGAGCAGTTCCTTGACGGCTTCGGCACCCATCTTGGCTTCGAAGTCGTAGGACTCGATGACGCGCACCTGCTTACGCACGAGGTCGAGTTCGATGCGGCCCGAGATTTCCGAGCGCAGGTTGCCGCTGTCGGCGAGTTCGTCGCCCGGCTCCACGCGGTCGCCGTTGACCACGTCAGGTTCATCCTCGTAGGCGTAGACCTTGGCCTTGCTCACCAGGATGCTGGCGGGCTGGTGCAGGGTAATCACGCCGTCGGCTTCAGCGATGACTTCTTCTTCCTTGTCAATCGCACCGATGACGCGCTGGCCCTTCTTGACCTCGCTGCCGTCCCCGACCAGCACGTGCATGGTGGGGTCGATGGGGTATTCCACGCGGCGCGTCCAGTGGGCGGTCACGGTGGTGTCGCCCTTCTTCTTGGGGAAGGTGACGCCGCTGAGGTTGCTGTCGCGGCTGACGCGCAGGCGTGCGCCCGCAGCAGCTTCGGCCAGCACCGCGCCGGCTTCCACGATTTCGCCTTCGGCAACCTGCACGTTCATGCCGTGCGGCACGTACACGCGGGCCAGCACTTCACCCTGCATGGGATCGGCGTCTTCGCCTTCCACGCCTTCGCGCAGCTCGACCATCACCGAGTCTTCGCCCATTTCGTGCATGAACACGGTTCCGGCGACGGGCGCGGTGAGTTGCACGTCTTCTTCCAGTTCCGCCAGGATTTCACCGGCGCGGAAGCTCTCCTGCTGCACCAGCGCGTCCACGGGGAGCGGCAGGCTGGCCTCGACCCCTTCGGCGTAGGCGATGACAGCGCGGCGGGGGAAACGGTACTGCGCCAGACCGTCCATCTTGGACACCACGTTGCCGCCGAGCACCTGCCCACGGGTCACGTATTCGCCGTCACGGATTTCCACGTCCTCGACGCTGTTGGGGATGGTATAGGTCTCCTGGCGACCGAAACGCAGTTCACGGTACTCGTCGTCGCTGAGCAGTTCGCCGCGCTTGAGGGGGCGTCCGTCCTTCTGGGCGTTGAACGGCTTGGTGACGATAAAGCTGCTGAAGTACAGCACCTTTTCGAGCTGGCCCGCCGAAAGGTCAAGCAGCGTGCCGATTTTGCTGGGGCTGTCCTTGACGTACCAGATGTGCGCGGCAGGGGTCGCCAAGTCAATGTGGCCCATGCGGTAGCGGCGCACTTTGCTGCTGGTCACTTCGACGCCGCAGCGTTCGCAGACCTTGCCCTCGTAGCGCTGGCGCTTGTACTTGCCGCAGGCGCACTCGTAGTCCTTGATGGGCCCGAAGATGCGCTCGTCGAAGAGGCCCTCGCGCTCGGGCTTCAGGGTGCGGTAGTTGATGGTTTCAGGCTTTTCGACCTCACCGAACGACCACTCGCGGATCTTCTCCGGGCTGGCGATGGCGATGCGGACTTTGTTGAAATCTTTCATTCGTTCTCCTTCGGAGAAGTTGGTGATGGTTGATGGTTTCGCTTCGCTGATCGTTGATGGAAACTGCCGCTTAAGCAAACAGCTTAGGCTGGTCTATCAACCATCAACGATCAACCATCATCGTTTTGGCATCATCCCTTCGAAGATGTCCACGTTCTTGTCGTTGCTGTCGAGCACTTCCACATCCAGACCCAGCGAGTGGAGTTCCTTGACGAGCACCTTGAAGGATTCGGGGATGGTGCTGCCCGACACCTCTTCGCCCTTGACGATGCTCTGGTAGGCGGCGTCGCGTCCGTCGATGTCGTCGGACTTGATGGTGAGCATTTCCTGCAGCACGTGCGCCGCGCCGTAGGCTTCGAGCGCCCACACTTCCATTTCCCCGAAGCGCTGACCGCCGAACTGCGCCTTACCACCGAGCGGCTGCTGGGTAATGAGCGAGTAGGGGCCAGTCGAGCGGGCGTGCAGCTTGTCTTCCACCATGTGGTAGAGCTTCATCACGTACATGATGCCGACCACGACGGGGCCGCTGATGGGTTCGCCGGTGCGTCCGTCGTACAGGATGCTCTTGCCGGTGCGCGAAAGCTGCATCTGGGCGCGTTCGTAGTCGCCGTTGGGGGCGTCAATTACGCCGAGCTTGCCCGCACGGTCCAGCACTTCCTGCTCGCGCTTGTCGAGTTCGAAGCCTTCGTCCTTGCGCTTTTGCAGTCTCTCGGCGGCGGCGACTTCGAGCATTTCCTTGATGGTCGCTTCGGTCACCGAGTCGAACACGGGGGTTTCGAACTTCTGACCCGTCAGGCGGGCCACTTCGCCGAGGTGGGTTTCCAGAATCTGACCCAGGTTCATGCGCGAGGGCACACCGAGGGGGTTGAACACGATGTCCACGGGGGTGCCGTCTTCGAGGTAGGGCATGTCTTCGGGACGCATGATCTTGGACACGACGCCCTTGTTGCCGTGGCGGTTCGCCACCTTGTCGCCCACCTGAAGCTGACGCTTCTGGGCCACGTACACGCGCACCATTTCACGCACGCCGGGCTTGAGATCCACGCCTTCGTCGCCACGGCGGAAGCGCACGGTCTTGACGACGATGCCGCCCTGACCCGACTGCACGCGCAACGAGGTGTCTTTCACTTCACGGGCCTTCTCACCGAAGATGGAGCGCAGCAGCCGCTCTTCGGGGGTGGGTTCGGATTCGCCCTTGAAGGAAGTCTTGCCGACCAGGATGTCGCCGGGCTTGACTTCGGCCCCCACGCGCACGATGCCGTCTTCGTCGAGGTCGCGCAGCGCGGCTTCGGACAGACCGGGAATGTCGCGGGTGATTTTCTCCGGGCCGAGCTTGGTGTCGCGGGCTTCGATTTCGTCCTTCTCAATGTGGACGGAGGTATAGAAGTCCTGCCGCACCAGCCCTTCGTTGATGCAGATGGCGTCTTCGAAGTTGAAGCCGTCGAACGGCATGATGGCGATGGTGATGTTCTGGCCCAACGCGAGGCGTCCGCGCTCGGAGGCGGGGCCGTCGGCGATGACCTGACCGACTTGCACTTCGTCACCGATGGAGACGATGGGGTGCTGGTCGAGGTTGGTGCCCTGGTTGGAACGGGTAAAGCGGATGAGTTCGAAGGTGCGAACGTTGCCCGCATTCAGGCCCAGGTGGCGGTGGTCTTCAGTCAGCGTCACCTGAATGGCGCGGGCGTCCACGTAGGTCACGCGGCCCTTGACGTCGCTCACCACGCTGGTGCCCGAGTCGGTGACCACGCGGCGCTCGACCCCGGTGCCCACGGCGGGGGAGTCGGCGCGGACGAGCGGCACGGCCTGCGACTGCATGTTCGATCCCATGAGTGCGCGGTTGGCGTCATCGTGTTCCAGGAAGGGAATCAGCGAGGTGTTGATGGACACGATCTGCTTGGGCGACACGTCCATGTACTCGACTTCGCTGGGGTCGTACAGCAGCGGGTCACCCTTGCGGCGGGCCAGCACGCGCTCTTCGGCGAAGGTGCTGTCGTCGTTGAGCGGGCTGTTGGCCTGCGCGATGGTGTAACGGTCTTCGATGTCCGCCGTCATGTACTCGACGTTTTCGCTGACCACACCGTTCTCGACCTTGCGGTAGGGGGCCATGATGAAGCCGAGGTCGTTGACCTTCGCATACGAGGACAGCGAGGAAATCAGACCGATGTTCGCGCCTTCGGGCGTTTCGATGGGGCAGATGCGGCCGTAATGGGTACGGTGCACGTCGCGCACGTCGAAGCCGGCGCGTTCGCGGGTCAGACCGCCCGGCCCCAGGGCCGAAATACGGCGCTTGTGGCGCAGGTCGGACAGGGGGTTGGTCTGGTCCTTGAACTGCGAGAGCTGCGAGCGTCCGAAAAACTCGCGCATGGCCGCCACGATGGGGCGGTTGTTGACCAGTTTGGTGGGGGTGGCGGCGTCGGGGTTGCCCAGCAACATGCGTTCGCGCACGCCACGCGCCATGCGGCCCATGCCCACGCGCAGTTGGTCAGCGAGCAGTTCGCCCACGGTACGCACGCGGCGGTTGCCGAGGTGGTCAATGTCGTCTTCGGCCACGGGCACGTCGGTCAGCACGCCGTCCTCGTCCACCATCGGGACCGTTTCGAGGCCCTGTTGCAGCGCCATCAGGTAGCGGATGGTGTCCACCAGTCCGGCGTCGCTGAACTTGCCGTCCTCGAACTTGAGCAGGGTGCGCTCCTGACGCTGCACGCCCAGCTTGGTGTTCATCTTGAAGCGGCCCGGTTCGCCCAGGTCGTAGCGGCGGGGGTCGGCCAGCAGCCCGAAGAGGTACTGAATCGCCTTGTCGCGCTTGGGCGGGTCGCCGGGGCGCAGCACGGTAAACAGGCGCAGCAGCGCTTCGTCGGCGCTCATGCCCGCGCTCTTGTCTTCGCCGGGTTCCACGTCGGGGGTGAACTCGGTGAACAGCGAGCGAATCTGGGCGTCGTCCATGCCCAGCACGCGCAGCAGCAGGCTGACGGGGAACTTGCGCTTGTTGACCTTCATTTCCAGCACGTCGCCCGCAAATTCCAGTTCGATCCAGGGGCCACGCTTGGGCATGGGAATGATGGCGGCGGTGTACATCTTCTTGATGCCCTTGTACGAGCTGGTGAAGTACACGCCGGGCGAGCGGTGAATCTGCGAAATCACCACGCGGTCTGCGCCGTTGATCACGAAGGAGCCGTCGGCGGTCATCAGGGGCAGGTTGCCCAGGAAGACCCAGCTTTCGGGCGGGCTGTCGGGCTTGAAGCCCTTGATGACGCCCGTGTCCTTGTGAATCAGTTCGAGCTTGACGTACAGCGGTGCCTCGTAGGTCAGGTCTTTTTCACGGCACTCTTCGGGGCTGTACTCGGGTTCGCCGAGGCGGTACTCGATAAAGTCGAGCACCATGCCCGTCGAGCGGCCCTTTTCGGACTCGTCGATGGGGAAGACCTCGCGGAAGGCACTTTGCAGGCCCACGTCTTCGCGCTGGTCGGGGGCCTTGTCGTGTTGCAAGAAGGCCTTGAACGAGTTGACCTGAACTTCGGTCAGGTTGGGGAGCGGAATGACTTCGGTGATTTCACCGAACCGCTCGATGCGGGGGGGAGTCTTACTCAGGGTCATGCACACCTCTCGCACGCTGGAAAATATCGAGTTCGCTGCCTTTGTCCAGGCCCAAAAGCGCGACTGGGACCGCAAGCATTCGCTCTTGCGTCCCTATAGAAAACTGGCCTAATGTTGAAGTTCGACCTTCAAAGAACCCCTGTTCCAACCCATCGTGGTTGGCGAACCCAGAGTATAGAGCCATCGTCAAAGCCACGTCAAGAAACGGTGCCGGGCAAATGTGATAAACGGTAAGGCGATGACAGGCGGCAAAAAACCAGGAAAAGACAGGCCGGAAGGCGGGTCGCGGGCGACGGGCGGTGCTCCGCGACCGGGAGGCCAGAAGATTCGGATGGTGCGGCCCGTCTCCGAGCGCAGAGGCGCAGAAGCGGGCACTGGGGCGCAGGCGCAGGCCCTGCCCTACAGCACCGTGCGTCCGGCCCAGCTTTCCGAGAGGCTGCGTGGCCTGAGCGCCCTGACCAAGCCCGGCGTGCGCGGCTTTCCGGGGGTGGACGCGGCCCAGGAACTGCTGGCCCAGACCATGCGCAAAGACCGCGTCAAAGGCGACGTGCTGGACCTGACCGCGCAGGGGGGGCTGCTCGCCAGTCTGCCAGGTGTGACCCTGCGGGCGGTGGAGGGTTCGGCGGCGGCGCTGGAGGTGCTGAAGGAAGCGGGACTGGACGCCCAGGCGGCGGCCCCTGGCGATGACCTCTCCTCCCACTGGCCTGAACGTGCCCGCACGGTGGCCCTGGTGCTGGCTGGGGACCGGGGCAACGCCTACGCGCAGGCGCAGGTGGCCTGGGCGCACGCCTGCACGCCTCCGGGCGGCACGCTGTACCTCGCCGGGGACCGCGACAAGGGCTTTGACCGCTACGTGCGGCAGGCGGGCGCGGCCTTCGGAGCCGGAGAGGTCGTCGCCCGTGACGGCGGTATGCGGGTCGCCAAACTGGTTCGTCGCCCCGGCCCCACGCCGCCTCAGCCCGAGGCCGAAACCTATGAGGCGTTCGGGGTCAAAGTCGTGGGGCTGCCCGGCGTCTTCAGCGCCGCCAAGCCCGACAAGGCCACCAGCATTCTCCTGACCGAGCTTGCCGACCTCGACCTGAGCGGGCAGCGCGTCCTTGACCTCGGCTGCGGCGCGGGCCTGATCGGAGCCTGGGCCGCCAGCCGGGGGGCGCAGGTGACGCTGGTGGACGGCGACCTGCAAAGTGTTCGCAGCAGCGAGCAGACCCTGGCGGCGGGTGGCCTGAGCGGTGAAGTGCTGCATTCCGACGTGGGCGCGGCGTTGGGCGAACGGCCATTCGACGTGGTGCTGACCAACCCGCCCTTTCATGTCGGGCGCGGCGTGGTGCTGGACGTGGCCCGCGAATTTATCGCCGCAGCGGGCCGCCATCTGGTGCCGGGCGGCAAACTGTATCTGGTCGCCAACGAGCCGTTGCCCTATGAGACGGCGCTCTCGGCCCTGGGCACGGTGCGCGAGGTGGTGCGCGTGCAGGGCTTCAAGGTGCTGGAACTGGTGCGGGCCGGAGCCTGACGCCGGGAACGTTCGCCGCTCGTACCGCGTACTTGGGGTGATGCCCTGGCCGCTTTGCTAGACTGACCCGTTTAAGGCCACTGTCCCCCTCTCCGCCTTTATCATCTCCAGGAGTCCTCATGGCTGAACCTGTTAAACCCCGCGTTCGTCCCAAGGCCAAAGTGGCCGAAGAAACGCCCGCCGAAAGCAAAATCACGACCCCCGACCGTCCCCGTACCCGCCGCAAGGTGACGGACGCTGGCGCTGCCCCCGCTGCAACCGTGACCCCGGCGACGCCTGCCCCGGCGGAGACCAAGCCCGAGGTCAAGAAAGCCGCGCCGCGCAAGCCCGCAGCCAAGAAAGCCGATGTAGCCGAGGTTTCCGCCGACGCTGCGCCCGCCAAGGCTGCCGCGCCCAAGCCCAAGAAGGCCAAAGCCGCCCCGAAGGCGGAAGTCGCCCCAGACGTGGAGGCCGAGGACGCCGCTCCCGCCGCCAAGAAGGCTCCGGCCCGCAAGACTGCCGCCAAAAAGTCTGAACCTGACGCTGGCGAAGCCGCCCCAGCAGAAGCGGCCCCCAAGCCCGGCAAGAAAGCGGCGACCAAACCCGCCAAAGCGGCCGCGCCCAAAGCGGCGGCCCCAGCCGTCGCCGTTCCGGCGGACAAGCCCTACTACCAGCACCCCGCCATTCAGGAACTCCTCAAGGCGGGCAAGGCGGCGGGCATTCTCGCCAGTGAGGACATCGCCACGGCGCTGGCGGCGGCCCTTGAAGCGCACGGCCTCGACCCCGAAAGCCCCGACGCCTTCGAGGACATGCAGCTTTTCCTGGGTGGGCAAAACATCGAAGTCCAGGACCTCGACGAGGACGACGACGAACTGGAAGGCGACGAACTCGACGAGGAAGCGGTGCCGGGTGCGGCCCAGCCCCAGTCCGACGATGACGAGGAAAAATACTTCGACGATATGCCCCGCGCCGTGTCCAACGACCCGGTGCGCCAGTACCTCCACGAAATCGGTCGCGTGTCGCTGCTGACCCTCGAAGAGGAAATCGCGCTCGCCCGCCGTATCGAAGAAGGCGAAGAAGCCAAAAAGCAGCTCGAAGAGGACGAGTCGCTCGACGACCGTTCGCGCCGCCGCCTGATGCGTCAGACCGAGGACGGAGCCGCCGCCCGCCAGGGGCTGATCGAGGCCAACTTGCGTCTGGTCGTCTCCATCGCCAAGAAGTACACCGGGCGCGGCCTGGGCTTCCTCGACCTGATTCAGGAAGGCAACCAGGGCCTGATTCGCGCCGTCGAGAAGTTCGAGTACCGCCGCCGCTACAAGTTCTCCACCTACGCGACGTGGTGGATTCGTCAGGCCATCAACCGCGCCATTGCCGACCAGGCCCGCACCATCCGTATTCCGGTGCACATGGTCGAGACCATCAACAAACTGACCCGCACGGCGCGGCAGCTTCAGCAAGAACTCTCGCGCGAAGCGACCCACGAGGAAATCGCCGAAGCGATGGGGCCGGGCTGGGACGCGACCAAGGTCGAGGAAGTGCAGAAGGTCAGCCAGGAACCCGTCTCGCTCGAAACGCCGATCGGCGACGAAAAAGACAGCTTCTACGGCGACTTCATCCCCGACGAGAATCTCGATTCCCCGGTGGACAACGCCGCCAAGACGCTGCTCTCCGAGGAACTCGAAAAGGCACTGGGCAAGCTCACCGAGCGCGAGGCGATGGTGCTGAAGTTCCGCAAGGGACTGGTGGACGGGCGCGAACACACCCTCGAAGAAGTCGGTCAGCGCTTCAACGTGACCCGCGAACGCATTCGCCAGATTGAGAACAAGGCGCTGCGCAAGCTCAAGTACCACGAGAGCCGCACCCGCAAACTGCGGGACTTCCTCGACTGAGCTTTCTTTCACACAATCCTCCCGTTCAAGCTGCCCCTTCCTACGTGGTGGGGGCGGTTTTTCTTGCAACTTTCCCTGCCGCGCTCGCGTACCCTGAAGCACCTATGAATGACTGTTTGACAGGAGCCGCATGACGACCTCGCCTGCGCCCCCGCTCGCGGGTGACCTTCCCACGCCGCTAACCTGGCGGCGGGCGCTGCTGGCCCTGTTGCCGCTGAGCCTGGCGGGTGTGCTGCCGCTGTGGGTCGGCCTGGGCCTGTGCGCCGTGACCCTGCTGGGATTGCGCTGGCCCGAGTGGGCCTCGGCGCGGCTGATGATTTTTATGCTGCTGCTGGGCCTGGGCATGCTGACCCAACTGCCCGGCGCGTGGCAGGCGGGGCCGTCCGCACTGATGGGCCTGGCCCTGACCTACCTGCTGCAACTGGTGCTGGTGCTGCTGCTCAATCTGGGCCTGAACCTGGCGGAAGACGGCAAGCGCCGGGGCGTGCTGCTGGCGCTGTTGCCAGGGCTGCTGGCTCCGCAGGTCGGGCTGCTGCTGGCGGCGCAGGGCGGTTTGCTGGGCCGGGAAGGGGCCGATGACCGCTACGCGACCCGCCGCGCTCCCCTCCACCGCCCGATGTGGCAGGCCACGGCGCTGGGGGCGGCGGCGGTGCTGGGCCTGGGGCTGCTGCTGCCGCAAAGTCACCTTCATGCCGGAACACTCCTTGCGCCGGACACGCAGAGCGCCGCGCCTCCGCCAGAACAAGCCAGTCGCGACGTGTCCAATGCGGCGGACAAGCCTCCTCCTCCCCCGGCAGACGCTCCCCGTTCCGTTCCGCTGGTTCTCACGGTAGACCAAAGCCGCCTGACCTTGCCCCCCCTGGACTTTGCTCTGCTGGGCGGACTGCTGCTGGTGGTGGCGGCGGGCGTCCTGTTGGGACGTGGACAGCAGGCCGGGCGGCGGCTGACCCTGCCCGAACTGCTGGCAGCGCTGGGCCTGGGGCTGACTGGGGGGCTGGTGCTGCTCAGCGCCCTGATGTCTCAGCGCCAGTCCCAGGGGGTGGGTGGGGAAACGGCCCCGCAGGATTCGGCCCAGAACGTGCTGGAAAACATCTTCAAGTTCGAGCGCGCACCCGAGACGCGGGAACTGGACGGCACCGGACTGGCCAACTTCTCCGGCTGGCTGTGGGTGGGACTGCTGGCGCTGGCCCTGGTGCTCCTCTATGCCGCGCTGTGGAAAAGCCGTACCCGCCGCGAAGCACGGGCCGAAGCGGAGGCGCTGCTGCCGGGTGAAAACACGCCCGCTCCCGCGCTGCACCGCGTCCGGTTGGCCTACCGCCGCGCCGAAGCCGCCCTGCACGACGCCGGACACGCCCGTACCCTCGCCGAGACGCCCGCCGCCTATGCCGCCCGCCTGGGGGCCGAGTTTCCGGCGCTGGCGGACGCCCTGCAAACCCTTACCCGCGCCTATCAGCCCGTGCGCTACGGCGGGCGTGTCACCGACGAAGACGCCGATAGTGCCGAAGCTGCCGCCGAGCAAATCTGTACCCGTCTGTCCCAGTTGTCCGTCACTTCAGCAGGGTTGAAGCCCTCAGACGCTTAGAGCCTGACATCCACAAGGAATCCTATGACCCAAACCCCCACCCTTACCGCCACCCAGCCTTTTGCCGCCCACATCATCGCCAACGTCGCCCGCGTGCTGGTCGGCAAGGAAGACGTGACCCGGCTGGCCCTCGCTGCCATCCTCGCCGGGGGACACGTTCTGCTCGAAGACGCCCCCGGCACCGGCAAAACCATGCTGGCCCGTGCCCTCTCGGTCAGCCTGGGCCTGGACTTTGCCCGCGTGCAGTTCACGCCCGACCTGCTGCCGGGGGACGTGACCGGGGTCAGCGTGTTCCGGCCTGCCACGGGCGAATTCGAATTCGTGCCGGGGCCGATTTTCACGGGCATCCTGCTGGCCGACGAAATCAACCGCGCCACCCCCAAAACCCAGTCGGCGCTGCTGGAGGCAATGGGCGAAGGGCAGGTCAGCGAGTCGGGCGTGACCCACCGTCTGCCGCAACCCTTCATCGTCATTGCGACGCAGAACCCGGTGGAACACGAGGGGACTTACCGCCTGCCCGAAGCGCAACTTGACCGCTTTTTGCTGCGGCTCTCGGTGGGATATCCGTCGCTGGAACAGGAAGTCGAGATGCTCTCGCGCCTGCAAGGGATTCACCCGCTGGGCCAACTGAGCGCCGTCGCCACGCCCGCCGAGCTGCTGGCGGCGCAGGCCGCCGTGCGTGAGGTGACGGTCAGCCCCGACCTGCGGCGCTATATCGCGTCTCTGGCCTCCCGCACGCGGCAGCATCCCCAGGTCGCGCTCGGCGGTGGCCCCCGCGCCAGCCTCGCGCTGCAAGCGGTGGCACAGGCGCTGGCCTGGACAGCGGGCCGCACCTTCGTCACCCCCGACGACGTGCAGCAGGCCGCGCCCGGCGTGCTCACCCACCGCCTCTCGCTGGGTATCGAGGCGCGGATGCAGGGGCTGGGGCCGGGAGACGTGGTGGCGGAGGTGCTTCAGGCCGTGCCGGTGCCCGTCGAAGCTGCCGCCGTTCTATGACCCTGCCTCTGACCGCCCTGCTGTGGGTGGGGCTGCTGGCGCTGCTCGCCGCGCTGCTGTGGGGGCTGTACCGCCAGCCGCCCCAGGTGACGCTGAAACGCGAACTGCCCCGCGCCGGATTCAGCGGGCACGACATACCGCTGACGGTGCGCCTGAGCATTCGCAGTCGCCTGCCGCTGCGCTACGTGGTCGAAGACCCGCCGCCGGGGTCGGTGGTGCCGCGTGCCGCCGTCGTGTTCGCGGGCGAGGTGCTGGGCGAGCGCCAGAGCGAACATCGCACCAACTTGATGCTTAATCGCTGGGGCGAGTTCGATTGGCCGGGCGTCACGCTGCGCTGGGCCGACCCGCTGGGCCTGTTCTGGCGTTCGGTGCGGCTGGACTTTCCGGCGCATCTGGACGTGTTTCCCGGCACCCACGACCTGAAGTTGCCCGACCTTTTGCGGCCCCTGCTGTCGGAAGGCACTCTGTCGCGCACGCTGGGCCTGGAAGACCCGCTCAGCCTGCGGGGAGCGCGGGACTACCAGCGCGGCGACTCGCCGGGGCGCATTCACTGGCGACTCTCGGCCCGCACGGGGCAACTGATGGTGCGCGAACTGGAGAAGACGGCGGCGAGCAACCTGCTCGTCTATCTGGATACGTCGGGCGGCAACGACGTGTATCTGGAAAGCGCGGTGCGCCTCGCCAGCAGCCTGATTCAGGAGGGGCTGAAACTGGGCCTCCCTGTTGCGGTCGCCACAGCGGGTCAGCAGACCCCCAGCGGGCGCGGTGAAGAAGCGACCCAGGCGGCGCTGCTCCGGCTGGCGCGGGTCAGGGCCGACCCCTCTCCACCACTGATTTTGCCTCCGCGCAGTGGCAGCAACCTCGTCATTCTCACGGCGCTGGGCGGGCCGCAATTGGTCGAACAGGCAATGCGGGCCAGGGCCACTGCCAGCCGCGTGACCATCGTGGCGCTGCCCGAGGGCTTTTATCTGGAACCCGGCGAAAACCCGCGCCGCCAGTGGGCCGCCGCCCCCGACACGGTGCGCGAACTGGAACGGCAAGCGGGCGTGCTGGCCGGGGCTGGCATCCTGGTCTTCGTGCTGCGCGGCAACCAGAGCGTGCTGCGGCTGGGGGCGTAAACGGCTAACCGCCGGAACAACAGCTCGTCCCATCATCGCAGTGAATCCATCATCCATCCTCAAAGCGGCGCAACTCCCGGCGTGACATAAAGGACAGCTTCAGCCCATGCCCGCCCGCGACTTGCTAGCGTAGGCGCATGAGCGACAACGACACCAAGACGGTCAAGACCGAGGACGAAATCAGCAACGTGGACTTGCAGTTCATGGGCCGCACCGACGAGAAGCGTGACCTGAACGCCACCGTCGCCGCCGAGGCCAAGTCCGCCGCCATGGCCGACAAGGAAGGCGTGGACAAGGTGGACGTGACCAGCGCCCAGAGCATGGACGCCTCCGACCCGCCCAGCACCAACATGGGCGACGCCGAGCGCGACGACAGCGACGACAAGGCTGCTGGCGAGCAGTAAGGACCACTTTCATTTTTCCACTTCGGCTTCCCGGCGTTCAGGGTGGCCGAAGTTCTTTTTGGCTATTCTCAATGCGGTGTTGAACACTTTTCGTCAAGCGCATTTCCTCAAGGAGAACCATGACCAAGCGTAGTTCGCGTCCGTCCTCGCAGCCGCCCGTCACGAACGATGAAGTGGAACAGACCCCCGCAGCTTCGCGCCGCCGCCCCCGCCGGATGACCGAGGCCGAGAGCGTGGTGGGCGACACCCCCGCAGAAACCGAAGCCCTCAGCGTGTCCGAGCGGCTTCAGGCGCGGCAGGCCGCCAAACTCAGCGCCCTGTCGGACATCCTGCACGCCGAACCTGCCGTCGAACTCGACGAACTGGCCGACACCTTGCTGTCGTCCTTCTCGCCCGACGAGCAAAAGGCGCTCTCCCGCGCCCTGCGCCGTCAGCGGCTGGTGAGCCGGGACCAGACGCCCAGCGAGAACCTCGACACCATTCTCGCGGCGGATGGGGGCTACGGGGCCTACCCCTACAAGTACCGCATGAGCCGCGAAACCTACGAGCACGAAAAGTACCGCCTTCAGGTCGAACTGCTCAAGTTGCAGGCGTGGGTCAAGGACACCGGGCAGCGCGTCGTCCTGATTTTTGAAGGCCGGGACGCGGCGGGCAAGGGCGGCACCATCAAACGCTTCATGGAGCACATGAATCCGCGTGGTGCACGCATCGTGGCGCTGTCCAAACCCACCGAGGAAGAACTGGGCCAGTGGTACTTCCAGCGGTATGTGCAGCACCTCCCCACACGCGGCGAAATCGTGCTGTTCGACCGCTCGTGGTACAACCGCGCCGGGGTCGAGCGGGTGATGGGCTTTTGCAGTGACGCCGAATACACCGAATTCATGCGCCAGTGCCCCGAGTTCGAGCGCAATCTGGTGCGCAGCGGCATCCACGTCATCAAGTTCTGGTTCTCGGTGAGCCGCGAGGAGCAGCGCCGCCGCTTCAAGGAGCGCCAAGCCCATCCCCTCAAGCAGTGGAAGCTCTCGCCGATGGACCTCGCCTCGCTGGACAAGTGGGAAGAGTACACCCAGGCCAAAGAAGCGATGTTCTTCCACACCGACACCGCCGATTGTCCCTGGACGGTGGTCAAGTCCGACGACAAGAAGCGGGCGCGGCTGAACGCCATGCGCTATGTGCTGCACCGCCTGCCCTACACCAACAAGGATCCCGAGAACATCGGGCGCATTGACCCGCTGATTGTGGGCCGTGCCAACGTGGTCTTCGAGCGCGGCGAACGTCCCGTCGGGTCTTAAGGACGTCGAATCGAGAAAGCTCCGTTCTCGGTTCGACGTCCTTTTTTCGGTACTTACTCCGCTTGGTTCACTTAAAGCTGAACTTCGAGGTACTGAAATTCAGTGCCAAAAGAGCAGCAGCGCCAGAGTTTGTCTCGACGCTGCTGCTCTCCTGCACTGGTGCGAAAGAAGGGACTTGAACCCTCACTCCCTACGGGAACTAGATCCTAAGTCTAGTGCGTCTACCAATTCCGCCACCTTCGCGTGGTGGCCTGAACGGAAAAAAGCCCCACCGAAGTGGGGACAGTGGGGTGGAATATGGGACTTGAACCCACGGCCTCCGCTTCCACAGAGCGGCGCTCTAACCGACTGAGCTAATTCCACCATGCCCGTTCAGGCTCAAGCAGTTTAGGGGAGAGTTCGGAATGTGTCAATGTTCAGGCTGCCCGGCCTGACACCGGTCTGAAAAAGGCGTAACGTAACAGTCACCATGAATTTCAATTTGCCCGATGACCTGCGGGAGATGCAGGCGACCATCCGTGATTTCATGCTGACTCGCGTGGAAGACCGTGCCCACGAGATTGAGGACACCAACCGTATTCCGCCCGAACTGGTCAAGGAAGCCGCCGACCTGGGCCTCTTCGGCCTGAGCATTCCCGAGGAGTACGGCGGCGTGGGACTGAGCGCTCTGGGCCGCTGCGCCGTGTACGAAGCGATGGGGCAAGGGCACATGGGCTTCGGCGGCATGATTTCGGCCCACGCCAGCATCGGCACCAGCGGGCTGGTCAAGCTCGGCAACGAGGAGCAAAAAAGGCGTTTCCTGCCTGCGATGGCGGCGGGCGAGTGCATCGCGGGCTTCGCCATCACCGAGCCGAGCAGCGGCAGCGACGCGGGCAACATCCGTACCAGGGCCGTCAAAAAAGGCGACGTGTACGTCCTGAACGGCACCAAGCACTACATCTCCAATGCGCCGATTGCCGGGCTGCTGACCGTCATCGCCATCACCGACCCGTCGCAGGGGACACGCGGCATGAGTGCTTTTCTGGTCGAGCCGCAGAGCACCCCCGGCGTGAGCATCGGCAAAATCGACGAGAAGATGGGTCAAAAAGGCGCGCTGTCTGCCGAAGTCATCTTCGAAGACGCCGAGATTCCTGCCGCCAACCTGCTGGGGCCGGAGCACCGGGGCTACCGTGAGGCGCTGGGCATTCTGACCAACGGGCGTGTGGGCATCGCCGCCCGCTCCACCGGGGCCATGCAGCGTCTGCTGGACCTGAGCGTGCAGCATGCCCAGACCCGCGAACAGTTCGGCAAACCCATCGCCGAGTTTCAGGCGGTGCAGTTCATGCTGGCCGAGATGGAAATCGCCATTCAGACCAGCCGGGTGCTGTGGCAGAAAGTGGCCTGGATGGTGGACGAAGGCCAGGACGTCAAGCGCATGGCGAGTGTCGCCAAGTACCACGCCACCGAGATGCTCTCGCAGGTGGCCGACAAGGCCGTGCAGGTCGCGGGCGGCATGGGCTACGTCAAGGACGCCCCCTTCGAGCGGTTCTACCGTGACCAGCGCCTGCTGAGAATCTACGAGGGCACCAGTGAAATTCAGAAGGTGATTATCGCGGGCGACCTGTTGAGGGCCTGAAAGCGGTTTTGGGTGGCCCTGAAGGGCGCGGCGCACATTCGGGAAAGGAAACCGAATGTGCGCCGTCAAGCTTGGAACTCTGTCATACGGGACTGAACGGCGCGAAGGAGATGGCGGTGCTTTTCCGACATCTCCGAAGAATAGTTCAGTCCCGTAGCTTCTTCTGCTCACTCTGCTGCGCAGCTTTGCAAGTCCGTTCGGAAAAATAGCTTGGACGCCCAAACTATTTTTCAAAGTCGTATCAATTCCTGAAAATCACTTCTTCACGCCCAAACGAGCGCCAAGCCAGCCAGCCCAGCACGGCGGTGCCCAGCAGGTTACCCGCCACCGCCGCCAGCGTATGCCCCAGCGTGATCTGGCCCTTCACCACGTCCAGAATGGCGACCATGCTGCCGAACAGCGGCAGGGCGTAGAGCCAGTCCCCCATTTTCAAGAAGTCGGAAAATTGCAGCATCACCGCCGGAAAGACGATGAGCAGCGAGAGCGGTGAGACGTAGGTCTGCGCTTCCTTGTACGAGCGGGCGTAGATGCTGAGGGCAATCAGCACCGCCGAAATCAGCAGGGCCACACTCATGACGACCAGCGCCATCGCCGCCAGTGAACCCAGCGTGAGGGTCAGTTGCCCGCCCATCGCCTGCATCGCTTCGGCTTCTACCACACTGCGCTGTGACAGGCGGGCCGCCACCAGCCCGGTTGCCAGGAAGCCCAGCAAGCTGAAAAATCCGGTCGCCAGCGACATCAGTGTGGTGGCGAGTAGCTTGCCTGCGACCACTTCGCCCCGGCGTACAGGTGTGACCAGCAGGCTTTCGAGGGTGCCGCGTTCCTTCTCGCCCGCTGTCGAGTCGAGCGCCGTTGCCATGCCGCCGTTGAGCAGAAAACTCAGCATCAGCATCGGTACCAGAAAGGCCAGCATTCCGGCCCGCTTTTCCTGGGGAGGGCTGGCGTCCACGGCCCTGACCTGCACGGGTTCCAGCACGGTTTCGCTCAGGCCCGCGCCGACCAGTGCCCGTCGGGTCAGGTCGCGGTTGTAGCTCTGCACCGCGCTCCTGACCTTGGCATAAGCTCCCGACTGGCTCTTGAGGTTGCCCAGTTTGGCGTACAGCTCCAATCGGCCCTGCGCCGCGCCCGCCGCCGTAGGAAGCGGCTGCGGCACGCGAATAACGGCCTCCACCTCGCCACTTTGCACGGCCTTCAGCGGGTCGGTGACCGGGACGAGTTCTACGCCCTGTACCTGTTCCTCTGGCCCAAGTGCACGGTTCTGGGTGAGGATCTGACGCAGTTCGGCGGGCAGCGTGCCGACCACGCCCACTTTTTGCCGCTCGGAAACCTGCCCGCCCATCAGTTTGCCCAGCAGCAGCGGCATGCCCAGGGTCAGCAGCGGCAGCACCAGCAGCGGAATCAGGATGGTGTTGGCGAGGGTGCGGCGGTCACGCAGCGTCGAGAGCAAGTCACGCTGCGCCACCTGCCAGAGCATGCCGGGGCGCAGGCCACCGCGCTCAGAGCGCCCCTCAGACCGCATGGTCCTCGCCTCCGCGCAGCAGGGCGAAAAAGGCCCGTTCGAGGTTGCGCTCGCCTGTGCGCTGCAAAATGGCAGGAATGCTGTCCAGCGCGACCAGTTGCCCCTGGTGCAAGATGGCGACCCGGTCGCAGACTTCCTCGGCCTCGCTCATGACATGGGTGGAATACAGCGTCAGGCGGCCCGGAGCGCGGGTCTGCGCCACAAAGTCGAGCAGCGTGCGCCGCGCAAAAATATCCAGTCCGCTTGCCGCCTCATCCAGCACGAGCACGGCGGGGTCGTGGATGACGGCGCGGGCGATGACGACTTTTTGCTTCATGCCCGTCGAATACTCTCCGGCCCGCGTGTCCAGCGTGCGGCCCAGGTCCAGTCGGGCGTCGAGTTCGGCGATACGGGCCTCGGTCTGCGCGTGGGTCAGGCCGTAGAACGCCGCGAACGAACGCAGCACCTCGCGCCCGGTGAGGTACTGCGGCAGGCCCATGCCCCCGTTGACCACGCCGATGCAGCGGCGCACGGCCTCGGCCTGCTGCAATGTGTCGAGACCGTTGACTGTGACGCGGCCTGACGTGGGGGCCAGCAGCGTCGCCAGAATGCGCAGCAGGGTGGTTTTGCCCGCACCGTTGGGGCCGAGCAGCCCGAACACTTCACCGCCAGGGGTCGAAAAACTCACGTCCCGCAACGCCTGAAACGTGCCGTAGGACTTGGACAGATTCTGGACATGGAGCATAGAACTTCCTTTGACGCGGGTGGGATGGAGAGGAAATACAGGATTGGTCAGCGTCAGTTTGGCTTACGCTGTCCCGTGCCTTCGCGTTCCCGGTCTGCTTCCCGTCCCAAGACCCCGCCCGCCCTGACCGAGCAGGTGCCGCCGCCCGCCTGGTTTCCCGAATACCTGCGCCGCCTGCGGGAAACCTACGCCCCCGACCTGCCCGCACCGCGCCGCTTTCCCGAACCGCTGGGGGGGGTCATTCGCACCATCCTGGCGCAGCAAAATACCCGCCGCGTGGCCCAGCGCCAGTGGGAAGTGCTGACCACCGTCTACCCGCACTGGGAGGCCGCTCTGATGGACGGCCCCGACGGAATCGCCACCACGCTGAAGTCGGCGGGCGGCGGGCTGTCACGCATGAAGGCCGACTACATTTATGGCGTGCTGGCGCACCTCGAAGAAGCGCGGGGCGAACTCAGCTTGCGCTTTTTGCGCGACTTTCCGCAGACACCGGAAGGCCACGAACAGGCCCGCGCTGCCCTCGCTGCGCTGCCGGGGGTAGGCCACAAAACGGTGGCGCTGGTGCTGCTCTTTGACCTCATCCGCCCTGCCATGCCGGTAGACGGCAACATGGAACGCGTCGCCAAGCGGCTGGAACTTGTCCCGGTCAACTGGAACAGCCACAAGGTCGAGCGCTGGTACGGCGAGGCCGTGCCGCCCGACTGGGAGACACGCTACGCGCTGCACATTTCTGGTGTGCGGCATGGGCGCGACACCTGCCGCAGCCAGCGGCCCCTGTGCGGAGAGTGCGTGCTGCGTGAGTTCTGCCCCAGTGCGGCCCTGTTCGAACTGGGCGAGGCTCAGCCGTAGATGTGAAATTCGCGCAGGCCCGTTGCCTCGCTGTACTGGGTGTCCACGTTCTGCACGCGGGCATGGGGCGGGCCGCGCCGCAGCCAGTGCAGCAGCCGTTCCAGCGCCGCCTCGTCGCCTTCGGCCACCACTTCGACCTTGCCGTCGCTGAGGTTTTCGGCGTAGCCATGCAGCCCCAGGTCACGGGCGTGGCGCTGGGCGTACAGGCGGTAGCCCACGCCCTGAACGGTTCCGGAAACAAGTGCAGTCAGTCGCATGGAGGCAGCTTAGCGGCCCGCTCCACGCGCTAGCATGGCGGTATCCACAAAGCAGACCACAGGAGGCGCACACATGACGGCACAGACGGTGACGGGGCCAGTCGCGGCGACAGAACTCGGCATGACTTTGCCCCACGAACACGTGATTTTCGGTTACCCAGGTTACGCGGGCGACGTGACGCTCGGGGGCTTCGACCACGCGGCGGCGCTCGCGGCCTGCACGGAGACGGCGCGGGCGCTGCTCTCGCGGGGCATCCGAACGGTGGTGGACGCCACGCCGAACGAATGCGGGCGCAATCCGGCTTTCCTGCGCGAAGTCAGTGAGGCAACGGGGCTACAGATTCTGTGTGCGACGGGCTTTTACTACGAGGGCGAGGGGGCGACGACCTACTTCAAGTTCCGGGCCTCACTGGGTGACGCCGAGTCGGAAATCTACGAGATGATGAAGACCGAAGTGACCCAGGGCATCGCCGGAACAGGTATCCGCGCCGGGGTCATCAAGCTGGCGAGCAGCCGTGACGCCATCACCCCCTACGAGCAGATGTTTTTCCGGGCCGGAGCCAGGGTGCAGCGTGAAACCGGGGTACCCATCATCACCCACACGCAGGAAGGCCAGCAGGGGCCACAGCAGGCCGAACTGCTGACCTCGCTGGGGGCCGACCCCGAACGCGTCATGATTGGGCACATGGACGGCAACACCGATCCGGCCTACCACCGCGCCACACTGCGCTACGGGGTCAGCATCGCTTTTGACCGTCTGGGACTTCAGGGTCTGGTCGGCACCCCCACCGACGCCGAGCGGCTGGAAGTCCTGACCACGCTGCTGGCTGAAGGTCATGCCGGTCGGTTGCTGCTCTCGCACGACAGCATCTGGCACTGGCTGGGGCGCCCGCTGCCCATGCCGGAGGTCATCTTGCCCGCCGTCAAGGACTGGCACCCGCTGCACCTGTCTGCTGACATCCTGCCCGAGTTGCACAGGCGGGGCATCACGGCCGAGCAGATAGAGCAGATGACGGTGGGCAACCCGGCACGGTTGTTCGGGTAGAACGAACAGCAAAAGGAAGCGGCACCGGAGATGTTTCCCGGTGCCGCTCCTGCTGTCGAAAAGCTCAGTGACCGCCCTGTCCGGTGCGTTCGCTCTGGAGCTTGCCGCCGCCTTCCACGTCCTCAAGGCGCACGGCCCCGCTGCGGCGCATGATGCTGAGGGCTTCGTCGGTGCGGCTGCCGCTGGGGTCACGGGCAATCACCATGGTGTGACCGCCGCGCACGCTGGCCTGAATGCGCTCGGCCTGGGCCGCAGGCACGCCCATCTGACGCAGCAGCTTGACGTGGTCGCCGTGGTCGCTGCCTGCCAGTGCCCCGAACAGGAAGCCCATGCCGCCGCCGCCGATGGCCCCGAACAGCATCGCCATCAGTGCGCCGTCGCTGTAGATCTGGGTTTCGGGAATCAGGCGCAACAGAATCCACACCGGAATCAGCAGCGCGACGCCGATGAGTGTGCCGTAGACCGTGCCCTTGATGGCCGTCCCCGCACCGCCGGGCGCTCCGGCTTCGGGGCTAACGCCCGTGGCACTGGCAATTTCGTTTTCAGCGACCACGTCGGCCAGAGCAAAACCAAGGTGTTCACGGGCAAAGCCGCGTGCCTGCAGGGCGTTCAGGGCTTGCCGGGCCTGCGCGGGTTCGGGAAAAAGGGCGACGACGCTTTCCATACCCTGTTTTTTACCATGTTCGCGGGGTGCGGCGCGAGGGACAGAAAGACTGCCAGGGTCAGCCAACATTTGCCCCGCACGGCGCTTCCCCTGCCCTCCTATACTTGCCCCCATGACTGGCGTGTTTTCCCCGAGCGTTCCAGACCTGCCCCTGACTGGGCTGGCGGTGCCCGACGCCGCGTTCGAGGCCCAGTTGCGCGAGGTGCTGCGCTCGGACGTGGAATTTATCGCCATCATCGGGGAAGACCTCGCGGCGGCGGGTGGCAAGCGGGTGCGGCCCCTCGTCACGCTGCTGGCGGCGCAATCACTCGGCACCTTGCCGGATGACCCCCACTGGAACGACGTGCTGCGCCTGAGCGTGTGTGTGGAACTGCTGCACTCGGCCAGCCTGCTGCACGACGACCTGATCGACGACTCGGACAAGCGGCGCGGTCAGGAAACGGCGTTCCGGCGCTTCGGCAACGTGGTGAGCGTCATGAGCGGCGACTTCATGCTGGCGCGGCTGCTGGGCGAACTCTCGACCATGCCCCGCAGTCCGGCGCTGACCCGCGAGTTCGGGCGGGCCGCCAGCGTCATCTGCGAGGGCGAGGTGCTGCAATTTCAGGTGGCGTCCTACGCCGACTATTCCTTCGAGAATTACCTTCAGGTCATTCAAGGCAAGACGGCGGCGCTGCTCGAACTCGCGGCCCAGGCTCCGGCACTGCTGCTGGGTGCGGGCGAGGCCGAGTGCGAGGCGCTGCGGGTCTTCGGGCACGAGTACGGCATGGCGTTTCAGATGCAAGACGACCTGCTCGACCTGTTCGGCACCGAGGCCCAGATCGGCAAGCCGGTGGGCGGCGACCTGCACGAGGGCAAGGCGACGTATCCCACACTGCTGCTGCTCGGCGGGCCGCACGACGCCGAGGTGCGCGAGATTCTGGAACGCCGCGCCGCGCAACCCGGCGACGTGGAGCGGGTGCTGACCCTGGCCCGGCAGGAACGCGCCGACGAACAGACCCGCGAGGAAATCCGCCGCCGCGCTGCCGCCGCCATCCGTGCGCTGGACGTGCTGCCGCCCTCGCCCGCCCGCCGTGCGCTGGAGGCTCTGGCCCAGCGGGAGATTCAGCGGCCGCACTGAAGCAGCCCAGGGGCTGAGCAGCACAAGGAAGCAGCACATAGAAAAAGCGGAGACGATGGGAAGGCTCATCGTCTCCGCTGCTTGGTCAGGGCCGAGTTCGGGTGCTCAGAACGAGCGGCACTGGTCTTCTTTGTTCCCGTCTACCCGGTTGCCGCTTCCGCTGATGCCGCTGTTGCCCTGGCATTGCAGGTTGCCGCCCACATTGTTGCTCCGTACGAGTACCGGCCCACTGTTCTTCTCGAGCTGAATGTCACCGTTGACCCTCACGTTCTGGAGGGTCACGCGGCCTCCTTCCTTGAGCTGAATGCTTCCGCCGACGCTGCCTCCCGACACACTGACCGAGCGCAACCCCTCGGACTGGACGTTGCCGCCGACCCGTGCCGAGTTCATGACCAGGGTGCCGCCACGCTCTACCTTGACATTGCCGTCGACCACCGTGCCGCTGAGGGTGCAGGTCGCGCCACGCGGCACCACGATGTCACCGTCGATGCTGCGTGCGCCGATGCCGCCACTGCAACGCACCTCGTCGGCCTGCGCCGTGCCCAGGGCCGTGAGGGGAAGGAAAAGGAGCGCCGAAAGCCAGAACTTTTTCATAGACCCAGGCTAGGGGCGCTTCCTTAGACCGGCCTCCACAAGGGCTTAACGCGGCTTAACCCGGACGGGTTTCGGCACTTTCGGGAAGGACAAGCAAGCTGGAACCGCTTCCGTGCCCTGCGCCGTATGCTGAAGAGGTGCTGACCCCCGAACTCGTCTCACGCCTGCGCCCCGCTTTCGACGACGACCGCGACGCCGATACCTTTTTGCTGCGGCTGGAACGCTACGGCCCCGAACTGGCCGACAACCTGCGGGCGGTGTACGGCGAGCAGGCCGAGGCGCTGCTGGCGGAACTCCTTGAAGTCATGCTGCACGCCTACCACGCCCGCCCCGCTGACCTGCGGCGGCTGGACGAGGCGCGGCTGCTGCGCCCCGACTGGCTGCAAGCGCCCGACATGGTGGGCTACGTCGCCTACGCCGACCGCTTTGCCGGAACCCTCAAGGGCGTCGGTGAAAAGGTCGGCTACCTGCAAGACCTGGGGGTCAAATACCTGCACCTGATGCCGCTGCTGCGCCCCCGCGACGGCGAAAACGACGGCGGCTACGCGGTACAGGACTACCGGGCGGTGCGCGAAGACCTCGGCAGCATCGACGACCTCTCGGCACTGGCGCGTGACCTGCGCGGCCAGGGCATCAGCCTGGTGCTCGATCTGGTGCTCAACCATGTGGCGCAGGAGCACGACTGGGCGGTGCGGGCTAGAGGAGGCGAAGCGGCCTACCGCGACTATTTCTATGTCTACCCTGACCGTGAGCAGCCCGACGCCTTCGAGCAGACACTCCCCGAGGTGTTTCCCGACTTCGCGCCGGGCAACTTCACCTGGGACGAGGCATTGCAGGGCTGGGTCTGGACGACCTTCAACCGCTACCAGTGGGACGTGAACTGGAGCAACCCGGCCGTCTTCCGCGAGTATCTGGACATCATCCTGACGCTGGCGAACCGGGGGGTAGAGGTCTTCCGCCTTGACGCCATCGCCTTCCTGTGGAAACGGCTGGGCACCGACTGCCAGAACCAGCCCGAAGTTCATCACCTCACCCACGCGCTGCGGGCGGCGACCCGCGTGGTGGCTCCGGCGGTGGCGTTCAAGGCCGAGGCGATTGTGGCGCCGGGCGACCTGATTCATTACCTCGGCTCGCGTGACCACCACGGGCGGGTGTCGGATATGGCCTACCACAACTCGCTGATGGTGCAGATGTGGAGTGCGCTCGCCTCGCGGGACGTGCGGCTGCTGGCGGCGGCGCTGGCGGCCTTTCCGCCCAAACCGACCAACACGACCTGGGGCAGCTACGTCCGCTGCCACGACGACATCGGCTGGGCCGTTTCCGACGAGGACGCGGCGCGGGTGGGCCTGAGCGGGCCAGAGCATCGGCGCTTTCTGTCCGACTTTTACAGCGGCGACTTTGCGGGCAGCTTTGCGCGGGGCCTGGTCTTTCAGCACAACCCGCAGACGGGCGACCGCCGCATTTCCGGCACCGCCGCCAGTCTCGCCGGACTGGAGCAGGCACTCAAAAGTGACGACCCGGCGCGGGTAGACGATGCCCTGGGCCGCCTGCTGCTGCTGCACACACTGATGCTGGGCTTCGGCGGGGTGCCGCTGCTCTACATGGGCGACGAGTTGGCGCTGCTCAACGACTACGCTTTTGCCGACACCCCCGAACACGTCGCCGACAACCGCTGGGTTCACCGCCCACGGATGGACTGGGCGCTGGCAAAGGCGATTCAGGCCGACCCCACGCTGCCCGCCGCCCGCATGAATGCCGGGGTGCGCCATCTGCTCGCCGTGCGCCGCCGCACCCCGTACCTGCACGCCAGCATCGAGAGTCGCCCGCTGCCCAGTCCCGACCCCTGCGTGCTGCTGCTGCTGCGCGAGCATCCGCTGGGCGTGATGGTGCAGGTCTACAACTTCAGCGAACACCAGATTCAGTTTCCGGCCTACGTGCTGCGTGACCAGTTGGGGGACGGGGCGCGTGATCTGCTCTCGGACAGTCACTTTCACCTTACCCGCCCGACGCTGACCCTCGCCCCATTCCGGGCGCTGTGGCTGGTGGGGGCCGAGGCTTAGAGCCGTTGATGATGGATGATGGTTCCGCTTCGCTGATGGATGATGGAAAAGGAGGCTTGCGACAGCTCCCCGCCCCAGGCCATTTGCCATCCGCCATCAGCAAGCGCAGCCCCTGCCATCAGCGGCGCAGCAACCTTGATTGCGGTATACTCAACTCCGCTTATGGGTTCGGACGCCAAACATCGCCCTGTGTACGTCATCTCGGTGGCGGCGGAACTGGTGGACATGCATCCCCAGACGCTGCGGCTGTACGAACGCAAGGGTCTGATTCGTCCGGGGAGAAGCAGCGGCAAGACGCGGCTGTATTCCGAGCGCGACATCGAGCATCTGCGCGAAATCCGACGGCTGACCCAGGAACTCGGCGTCAACCTCGCGGGCGTCGAGGAAGTCATGCGCCTTCAGCACCAGCTCGACGACTTGCAGCAGGAATTCGAGGCCGAAATCGAGCGCATCGAGGACGAACTGCGCGAACAGGCCCGGCCCCAGGCGCTTCCTTCGTCGGGTGCGGCCCTCGACCCGCGTGACCGACCCGTCTACGTCATCTCCATCGCCGCTGAGCTGGTGGATATGCACCCCCAGACGCTGCGGCTGTACGAGCGCAAGCAGCTCATTCGTCCGGGACGTTCCAGCGGCAAGACGCGGCTGTACTCCGAGCGCGACATCGAGCATCTGCGCGAAATCCGGCGGCTGACCCAGGAACTCGGCGTCAACCTCGCGGGTGTCGAAGAAATCATGCGCCTGCGTCACGAACTCGATGCTTCCCGCTCTCATCTGGAGGGCAACGTGCGCCGCCTTCAGCAAGACATCACCGAGCGCATGACCAAGTGGCGCACCCTGCCATCGCCGGGTGGGTCGGAAAACGTGCCGACAGGCGAAGACGAGACCGAGGACTGAATTGACGGTCAGAACTCTGCAAGAGCTTGGCCTGTAGACTGCCAGCCGCCAGGCTCTTGGCTTGCGCCACTCCCTTCTATGTCTCCCGCCTTTTCCTCCACCGATGTCCCGCCCTTCCCACCGCTTGGAGAGGGGCAAGGCCCGTTCGGTGAAGAAGGCGGGGGAGAGGGCTTCGACCCTTCCCGGCCCCGTGACTTGTGGGTGGTCGGTGACGTTCACGGCGCACACGACAAGCTCCGCGCCCTGCTGATGCGGGCGGGCTTGATTGACCGGGCAGGCAACTGGACGGGCGGGCGGGCCCATCTGGTGTTTCTGGGCGACTATGTGGACCGTGGCCCCGACGGCGTCGGCGTGCTGCGGCTGGTGCAGCAGCTGGAGCGGCAGGCCCGGGGAGGAGGGGGGCAAGTCACGGCGCTGCTCGGCAACCACGAAGTCATGTTTCTGGCGGCGGCGCTCTTTCGCAGTCACGACCCCCAAGACCGCCTGGGATTCATGGAGTACTGGCTGAGCAACGGCGGGCAGCTCTGGGATTTGGAGCGGCTCGCGCCCGAGGACGTGACCTGGATTCAGTCGCGCCCCCTCCTGGCGCGGGCGAGCGACTGGCTGCTGGTGCACGCCGATTCGGTGTTCTACAGCAGCCTGGGCAGCAGCCTGGAAGACGTCAACAGCCACGCCGCCGACATGCTGCGCAGCCGTGACCCCAGCGTATGGGGAGCCTTCGCCAACGCGTTCGTGGACCGGATGAACTTCGTCGGTGCCCCAGGGGTCGCCAACGCCCGCCATCTGCTGGAGCGCTACGGCGGGCAGCAACTCGTGCACGGGCATACCCCCACCGCGCTGCTGTGCGAGAACGTTCTTTATCGGTCAGACGACCCGACGGTTCCCCTCAGCTACGCGTCCGGACTATGCGTGGGGGCCGACAGCGGCATGGCGTATTTTCCCGACGCCGGATTCATCGCCCAGCTCGGCTATCCCGAGTGGGGCGAGCCGCAGGTGCAGCAGGTGGTCAAGCTGCCTCCGGGGATTTTCGGGGCGGCGTCCTTTTTGCCCGTGCTCTAGACTCAGGATTCTTCCTGCTGATACGGATTCCGCTTAATTCCTGCACAGTCGGAAAGGCACCGCCTGTGCAGCCATAACGCGAAACCCGTATCTTTTCCTACTCGCATCCGCTCGGATTGAATCTGAACCTAACAGATTCAATCGGAATCCGTATGACCCTCGGTTTTCACCCGTTCCACTCGGCAGAAAGGGGCCACAAAGATTTTATTCAAAATGCTCTAAAC
>NZ_JAUNHK010000210.1 GCF_030523985.1 Deinococcus sp.
CCCAGCAGCGGCATTTGCCTGAGTTGCGAACCGGGAGCCGTGGCGTACTGGCTGCGCCGCCGCCGCGAAGTGCAACTGGTGACCTGTAGCGGTCCAGAAGCGAAGGTAGGCAACTGGGTGTGGTCGGTGGGTCACTAAGGCCGCCCCCGACACGGCGACAGGGCTACTGTCAGGTGTCGGGGGCAGCAGGTCAGGGACGACTTCAGGGAGCGGGCGTCACGCTTTCCAATTTGGGGCGTTTGGAGCGGGTCTCGCGCCGGGTGCGTGGGTCGAGGGCCACCAGCAGGAAGAAGTTTTCCAGCGCGTTTTCCTGACCCTTGATTTGCGGGTGCTCGTGCTCGGCAGTTCCGGTGACGAACGGCAGCGCCTGATAAAGCTCCAGCGCGTGCGTCACCACGTCTTCCGGTGCGTGTTCGGCGGCGTAGTCACCCAGGGCGGCGTAAATCTCGCGCCGGGCCTCGGCATGGCGCAAAAAGGCGTCGGGATGGGGGGTTTCGGGGGCACGCAGCATGTCCTGCCGGGCGATGCGGCGGTAGTGCTTGAGGCCCTGAAGAAGCTGTTCGGTGGTCATTTTTTCTTTCATCGTCTCTCCTGTGTTCCGGTCCAGACGGCAGACGGCTGGCGCAAAGTATAGGCGCGTTCCCGGCTTTTCCGGCATACCCTTCGGTGGGGACAGACGGGAAGAGAGGACAGGAAGCGCTCAGTCAAAAGGATGAGAAAAATATGGAAGCGAACTTTCCATGAAGCCCCACTTTCGCCCACCAACACGCTTTTCCGGGGTGACAATTCAGAAATGAGTCATAATCTGAGAACGCTGAGGAAATCCTTCGTATTCATCGGGTTATGCAGTCTAAAAGTCCGCATATACGTCGTATAGGCGCATAAAAGTCCCCCATTCATTTAAGGATTAAGGGCAAGTGAACGGTTTTGGGATAGGATTCCGGAGTCGATGAAAGCCGCCCACCTCCTGACCACCATCTCCGCTTTGAGCTTGACCACTGCTGGAGCCGCCACCTACACCGTGAAGTCTGGTGATACGCTCTCGAAGATTGCGCGTAACTACGGCACCGATGCCGCCAGCCTGATGCGCCTGAACGGACTGAGAAGCACCACCATCCAGGTGGGCCAGCGCCTCCAGATTGGCGGTGGATTCACCAAGAGCAACACGGCCCAGGCCGCCGCGCCCGCTGCCCGCACCAGCAGCCGCCCCTACGTGAACACCGCTGCCAGCCGCTACCTCGGCATCCGCTACGTTCTGGGCGGCACCGGCTACGGCGGTATCGATTGCAGCGGCTACACCCTGCGCGTGTTCCAGCAGATGGGCATCAACCTGCCCCGCACCGCCGCCGCCCAGTGGCGCGTCGGGTACGCGGTCAGCAGCCGCAACCTCCAACCCGGCGACCTGGTGTTCTTCAACACGATGGGCCGTGGCGTGAGCCACGTGGGCATCTACCTCGGCAACGGCATGATGGCGAACGCCAACTCCTACCACGGCCGCACCGTCGTCGAGCCGATGTTCAGCAATCCCTACTGGGCCAGCCGTTACATGGGCGCCCGCCGCGTCCTCAGCTGACCCACAAGCACGCCAACAGCGGCTTTCATCGCCCTGCCCCCACCTGCCCCGGTGGGGGTGCGTGCTTTTT
>NZ_JAUNHK010000211.1 GCF_030523985.1 Deinococcus sp.
TCCAGCGGCGTGATGAACGAGTTGCTCGCCGCCACCGTGATGCCGATGACGAAGGGCCGGGGGTCGTAGCCCAGCGCCTTGGCGGTGCCGATGGCGAGGGGCAGCATGACCAGCGCGGCGGCCTGGTTGCTCATGGGCTGGGTCAGCAGCACTGTGACCACGAACAGCGCCCCCAGCAGACCATACGGCCCCAGCGGTTCCAGAATGCCGGAGAGAGCGCCTGTCAGCACCTTCGCCGCCCCCGTCTGCTCGAAGGCCGTGCCGAAGGCGAGCATACAGGCCACCAGCACAATCACGGGCCACTCGACACTGGCATAAGCCTCTTCGGGGCTGATCAGGCGCAGGCCCAGGCTGAGGGCCACCGCCGCCACCACCGCCACGCCCAGCGGCACCACGCCGAGTGCGCCCGCCACCACCGCCCCCAGAAAAAGGAGCAGGGCCAGCGGAGCTTTCTTCAGGTCACTCTGCTTGTCGGTCAGGTCGCCCAGCACGGCGAAATGTTCGCCCAGGCCCGCCACCTTATCGGCCTGTCCCTGAATGAGCAGCACGTCGCCCACCCGCACCCGCACCTGTCCCAGGCGCTCGGTGGTGCGTTCGCGGCGGTGCAGGGCCAGCACGCTCAGGCCGTAGCGTTCGCGGAAGCGGGCCTCGCGCAGGGTGCGCCCCAGCAGCGGCGAACCGGGCAGCACCACCGCCTCGACCAGCCGCACGCTGGCCCCTGTCGGCACGCCCTCGGCGGCCAGCAGCTTTTGCTCGCTGCGGCTGACCACGCCCAGGTTCGTCTTGCCTGCCAGGATGCGCTCGGTGGGGCCTTCAAGGGCCAGGGTGTCACCCTCGGCAATCACGAAGTCGGCCCCCGGCGCGTAGGTCGTCACTTCGCCCCGGCGCACCGCCACCACCGTCAGCCCGTGGTCGCGGCCCAGGCCCGATTCACGCAGGGTTTGCCCGATCAGCGGACTGCCGGGAGCCACCGTCAGGTCGGCCAGATACGCCCGCAGCGTGTCTTCCAGTTGCGCTTCGCGGGCGGGCAACAGCCGAGGAGCCACGAAAAAGAGGTACAGCATTCCCAGCAGCGCCACAGGCACGCCGACCCAGGCGAGTTCGAAAAAGCCCAGCGGCTTCTCGCCCGTCGCGGGCAGCGCCCCCGAAACGACGAGGTTGGTACTCGTCCCGATGACGGTGATGGTGCCGCCCAGAATGCTCGCGAAGGCCAGCGGCATCAGCGCGTGACTGGCAGGAATTCCGGCGCGGCGCGACAGGCCCGAGACGACGGGCAAAAAGACCGCCGTGGTCGCCGTGTTGGAGGTCACGGCGCTGACTCCCGCCACCGTGCCGAGCATGGCCCGCAACATGGCGTTGGCGTTGCGGGCACGGCGAGCGAGGGTGTGGCCTATCCACTCGATCACCCCGGCCCGCAGCAGCACCCGCGTCAGGATAAAGAGGCCCGCCAGAGTCAGCACCGTGTCGCTGCCGAACCCGGCAAACGCTTCCTTGGGCTTGAGCAGGCCGAACAGCAGCAGCGCCGAGAGCAGGCCCAGCGCCGTGACATCCACCGGGAGCCACTCTGTGGCGAACAGCACCAGGGCCGCCACGAACAGGATAAGGAGAATGGTGACGGGGTCCATGTTTTACCTGCCTTGT
>NZ_JAUNHK010000080.1 GCF_030523985.1 Deinococcus sp.
ACACCATCGGCAACCCGCCCAGCACCGCCGCCGCTTCGGGCGTAAAGCGCGGCAGCTCGGGCAGAGGCTGACCGTCCGCGCCGAGGATGCGCCCGGTCATCTGGTGGGGCGTGGCGTGGTCGATCCTGACTGGGTAGATGCCCGCGCCCGTCGCGCCCACCGCTTTGGGGACGATGGTGGGGTGGTTGCCGCGCGTGTGGCCTTCCAGAAAGCCTTCGCTGTAGGCGTCGCCGCGAATCAGGACTTCTTGCACCGTGCCGACCTTCTCGGCGTTTTTGCGGGCCGACCATTCCTTTTGCTTGGCGATCAATCTCTCTAGGCGCTCGGTCTTGACTTCGCGCGGCAAGTCCTGAAAGTGCTTGTAACTGGGGGTGCCTGGGCGCGGCGAGTAGATGAACATGTACGCCGAGTCGAAGCCCACCTCGTCGTACAGGCTCATGGTTTCCTGGAAATCTTCCTCGGTTTCGCTGGGAAAGCCCACGATGATGTCGGTGGCGAGCACCACGTTCGGAATGTGCTTCTTGATCTGAGCGATGTGCGTGAGGTACTTCTCGCGGTTGTACTCGCGGGCCATGCGCCGCAGCACGCGGTCCGAGCCGCTTTGCACGGGCAGGTGCACGAATTCGCAGATGGCGGGCGTTTCGCCAATCGCCGCCGCCACGTCCTCGGTGAAGTTCATGGGGTGGCTGGTGGTGAACTTGACGCGCTCCACGCCGCTGCGCCCCACCATCCGCAGCAGTTCGGCAAAGCTGGGGTAGCCCGCCAGTTTCGCGCCCCCGTCTACGCCGTATGCGTTCACGTTCTGGCCCAGCAGCGTCACTTCGCGCACGCCCGCCGCGAGTTGCATGTCCAGTTCACGCATGATGTCGTCGGGCGAGCGGCTGACCTGCGGCCCGCGCGTGGTCGGCACGATGCAGTAGGTGCAGTGGTGGTCGCACCCGCGCATGATGGTGAGGTGCGCCTGCAGCTTGCCCGTGGGCGGCGGGGGAATGTGTTCGTGCAGTTCGTCCTTGAATTGCAGGCCCCAGAACCGCTCGTTGCTTTCCAGCGCCGCGCCGATGTCGAGCAGGCTGCCGGGGCCGAGCAGCACGTCTACTTCAAACTTGCGGGCCATCTGCTGGCCTTCTTCGAGTTGCGCGAGGCAGCCCATCATGCCGACCACCAGGGGGCGCTGCTTTTTGACCTTGCGCAGTTCGCCCAGCACGCTGCGTACCTTGTCCACGGGCTTGCCGCGCACCGCGCAGGTGTTGATCAGGACGAAGTCGGCCTCGTCTACGCCTTCCACCATATCCGCGCCCAGACTGACCAGTTGCGACTGCACCAGATGGGTGTCGTACTCGTTCATCTGGCAGCCGTAAGTAATGACGTGTGCCTTCATTGGTTCTCCTCTGGCTGTGCCGGTGTTCATCCGGGGCCATCTGTTCGGAGACGAATGATAGACGATGCCTGCCCATAAGGACAGCGGCGAGGCTGCTCCTCTCCGCCATTGACTCCCGGCAGACTTGAGAGCATCATACCGTCTTATGCGTAAGACACTTTTAAGGTTGGAATATTTCCAGTGACCGACCCGAGCCTATCGCCAGCCAGCCGGGAAGCCGCTGCCGAACTGGGGCGCACCCTCAAGCAGTTTCACCGCCACATCAGTTCCGAAGTCACGCACGAGATGCAGGCCGAACTGACCGAACTCGACCTGTCGTTTTCGCAGATGGCGGCGCTGCACCAGTTGCGCGGCGCGGGGGCCATGACCGTCACGCAACTGGCCGAACGCATTCGCCTGAGCCTGCCCGCATCCAGTCACTTGGTCGAGCGACTGGTGCAGCGCGGCTTGGTTCACCGCACCGAGAACCCCGACAACCGCCGCGAAAAACTGGTCGAACTCAGCGCGGCGGGGGTGGGCGTGCTGGAGGGCATGGATTCGGCGTTCAGCAAGGCGTACATCAACGTCTTTGCCGTGCTGCCCGCCGCCGACCTGATGACCGCCACCGGACACCTGCGCCACCTGCTCGACCAGCTTGAAGTCCGCCTTTCTCCCCCTCAACCCAGCGAGGACACCCCATGACCCAAGCACCCGCCCCCGCCCCGACAGACGCACCAGCCGGGCGTATCGACTACGCCAAGACCCTCGACCACCGCACCAAGATGATGATTCTGTTCGGCGTGCTGCTCGGGCTGTTTCTGAGTGCCCTCGACCAGACCATCGTGGGCACCGCCATGCCGCGCATCGTCAGCGAGTTGCAGGGCCTGAACCTCTATTCGTGGGTCACGACGGCCTACCTGCTCGCCAACACCTCACTCGTGCCGATTTACGGCAAGCTGTCGGACCTGTACGGGCGCAAGCCGATTCTGATGTTCGGTATCGTCATTTTCCTCATCGGCTCGGCGCTGTGCGGCATGGCAGGTGAACCTTTCCTGGGCAACCTGTTCGGCGGCGGCATGATGCAACTGGTCGTCTTCCGGGCCGTGCAGGGCTTGGGCGGCGCGGCGCTCGGCTCGGTCGCGTTTGCAATTATTGCCGACCTGTTCGAACCCGCCGACCGTCCCCGTTACCAGGGCCTATTCGGGGCCGTGTTCGGGCTGTCGAGCGTCATCGGGCCGCTGCTGGGCGGCTGGCTGACCGACCACGTGTCGTGGCGCTGGGTGTTTTACGTGAACCTGCCGCTGGGCATCCTGGCGCTGGTGTTCCTGTGGTTCAAGATGCCCCGGCTGCAAAGTGGTCTCAAGGCCAGCGTGGACTGGCTGGGCGCGGGGCTGATTCTGGTGTTCGCCGTGCCGCTGCTGCTGGCGCTGACCTGGGGCGCAGACGGCAACTACGCCTGGACAAGTCCGACTATCCTGGGCCTGTTTGCCCTGAGTGCCGCCGCCCTGGTGGGCTTTCTGGCTGCCGAGAGCCGTCACCCCAGCCCGATTATTCCGCTGCAACTCTTCAAAAACCCGACTTTCGCCTGGGGGTCGCTGGCCCGCTTCATGTTCGGGGCGGCCTTCATGGGCGCGATTCTGTTTCTGAGCCTGTATCTGGTGCAGGTGCAGGGCGTGAGCGCCACCAAAGCCGGAACCGCCACCCTGCCGCTGACCTTCGGCCTGATCGTGGGGGCCATTTCGAGCGGGCAGATTGCCAGCCGCATGGGCAAATACAAGCCGCTGATGCTGATTGGCCTGTCGGTGATGATGCTGGGCTTCTGGTGGCTGAGCGGCCTGAACGCCGACACCAGTTACGGCAGCGTGATTGGCCGCATGGTGCTGCTGGGCCTGGGCATCGGCCCCGCCATGCCGCTCTACACCACCGCGCTGCAACTGTCGGTCAAGCCCTGGGAAATCGGCGTGGCGACCAGTTCGGGCCAGTTTTTCCAGCAACTCGGCAGCACCATCGGCGTCGCCATCTTCGGGGCCGTGCTGACCGCCGGACTGACCGACAACCTCGCCAAAGCCTTCAGCGCGCAGGCCGCCGCCCACACTGGAACGGTGGCGAGTACCCTCAGGACGATTGGGGAAAAGGTTGGCGAAAGTGACGGCGAGGAGAGCGGCCCGGTAGACCGCAACGCCGCGCCCAAATCGAGCGAACAGATTCAGGCCGAATTCAAGACCCTGCGCGTCAACGTGTCCCGCGCCATGAAGACGGGCAGCCCCGAGGCCATCGCCGCCATTCAAAACGACCCCAACCTGCCCGCCGAAGCCAAGAAGCAGTTTGCCGACCTGCCTGAAGGCGGTATCGCGACGGGCGTGAAGCGCGGCTTCGAGCAGACCTATAGCGTCATCGCCACCGCCGTGAACAGCGGAGACGTGGCCCAGGTGAGGGCGGTTGCCGCCAATCCGCAGCTTCCCCAGCCCCTCCGCGACAGCCTGAACCGCATTCCCGCGCCCGCACTGCAAAGCCCCGCTGCCCGCGCCCAGATTCTGAGCGGCATCCAGCAGGGCCTGGACGCCAGCGCCGAGCAGGTGGCCCTCCAGACGCAGAAGCAGGCCATCAACCGCGCCCACCAGGGCCTGCGCGACGGCGAACAGATTGCCCTCGCCAGCGCCCGCGCCGCCAAGGTCGCCTTCGCCGATTCGGTGGCGCACATCTACCGCTACTGCGTCGCTGTCGCCTTCCTCGCCCTGCTTGCCACGCTGATGATGCCCAACCTGACCATGCCTAAGCGTGGTGAGGGGGAGAAAGTG
Organism: Deinococcus sp.; assembly: GCF_030523985.1. Classification (GTDB taxonomy): domain Bacteria; phylum Deinococcota; class Deinococci; order Deinococcales; family Deinococcaceae; genus Deinococcus. Next base: position 4,156 of record NZ_JAUNHK010000080.1, read on the forward strand.
GCCCCGGCGCATGTGGAGATGTGAGGAGAGACTGCTAAGGGTTTGAGGGTCCAAGGTCAAAAACGACTTTGACCGCGTCACAGAAGGCGAAACCCTGATAGAGCCGACCCAAGAACATAAAAGAAAACGCTGGCCTTCCACACAGGGGCCAGCGTTTTCCGTTTGGCGGCTCCTCAGCGCAGCACCCGCGCCAGCCGTGGAGCCAGCGCCCCGTCGAACCGCGCCAGCACCGGGCCGACGATGGCAGTGAGCAGCACGTATACCGCCGCCAGCGGCCCCAGCATGGGCGCGAGGCCCAGGCCCAGCCCCGCAATCAGGATGCTGAATTCGCCACGCGGAATCAGGGTGGTGCCTGCACGGAAGCGGCCCCGGCTCTGCACTCCGGCGCGGGCGGCCCCGTACCAGCCGACCAGGAATTTGGTAACAGCGGTGACCAGGGCCAGCAACGCGGCAGGCAGCAGCACGTCCGGCACGCTGGCAAGGTCGAGTTGCAGACCAAAAAACAGGAAAAAGACCGCCGCGAACAGGTCGCGCAGCGGCTCCATCTGACGCCGCGCCCGGTGCGCCACCTCGCCCGAAAGCGCGATGCCCACCAGAAACGCGCCGATGGCGGCACTCACCTTGAGCATGTCCGCCGCGCCCGCTACCACCAGCACCAGTCCCAGCACGCCCAGCAGCAGGGTTTCGTCGCTGGGCACGTTGAGCAGGCGGCTCAGGACATGCCCGTAGCGCATCGCCAGGAAAAAGGCGACCCCGAACGCCGTGAGCGCCAGCGCGAGGTTCACACCCACCGCCAGCAGCGTGCCGCCGAGGAGCAGCGCCGCCACGACGGGCAGGTATACCGCCATCACCACGTCTTCCAGCACGCACACGGCCAGAATGGTGGGCGTTTCGCGGTTCCCCAGGCGGCCCAGGTCGGACAGGATTTTGGAGGCGATGCCGCTGGAAGTCAGGTAGGTGATGCCGCCCAGCAGCACCCAGGTCAGCGGCGGCAGCCCCAGCAGCGCCCCCGCCAGGACTCCCGGCGTGAAGTTGAGCGCGAGGTCGAGCAGCCCGATGCGGCGGTTGGCCCGCAGGTTGGTTCTCAGTTCGTCACTGGTGTACTCCAGACCCAGGATGAACAGCAGCAAAATGGCCCCGATTTCGGCCCCGGTGTGGATGAATTTCTCGGCGGTGTCGTTGAGGTGCATGACCGTGCTCAGGCCGATGCCCGCCATCAGGTAGAGCGGAATGGGCGTGATGCCGAGGCGTCCGGCGGCGCGGCCCACCAGCGCCAGCGCCAGGATGACGCTCCCGATTTCCAGAAAAAGGCGGCCTAGCACGGTGCAGCTCCGGAGAGGCGAAGGGGATGCGGCAGCCCCCGCTTCAACCTTCGGCTCCGCTGCTCAGCAGCCGGGCGGCGCGGCGCACCCCGTCGGGCGTGCCGACGACGACCACCGTATCGCCCGCGTTCAGCACGAATTCCGGCCCCGGCGCGGGAATGGCCTGCCCGCCGCGCACGACCGCCACCACGCTCGTGCCCGTGCGCGTCCGCATCTGCGAGTGTCCCAGCGCCCGGCCCGCGAAGGGGCTTACCCCTTCCAGCGGCAGCCAGTCCATCGCCAGCCCCTCGATGTCCTGCATGGCCTGTCCCACCCGGCGGCTGACGGTACTGCCGCCGAGCAGGTCGGCCACCACTTCGGCCTCGCCCTCGTCGAGCGTGATGCTCTGGGCGCAGGCGTCGGGGTCGTCGCGCAGCGAGACGAAAATCTCGCGCCGCCCGTCGCGGTGGGTAATCACGCCCACGCGCTTGCCGAAGCGCCCGTCGAAGTCGTAGCGCATGCCCACGCCGGGCAAAGAGGTTTCTTCGAGCTTCACCATGCGGTCAGCATAGTCCAAACGCCTGGGCAGAACACAAATTTCCGCGCCAGGACATGTTTGCCAGCTTTCCACTGCCAAGGTCTATCGCCTCTGCCCGAACTGCACGGCCTACACTTTCCCCATGACACTCCCTTTGCCCGACCCGGTTCTGGATTTGGACGCCTGCTCTCTGGCAGCCGCGACCCGGCGAGGCGATCTGACGCCCTCGGAAATCACGCGCACCTACCTCACCCGGCTGCGGGCGCTCAATCCTCAGTTGCGGGCCGTCATCACCGAGAATCCCCACGCGCAGGCCACCGCCGACACGCTCGACGACGTGCCCCCGGAAAAACGCGGGCCGCTGCATGGCGTGCCGCTGCTGATCAAGGACAACATAGACGTGGCGGGCCTGCCCACGACGGCTGGCAGCGTGCTGCTGAAAGACCATGTGCCGGACACGGACGCCCCGCTGGTGGCCCGACTGCGGGCGGCGGGCGCGGTGATTCTGGGCAAGGCCAACCTGACCGAGTGGGCCAACTTCATGACGCTGGGAATGCCCAACGGTTACTCGTCGCTGGGCGGGCAGACGGTCAACCCCTGGGGGCCGGAACACGACACGGGCGGCAGTTCGTCGGGCAGCGGCGTGGCGGTGGCGGCCCGGCTGTGCGCGGCAGCCATCGGCACCGAAACGAGCGGCTCGGTCGTCAGCCCGGCGCACCAGAACGGAGTCGTTGGCGTCAAGCCCACGTTGGGGCTGGTGCCGCGCACGGGCATCATTCCCATCAGCCACAGCCAGGACACCGCCGGGCCGCTGACCCGCAGCGTGAGGGACGCCGCGCTGCTGCTGTCGGTGATGGCCGGGCCGGACATGAACGACGAAGCCAGCCGCCGCCTGCCCGTCCCCAGCCTCGTTCTGACCGACGGTGCGCTGGACGGTGCAGACATCGCCATCATTGAGGACGAAGAAGGGCTGACCCCTGCCGAAGCCGAGGCGCTGGCCCGCGCCGAGAGCGTGCTGGAGGCAGCCGGAGCGACCCTGCACCGCACCGACTTTCCGACCCGCGCCGAACTGAACGCGGCGGGCTGGCGGCTGGACGTGCTGGTCTACGAATTCAAGCCGGACTTGAACGCTTACCTCGCCGGGGTGCGGCAGGGGCCGAAGTCGCTGGCGGAAGTCATCGCGCAAAACGACGCCGACCCCGTCGCCCGGCTGCGCTACGGTCAGCATCTGCTGCTGGCGGCGCAGGCCACGCGGGGCGACCTGTCCGAAGGCGCTTATGCCTTGGCCCGCGAGCGTGACCTGCGCCTGAGCCTCACGGACGGCCTCGGGCAATTGTTCGCACGCGGCCACGACGCGGTGCTGTTTCCCGCCATCCGGGGCTACGACCTCGCGGCGGCGGCAGGTTATCCCAGTGTGGCGCTGCCCGTTCCAGCCGAAGGAGGCGACAAACCGAGCGGCGTGCTGCTGGTCGGCCCGGCAGGAAGTGACGGACGGCTGCTGTCGCTGGCGGCGCACCTCAACCGTGAGCTCGGCGGGGTGACGTTCGCGCCCGACCCTCCGGTCACGCCGTCCTGAAACGGCCCTTACCCTTTACCCCCTCCCCTCCACCCTCTACCCTGTGCCCATGTCTGAAAACACGCGCCCCGAACAGGCCAAGAAACTGGCCGACATCGACTGGAACAACCTCGGTTTTTCGTACATCAAGACTGACCTGCGCTACCTGGCGCACTGGCAGGGCGGCGAATGGGACGGCGGCACGCTGACCGAAGACAACATGATTCACCTTGCGGAAGGCTCCACCGCCCTCCACTACGGTCAGCAGTGCTTCGAGGGCCTGAAGGCGTACCGCTGCGCCGACGGCAGCATCAACCTCTTCCGCCCCGACCAGAACGCGGCCCGGATGCGGATGAGCTGCCGCCGCCTCCTGATGCCCGAAATCAGCGACGAGATGTTCATCGACGCCTGCAAACAGGTCGTGCAGGCCAACGAACACTTTTTGCCCCCCTACGGCACGGGCGGCAGCCTGTACCTGCGCCCCTTCGTGATTGGTGTGGGCGACAACATCGGCGTGCGGACGGCTCCCGAATTCATCTTCAGCGTGTTCTGCGTGCCCGTCGGCCCCTACTTCAAGGGTGGGCTGACCCCGACCAACTTCATCACCTCGGGCTACGACCGCGCCGCGCCCAACGGCACCGGGGCCGCCAAAGTGGGGGGCAACTACGCCGCCAGCCTGCTCCCCGGCTATGAGGCCAAAAAGCGCGACTTTGCCGACGTGGTCTACCTCGACCCCGCCACCCACACCAAAATCGAGGAAGCGGGGGCCGCCAACTTCTTTGCCATCACCAAAGACGGCAAAAAGTTCGTGACGCCCAAGTCGCCCTCCATCCTGCCCAGCATCACCAAGTACAGCCTGCTGTGGCTGGCGGAGCACCGCCTGGGCCTGCAAGTGGAAGAAGGCGACATCCGCATTGACGAACTGGACCACTTCAGCGAAGCAGGTGCGTGCGGCACGGCGGCAGTGATTACGCCCATCGGCGGCATTCAGCACGGCGACGACTTCCACGTCTTCTATTCCGAATCCGAGCCGGGGCCAGTGACCCGTCAGCTTTACGACGAACTGGTGGGCATTCAGTACGGCGACCGGGAAGCGCCGGAGGGGTGGATTGTGAAGGTAGAAAGCGCTGGGGGCTGATGGCTGATAGCAGATGGCTAAAAGCAGAAGGCTGAGGCAAATGCTTCGGCCTTTTTTGCTATTTGCCATCCGCTATCCGCCATCAGCTATCCTCCCCCCCATGACCACAACCAAAACGCTGCCCCGGCGGGCCGACGTGCCCCGCGAACAGACCTGGGACATCGAAGCCCTCTACGCCACCCCCGCCGACTGGGAAGCCGAGGCCGAGGCACTGACGGGCGACATTGCCGGACTGAGCACCTACGCCGGAACGCTGGGCGAGTCGCCGGAAAAGCTGCTCGCCTACCTGAAGGCCGCCGACGACTTGGAGCTGCGGCTCTCGCGCTTCATGTCCTACGCCAGCATGAGTGCCAGCGTGGACGGGCGCGACGCGACGGCGGCAGCGTGGCGTGACCGGGCGAGTGGCGTCGCGGCGCAGTACGGCAGCGCCAACGCTTTTGCGCGGCCCGAACTGCTGGCGCTGGACGAAGCCACCCTGCGCGAGTGGTTGACCCGCCCCGACTTCGCCGATTTCCGCATCAAGTTGGAGCGCATCCTCCGCAACAAGCCCCACGTCCGCAGCGCCGAGGTGGAGGAACTGCTCGGCGCGGTGCAGGCTCCGTTTGCCAGTGAACGCGGCATTCACCCCGCACTGGCGAATATGGACATGGACTTCGGTACGGCAGGCGGGCAAAAGATCACCCAGGGCAACGTGGACCGCCTGACCTCCGACCCAGACCGCGAGATTCGGCGCGAAGCGTGGGAACACTACGCCGACGCGCACCTTGCCGCCAAGCACGCGCAGGCCGCCATGTACGCCACCAACGTGCGCCAGAACGTCTTTCTGGCCCGCGCCCGCCGCTACCCCGACGCGATTACGGCTTCCCTGGCCCCCGACAACATCCCCACCGAGGTCGTCACCACGCTGCTAGACACCTACCGCGCCCACACCCCCATCTGGCACCGTTACTGGCGGGTGCGCCGCGACTGGCTGGGCCTCAGTGAACTGCGCGAATACGACGTGAAAGCCTCGCTGGTGGCGCCGCGCCACGTCAGCTACGCCGAGGCCGTGGACTGGATTGCCGAGGGCATGGCCCCGCTGGGCGAGGACTACGTGAAGGACATGCGCTTTGGCCTGCTGGAAGACCGCTGGGTGGACTACGCCGAGAACGACGGCAAGCGTCAGGGCGCGTACTCCAACGGCGGCGGGCGCGTCAAACCCTACATCTTCATGACGTGGAATGGCACGGTGGGCAGCTACTCCACGCTGGCCCACGAAATCGGACATTCCATGCACTCGCTGCTGGCCCAGCGCGAACACGCCGCCTCGGTGCCGCGCTACACGCTGTTTCACGCCGAGGTCGCTTCCAACTTCAATCAGGCGATGAGCCGCAAAAACCTGCTCGCGGGGGCGCGGGCGGCGGGCGACACCGAATTTGAAGTTCAGATCATTGAAGAAGCCCTGAGTAACTTTCACCGCTACTTCTTCATCATGCCGACGCTGGCGGCCTTCGAACTGGAATGCTACCGCCGCATCGAAGCGGGCGGCACCCTCAGCGCCCCCGACCTCATTGCGCTCACCGCCGACCTGCTGAGCGAGGGCTACGGCGACGGCGTGACGATGGACAGAGAGCGCAGCGGCATTCTGTGGGCGCAGTTTTCCACCCACCTGTACGCCAACTTCTACGCCTACCAGTACGCCACGGGCATCAGCGCGGCGCATCAGTTGCTGGAACAATTTGAGGCCGACCCCGAGAGCGCCCGCGAAAATTACCTGCGCTTCCTCAAGTCGGGCGGCAGCCTCGACCCGATTGACGCGCTGAAGGCGGCGGGCGTGGACATGCTGTCGCCAGAGCCTGTGCAGGCCACTTTCCGCACGCTGGAAGGGTACATAGCGCGGCTCGAAGAGTTGCTGGCGCAGCGGCGCTGAGCGAGCGCTCGTGGCCGTGCAGACATGGCCCTGACGCCATCTGCTAGAATCCCTGTTTGGGTATCCCGCCCATTTTCCGAATACTGGAACTGCGGCGGGATTTTTTATGGCAAAAACAGGGGCGTGGCTGGCCTCCCCCTCAAGGAGCACTATGGAATACAGAAACATCGCCATCATCGCGCACGTCGACCACGGCAAGACCACGCTGGTGGACGGCCTTCTCAAGCAGACCCTCGAACTCAAGCACGGCGAGGAAATCGCTGAGCGGGCGATGGACTCCAACGACCTGGAGCGCGAGCGCGGCATCACTATTCTGGCGAAGAACACCGCCGTGGAGTACAACGGCATCAAAATCAACATCGTGGACACCCCCGGCCACGCCGACTTCGGTGGCGAGGTCGAGCGCGTGCTGGGCATGGTGGACGGCGCTCTGGTGCTGGTGGACGCCGCCGAAGGCCCCATGCCCCAGACCCGCTTCGTGCTGAAAAAGGCCATCGAACTGGGCCTCAAGCCCATCGTGGTCGTCAACAAGATTGACCGTCAGGACGCCCGCCCCGAAGAAGTCGTCAACTTGACCTTCGACCTGATGGCCGAACTCGGCGCCAGCGACGACCAGCTCGACTTCCCGGTGCTGTACGCGATTGCCCGTGAAGGCAAGGCGTTCAAAGACCTCGACCAGCCCCGCGAGGACTTCAAGGAACTGTTCGACATGGTGCTGGAGCACATTCCCGCGCCTCACGTCGACCTCGAAGCCCCCTTCCAGATGCTCGTGACCAACCTCGACTACTCCGAGTACCTGGGCCGCATCGTGCTGGGCCGCGTGAACCGGGGCAAGGTCAAGAAGGGCGAATTCGTGCAGCTGATGCACAAAGACGGCACCATGACCAAGACCCGCGTCGTACAGCCCTTTACCCACTTGGGCCTCAAGCGCATCGAGGTGGACGAAGTGGGCGCGGGCGACATCGTGGCGCTGGCGGGCATCGAGGACGCGCAGATTGGTGAAACCATCGCCGACCTCGCTGAACCCGAAGCCCTGCCCATCATCACCGTGGACGAACCCACCGTCTCCATGACCTTCCAGCCCAACACCAGCCCCTTTGCGGGCAAGGAAGGCAAGTACGTCACCAGCCGTCACCTGAATGACCGCCTGAAAAAGGAAGTCATGACCAACGTGTCGCTGAAGGTCGAAGAAGTGCGCCCCGACGAATTCGTGGTGTCCGGACGCGGCGAACTGCACCTGTCCATCCTGCTCGAAACCATGCGCCGCGAAGGATACGAAGTGCAGGTCGGCAGCCCCCGCGTGATTATCCGCGAGATCGACGGCGAGAAGCACGAACCCATCGAGCACCTCGTCATCGACGTGCCCGAGCAGCACGCCAGCACCGTCATCGGCGTTTTGGGCGCCCGCAAGGGCCAGATGGTCAACATGGAACCCCAGGGCAGCCGCGTGCGCGTGGAATTCAAGATTCCCGCCCGCGCCCTGTTCGGCTTCCGCACCCAGTTCCTGAGCATGACCCAGGGCGAAGGCATCATGAGCCACATCTTCGACGGCTACGCGCCCTGGGCCGGGGAACTCAAGACCCGCCAGAACGGCTCGCTGGTCAGCATGGAAGACGGCACCTCGTTCGCCTACTCCATCTGGAAACTGCAAGACCGTGGCAGCTTCTTCATCGACGCGGGCCAGGAAGTATACGTGGGCATGATCGTGGGTGAAAACGCCCGCGAGCAGGACATGAACGTCAACGTCTGCAAGAACAAGAAGCTGACCAACGTGCGTTCCAGTGGTGCCGACGAAGCCCTCACCCTGATTCCTCCCAAGCGCCTGAGCCTGGAAGACGCGCTCGAATACATCGCTGAAGACGAACTGGTCGAACTGACCCCGCAGAGCATCCGCCTGCGCAAAAAGATTCTGAACCCCAGCATGCGTAAGTAAGCGCAAAAAGAAGCAAGGGCCGAGAGCATATGCCTCGGCCCTTGCTTCTTTTACGGCTCAAACGCC
>NZ_JAUNHK010000212.1 GCF_030523985.1 Deinococcus sp.
AAAGACAAGACGTCGTCTATGCCCAGCCTGAAGTCTTTGAAGGGGAAGTTTTCGACCCTGAACCGGCCCCCGCAACTCAGGCCCCTGTTCAGGATCCCCAAGGCCCCTCGAATGCTGGTGAAAGCAACACCACGGGCACTGAAGATGTTCCGCCCGCCGCCGCGCCGCTGGACGCGCTGCGCCAGGCCCTCTCGCCCTGGAGTGCCGACAAGCTGATCGCCGAGCGCACCGCACGCCAGGGCGAACGCGGCTGGCTGTCGCTGATCCCTGAGCGCATCTGGGAACTGCGGCAGCAGGCTTTCGAGAAGCACGGCAACCGCTACCGGGGCGACCTGTGCGCCCTGTTGGACACCGAAATCACGAAAAACCAACCCGCGAACGGCACCGACGCTGCCGAAAAGGACTGGCTGGCATGACTGCTGCTGAGATTCTTCCCCTGGCCCAAGCCCAACTGGAGCACGCCCGCGCCAATGACCTCGCCCTGAACCCTGGCCCCTTGCCGCTGCCCGACCTTGCGGAGCAGGCCGCCGACGCCCTGAACGCAGTGACGGCCCCCGCTTCGCCCGCTGGGAAGTTCCTGGCGATGATTCCCCGCCAGCCGGAAGTCACGCCCGTTGCTGCGCCCGCTTCAGCGTGCGGCGACCCGGAATGCTTTGACGGCTGGATTGAGTCGCCTGAAGGTGCCCGCCGCTGCCCACGCTGCGCGGCGCAGGCCCAGACCCAGAAGCTGGCCGAGCAGTACGCCCGCGCCGGGGTCGAGGGCAGCCTGTACCACCTGACCTGGGAGGACGTTCGCCTGCGGCACGAAAGCTGGCGGCTGGTTCGCGCCCTGGGCCAGAACATCCGCGACGTGATGCGCGACTGCCTGAGCGTCGCCATGGTGGGCGAGCGGGGCCGGGGCAAGACCCAGGCCGGGGTGCTGCTCGCCAAGGATGCGATTGAGGCCGGGTACAGCGCCCTGGTGACCGACTGGGCCGAGTGGGTGGACGAGGTGCAGAGCGACTACACCCGTCGGGTCAAGACCCAGGCCGAACACGTCACGGCCCTGACGACGCCTGACCTGCTGGTGCTCGACGACGTAGGCGCGGCAGCTTCGGCGGCGGGCGACTTGGAGCGCAAGCTGTTCACTCGCGTCATCGGTGCCCGCTACAACCGTCGCAAGCCGACCATCATCACCGCCAATCTCAGCAAGAGCGAGTTGCAGGCGGCGATGGGTGAGCGGGCGTTTGACCGCATCGAGCACGCCTGCGCCTGGGTGGTCTTCAACGGGCCATCTGAGCGGGCCGAGGTCGAGCGCAACCGGGTACAGGACACCCTGGAACGTATTCGCCGGGAGGCGGGACTGTGAGCCGCCTGCTTCGCAACATGCAGCGGCAAAGGGCTCAGGCTGACCTTGACGGCGGCTGGATGGCTGACCCGCTGCGCCTGCCCTTCATGCGGATTCTGGAGGGGGTCAAGTACCTGAATCTCTCCGAAGCCTTCCGGATTCTGGTGACGTGCGGGGCCTGTGCCCTGACTGCCGGGCAGGAGGAGGAGCTTTACAGAAAAGGGTGTGGTCGGAAAGCCCAGGGTTTTAACCCTGGGATGGATAGC
>NZ_JAUNHK010000213.1 GCF_030523985.1 Deinococcus sp.
GAGAAGGCAAAGACGCCGCCGTAGCGCCGGGCATGCCGGGCCACATATTCCAGCGTCAGGCACGCGCCCTGCGAGAAGCCGCCCAGCACGATGTTTTGGGGCGGGATGCCCTGCTCACCCAAAGTGTTCACGACATCGTCAAGCATTTGCAGCGCCGACGACAGCCCCGGTTCGTTGCGTTCCAGTGGGGCCAGGAAGCTCTCGGGATACCAGGTGTTTCCTTGCGCCTGCGGCGCGACATACGCCAGTTCGGGAACACCAAATTGCTGCGCCAGACCCAGAATATCCTTGGCATTGCCGCCGCGCCCATGCAACAGGATGACAGCGGCCCGCGCTTGCGCGAGTGGCTGACCTGCCGTAAAGACCGGCTGGCCCTGGTGCGGGCCGTTCAGGCGCAGCCCGTCCGAGACAGTGGCGGGACTGCCCTGCCCGTTTCCGCCGATGGTCACGCCGTACTCGTGGTTTACAATCGGCTTCACGCGCGCTTCAATCGCCGCCCGCTTGCTCTCGTACCAAGCGGGCAGTTTCAGGTGCTTGCCCAGTTCCTCCACGCTTTCGTCGGCGGGAAAACCGGGGGCGTCGGTGGCGACCTCGAACAGGATGCCCGAGCGCTCGCGGAAGTAGATGGAGTGGAAATACTGGCGGTCTTGAACCGTCGTCACCTGATAGCCGTGCTTGGTCAGGAGCTTGCGGTATTCCAGTTGCTCGGCGTCGTCCACGGTGCGCAGCGCCACATGGTGAACGCTGCCCGCGCTGAACTGGCCGTGCGGCTGACCCGGACGTTCCACCAGATCGATATACAAGCCCACGCCGTCCGACTGGCCCCGGTAGCGGATGCGCACTCCCTCGGCGTCCGGTTCGCTGCCGACCTTGCTGAAGCCCAGCGGCCCGGTCAGCAGCTTCTCGGTCTGGGCGGTCTGCTCGACCCAACCCGTGACGCTGTGAAAGCCGTTCAGGGCGTGTTGGCGGGGCACGGGGCTCTTCGGCCAGAAGCTAGGCACGTCTGCGCCGTCCTCAAAGACAATCTCGATCCACAGCCCATCGGGGTCTTCAAACCTGACCAGCGGGCTGCCGAAGCGCGACCCCTCGGTGAAGGGAATGCCAAATTCCTTCAAGCGGGCCTTCCAGTAGTCCTGCGAAGCGACGGGCGCAGCGTAAGCCGCCGCCACGATTTCCCCGTTGCCGCGCCGCCCTCTGACCGCATTCGGCCAGGGAAAGTAGGTCATGATGGTGCCGGGTGCGCCCGTTTCGTCGCCGTAGTACAGATGGTAGGTGCCGGGGTCGTCGAAGTTGACCGTTACCTTGACCATGCGCTGGCCCAGAACCTGCGTAAAGAAGTCCACGTTCCGCTGCGGGTCGCTCGCCATGACGGTGAGGTGGTGGAGACCTTGAATAGGGTTCATGTCCAAAGTCTAACTTAAATATTTAAGTGTTTTGTAACCCTGTACCTTTTGCCTCTGCCTACAATACGGGCGTGACTGAACTAGACGCTGCCCTGACGCAGCCTCCCATCCGAATCTGGCGGCGCCTGGTCCGCACCACCCAGAGCAAGACCCAGCAGGTCGAAGCGGCCCTGCTGCCCCTGGGCC
>NZ_JAUNHK010000081.1:0-1323 GCF_030523985.1 Deinococcus sp.
GTGGGCGCGGCAGGGTGGCAGCAGACCGCCGCTCTGGAAAGCATTCTGCGGACTGGGCGCGAGGGACTGGCCGTCACCGACGCGCTGCGGCAGGTCGTGCGCCTGACCACCGAGCAGATTCGGACGCTTTCACTTTCCGAAATGAGGGAGAACGAAGAGCATGTCCGGGCGCTGCATGAGGTGGTCAGGAACGGCGAGGAGCAAATCACGGCGGCCCAAGCTCTGGAAGAAGTGCTGTGTCAGGCCCTCGACGACGTGGCCCAGACCCCCCTGGACGACGTGAACGTGTCGCGCCTGAAACAAATTCACCAGCGGGTGCAGGAGCAGGTCGAGGCACTGAACACCATCGTCGAGTCGGCGCAGGTGCAGGCGCAGACGCTGGAACAGGCCAGTCGGCTCGACGAAATCAGTGCCGAGTATCAGCAGCGCGTGAACGACATCCGCCAGTTCAGCGCCGCAGAAGAGGTTGAGGCCCTCGGTGACACGGGACAGCGCGTCGTGGAAAGGATTGCCGAGATAGACGAGGCCCACCCCGACCAGCTCAGTGCCCTCCAGAAAATCGGGGAAACCCTGGTCGAGAGTGTGCCGGAAACGGGAGCCGACGCCACCGCCCAGGCCCAAACGCTCGACGATCTGGCTAGGACAGCTCAAGCCAAAGCCCAGTCGTTGCGAGAAGGCCAGGAAAGCGAGTAAGGGTTGGGCGCTGGAGTGCAGGCTCAGCGGCGTTTCTTGACGGTCCAGGCTTCTTCAGTCAGGCCACTGCGGGCGTTGGCAGCGCGGGCCATGATGAACAGCAGGTCGGAAACGCGGTTGAGGTAGACCTGCACCTGCGCGTTGGCCTCCTCGGTTTCCAGCAGCCGGATCACCTCGCGCTCGGCGCGGCGGGCCACGGCGCGGGCGAGTTGGAGCGCCGCCGCCGCCGGAGTGCCGCCCGGATGCACGAAGCCCGTAAACGGCGGCGCGCCTTCCTGATAGCAGTCAATCATCGCTTCCAAAAAGGCCACGTCCTGCGCGTCTATGCGGCTGAGGTTCTTCTCGTAGCTGCCGCCGCTGCGGGTCGCCAGGTCAGCGCCCACGTCGAACAGGGCGTTTTGCAGGTATTCGAGGTCGGCGTCCAGCGCCGTGTCCGTACCGTGCGCCCGCGCCAGCCCCAGCACCGAGTTGAGTTCGTCCACCGTACCGTAAGCCTCGACACGGGGGTGCGCTTTGCTGACGCGGTCTGCGCCGTAGAGGCCGGTCTGTCCCTGATCGCCTGTGCGGGTATAGAGCTTCATGGCGTTCAGGGTAAAGGGTAAAGAGAGTGGAGGGTGAAGGGTCAAGGGC
>NZ_JAUNHK010000081.1:1423-4002 GCF_030523985.1 Deinococcus sp.
GCGGCCCGTGCGCTCGGTCAGGTCGCGCAGGCGCTCGGCCAGGCTGGGGTGCAGCGCTGCCGGGTCATAACGCCACGTCCAGTTGTGGTCGCCCGTGGTGCCGGGCAGGTTCATGCGGTCGTCGCTGCCCAGGTTGAGCAGGTCTTGCAGCGGCACGACGGCCAGCACGGCGCGGGTGCCGAAAGCCACCTCGGTCAGTTGCCAGGCGAAGGTGTCCTCGCTGGGGTTGCTGCTGGTGTAGGTGCGGAAGTTGTGGCGCTCGCTCTCGTCGGCGTGAACCCACCAGCCCCGCGTGGTGTCGTTGTCGTGGGTGCCGGTGTAGACCACGCGGTTTTCCTTGATGTTGCTCGGCAAAAAGTCGTTCACGGCAAAGTCGCCGCCCCCGAAGGCGAATTGCAGCACCGCCATGCCGGGAAAACCGTAGTCGTCGCGCAGTTTTTCCACGTCGGGGGTAATCACGCCCAGGTCTTCGGCAATGATGGGCAAGCTACCCAGCGCTTCGCGCACCGCACCGAACATCTCGTAGCCCAGCGCCGGAACCCAGCGCCCGTTCATGGCGGTTTCGGCGGGGTAGGGAATTTCCCAGTACCCGGCGAAGCCCCGGAAGTGGTCGACGCGAATCAGGTCGTACAGCTTCAGGCTGCCCTGGAAGCGCTTGATCCACCACGCGAAGCCGTCTTCCTTCATCTTGGGCCAGTTGTACAGGGGGTTGCCCCAGAGTTGTCCGGTTTCCGAGAAGTAGTCCGGCGGCACGCCCGCCACCACCGTGGGCTGGCCCTGGTCGTCGAAGTAGAACTGGTCGCGCTCGGCCCAGGCGTCGCTGGAATCCATCGCCACGAAAATCGGAATGTCCCCGATAATCTGAATCCCCCGTTCGGCGGCGTAGTCGCGCAGGGCACGCCACTGCCGGAAAAACAGGAATTGCACGAACTTGACGCGGTTGACGGCTCCTTCCAGGCGTTCGCCAGCAGCGGCGAGGGCCTGGGGGTCACGGTCACGCAGCGCGGGTTCCCAGGCGTTCCAGGGCAGGCCACCGTGCGCGGTCTTGAGGGCCATGAACAGGGCGTAGTCGTCGAGCCAGTGGGCTTCCGTCGCCTTGAATTCGGCAAATTCGCGGGTCAGTTCGGGGTGCGTATCGGCGGCAAAAGCGAAATGGGCGTAGGCGCGGTCGAGCATCTGGTTGCGCCACACGAACTGCACGCCGAAGTCCACCCGGTGCGGGTTGAAAGGCGGCGTGGCCTCGAAATCGGCGTCGCTGAGCAGGCCCTCGGCCTTGAGGGTGGCGAGGTCAATCAGGTAAGGGTTGCCCGCAAAGGCCGAAAACGCCTGATAGGGGCTGTCGCCGTACCCGGTGGGGCCGAGCGGCATCACCTGCCAGTAGCGCTGTCCGGCCTGGGCCAGCCAGTCCACGAAATGCCGCGCACTCGCGCCGAGTTCACCGATGCCGTAAGCACCGGGCAGGCTGGTGGGGTGCAGCAGCACGCCGCTGGAGCGCGTAAGGGTGGGGGTGGTCGGGGTCATGATTCGCCTCCTGTGGTCACTTCGGAAATCTAGGGAACCGCTTTGGAAGTGATTCCACGTCCTTCTATCCTTTCGAGTGTAGCCGATGCCTGCACATTCCGCCCCCTGCTCCTCCCCAAGTTGCGCCGCACCCTGCCGCCACTGTCTTACCGTTCAGACGGGGCAAAATGTCCACCGGGCGCAGTGAAACAGTAGGGGCCATGACTGCCGAAAATCAGCCCGCTGCCCCCGCCCCAGAGGGCCAGCCCACCAAACCGCCCATGCAGCCCTCCGGTCCCGGAGTCGCCGCGCCCAAAGGCCGTCCCAGCCGCATGGTGGACCTCGACCCGAGCGGACAGGTCACGCAGCGCGAACCCGACCGCGCCAAACGCCAGTTTCTGAGCTACGCCTTCTACAAGCTCGACCCCGCTTTCCGCCGCCTGCCTGCCGCCGAGCGCGAGGAAATGAAGGCCGAGTTTCAGGCCGCCGTGGAAGGCTGGGTGGACGACGCCGAAGCCGTCAAGGGGCTGATTCAGCGCACCTACTCGCTGGTCGGTATCCGCGACGACGTGGACTTCATGCTCTGGCGCATCGCCTTCGACGTGCGTGACTTTCAGGAGGCCCAGGCCCGCCTCAACCGCACCCGGCTGATGGGCTACCTGACCCAGTCCGCCACCTACCTGGCGATGCAAAAGCGCAGCCAGTACGTCAACCGTATTCAGGGCAGCGGGCACGGCCTGGAAATCCTGCCGGGGCAGGGGCAATACCTGTTCATCTACCCCTTCATCAAGACCCGCGCGTGGTACGACCTGACCCCGCTGGCCCGTCAGGGCATGATGGACGAACACATCTACGCCTCCGAGCCGTTCAAGGGTATTCGTATCAACACCAGCTATTCCTACGGTATTGACGACCAGGAATTCGTGGTCGCCTTCGATTCGGACTACCCGCAGGAATTCGTGGACCTCGTTCACCGCCTGCGCTACACCGAAGCCAGCAACTACACCTTGCAGGACACGCCCATGTACACCTGCGTGAAAAAGGACTTGCCGGGCATCCTGAACGACTTGGGCTGAAGC
>NZ_JAUNHK010000081.1:4102-5985 GCF_030523985.1 Deinococcus sp.
AGGAAAAGCAGCGGGAGGGCGGCCCCCAGCAAGGCCGCGCCGTACCACTCGGGCGCCGGGACCGAAAAACGCAGCGTTTCCCCGTCCCAGGCCAGATGGGGGCAGGTTTCGTCGTGCGCTGCCCAGAACATGCCGCCGCACTCGCCCAGCCGTTGCCCCCGCACCCGCAAAGGCCCGCTTCTGACTTCGTAGTCCCACTGCGGAGCGGCGTAGGCTTCGGCGTACAGGTCATAAAGCTGCTGCTGAAGCGCGTGCAGCCGTGAGCGCAAGCGGGCTTCCTCGCGCCCTGTTAGCCCGCCCCGGTCCAGCGCGGCGCGGATGGCCTGGGCTTCGGTTTCCAGCGGGGCCAACTGTTGCTGTGGCGTGGGCTTGGGCGGGGGAGGCGGCGGGTCGCCGTCCAGCGTGCGGGCGGGGTCGCGGTATTCGCGGCTGCCCCAGCCCGTCACCTCGCGCAACTGGGCCTGCTCGATCAGCCACAGGCGGTTGGCGACCTCGCGGGCAAAGCGGCGGTCATGGGTGACGATCGCCACCGCGCCCGCGTAGGCGTGAATGGCGTCCTGCAAAGCTCCCAGCGCCTCTATGTCCAGGTGGTTGGTGGGTTCGTCCAGCAGCAGCAGGTCGGCCCGCAGCCCGCTGACCAGCGCCAGCCCCGCCCGTGCCCGTTCGCCGCCCGAAAGCTGCTCAGGCGTTTTAGGCCAGTCGGCAACCGTGAATCCCGCCGCGCCCAGCAGGGCCTTGGCCCGCTTGCCGAAGCGCCCCTCAAACTGCGCCCGCAGCGGTTGCCCTGGCGTCAGCCCGTGCCAGGTCTGGTCAAGGGTAGCGACGGTGATGCCCGCCGCGACTTGCAGGGTGGGCGCGGGGTCAGTCTCATCGGGAAAAAGTTCGCCCGAGAGGAGCTTGAGCAGCGTGGTCTTGCCCGTCCCGTTCGCGCCCATCAGGGCCACGCGGTCACCCTGGCGCAGTTTGAAGGCGGCGTCTTGCAGCACGGGACGTTCGCCGTAACTTTTGGACAGGTGTTCGCCCCAGGCCAGCAGCCGCGCCCGCGCCGTGCCCGACAGCAGCCGCATCCGAATTTGGCGTTCGGGCAAGGGGGCTTCGGTGAGTTCCACGCGGCCCAGACGGGTTTTGAGGGCCTGCGAGCGTTTGCCGCGTTTGTCCAGCCACTCGGCGCTGCCCTGAAGCCGCTCGGCCTCGCGTGCGCCCAGCCGCGCCGCCTTGCTCTGGGTGCGGCGTTCCAGTTCACGCTGCGCCCGCGTCCGCGAGTAGCCGCCCGCGTATTCCTGCGCCTCGCCGCCCTCCAGCCACAGCGAACGCCCCGCCACCGCGTCCAGAAAATCGCGGTCATGGCTGGTCAGAATCACCGCGCCGCCAAAGTCTTGCAGCCAGCCCTCCAGCCACTCGCGCATCCGAATGTCCAGGTGGTTGGTCGGTTCGTCCAGCAGCAGCAGGTCAGGCTCGCGGGCCAGCGCCAACGCCAGCGCGAGGCGGGTTTTTTCGCCCCCCGACAGGCTCGCCGCCTCCCGCGTCAGAAAGCGGGTCAGGTCGAGCCGCCCCAGAATGCGCCGCACCCGCGAAGGCCACGCGAAACTCTGGGCCGCTTCCAGTCGGGCGTGCAGGGCGCTCCAGGCCGCCAGTTTTTCGGGGTCGCCTAGGTCGGCTTCCAGGGCCAGCAACTCGGCTTCGGCGGCGCGGTAGGGGTGAGCGGCGTCCACCAGTTCGCGCACGGTCAGGCGGGGGGGGTGGGCGTGGTGCTGCGCCAGCACGGCGAGGGTCAGCGCTTCGGCCCGCCACACCTCGCCCTCGTCGGGCCGCGTTTCGCCCGAGAGCACCCGCAGCAGCGTGGTTTTGCCTGCCCCGTTGCGCCCCAGCAGCGCCAGCCGCTC
>NZ_JAUNHK010000081.1:6085-12213 GCF_030523985.1 Deinococcus sp.
CCCCCGCTATCATGGCGGGATGAGTTCGCCCGCCGCCCCTTCCTCCGCTCCCGCGCCCTATACCGTTGCCGCCCTGTACCAGTTCCGCGCCCTGGAGAACCCTGCGGCGCTGCGGGACGACCTGCTCAGCCTGGGGCAGAGGTTGGGCCTGTGGGGCACCCTGATTGTCGCGGACGAGGGCATCAACGGCACGGTGGCGGGCAACCGCGAGGCGATTACCGAATTGCACGCCTTTTTGCTGAGCCAGGGCTTTGACCGCATGGAGTACAAGGAAAGCGGCGCCACCGAACCGCCTTTCAAGCGCTTCAAGGTGCGGCTGAAAAAGGAAATCGTGACGCTGGGCGTGCCCGTCGCGCCGCGTGAGCAGGTCGGCACCTACCTCGACCCCGCCGAGTGGAACGCGCTGCTGGCCGACCCCGACGTGATTGTGGTGGACACCCGCAACAAGTACGAAGTGGGGGTGGGGACTTTTCAGGGGGCGGTAAACCCCGAAATCGACACCTTCCGCGAGTTTCCGCAGTGGGTAGACGAGCACCTCGCGGGCGCGGAGGGCAAAAAAATCGCCATGTTCTGCACGGGCGGCATCCGCTGCGAAAAAAGCACCAGCCTGCTGCTGCAAAAGGGCTTCAAGGACGTGTATCACCTCAAGGGAGGCATCCTGAAATATCTGGAAGACGTCCCCGAGCAGGAAAGCCGCTGGGACGGCGAATGCTTCGTCTTCGACGGACGCGTGACGGTGGGCCACGGCCTGCGCGAAGGCGACAAGGTGATGTGCCATTCGTGCGGCTGGCCCGTGACCGCCGAGGAGCGCCAGAGCGACCTGTTTGAAGAAGGCGTGAGTTGCCCGCACTGCCACGACCAGACCACCGACGCCCAGAAAGCCGCCTTCCGCGAACGCCAGAAGCAGTTCGACGCGGGGCACCTGTGAGCACTGGAGACGCTGGGGCGGCCCGCCTGATTCTGGTGCGCCACGGAGAGACCGACCACAACAAGTCCCGCCGCGTTCAGGGCCACATCGACATTCCGCTCAACGGGGAAGGGCAGCGGCAAGCCCGGCGGTTGGGGCAACATCTGCGCGAACTGGGCGTGCAGTCCCCGACCATTCACGCCAGCGACCTGACCCGCGCCCAGGCCACCGCTCAGGCACTTCAGGCCGAAGTGGGGGGCACCCTCGCCACCTTTCCCGCCCTGCGCGAGATTTTTCTGGGCGACTGGGAGGGGCATCTGTACGACGACCTGGCCGAGCGCGATCCCATTCACCCCCGGTTCTGGAGCGGCGACCCCGACGTGCGCCCGCCGCGGGGCGAAACGGTGCGCGACGTGATGACCCGCACCGAAGCGCACTTGCAGGGGCACTGGCCCGCCGCCGGGGAAACCCTGGTGCTGGTGTCGCACGGCATCGCCATCAGTGCGCTGTTGACGCGGCTGCTGGGGCTGGACTACCAGACCGAGTTTCAGTCGCGGCGTTATATGCACCTCAACACCGCTTATTCGCTGCTGGACGTTGACCCAGTCACCCGGCAGGTCATCCGGGCCGAACTGGCGCAGAGTCCGCATCTGGTCGGGGCGTCTGGGGGCTGAGAGGTGGAGGGGGCCAGCGTCCACACAGCCCGAACGCTGGCCCTGTTTTTCGGCCTGCCGCTGCCTGCTATTCTTCCTCCCGGCCTGGGCACCGTGCCCCCGCCTTTCTCTCCGTCGTCCCGTGAGACGATGCCCGCCCCGTGAGGCAGGAGAAGGAGCAACTATGTTAAAGACCGTTCGTAGCCATCAGCCTGTGCTGAGCGGCATTTTTTTCGTGACTGGAGGCGGCCTGTGAGCACGCCCAAAGCCACCATCCTGACGGCTGACGAGATTCGCCGCGCCCTGACCCGCATTGCCCATGAAATCGTGGAGCGCAACAAGGGAGCCGAGCACCTCGCCATCATCGGCATTCACACGCGGGGAATTCCGCTGGCAGAGCGCCTGGCAAGCAAACTGTCCGAACTGGAGGGCGTCGAAGTGCCGTGTGGGATGCTCGACATCACCCTTTACCGCGACGACCTTTCCGAAGTGGCGCAGCAGCCCATCATCCGCGAGACCCAGGTGCCGTTCGACCTGCGTGACCGCCGCGTGATTCTGGTGGACGACGTGCTGTACACGGGCCGCACCGTGCGCTCGGCACTTGACGCCCTGATTGACCTGGGCCGCCCGGAAGGAATTCAACTGGCGGTGCTGGTGGACCGGGGCCACCGCGAACTGCCCATTCGGGCCGACTACGTGGGCAAGAACCTGCCGACCTCCAAGCACGAAGTCGTCAAGGTCAAGTTGCAGGAAACCGACGGCGTGGACATCGTGGAACTGTACGAACTGGAGGACTTGCAATGACCAGCCCCCGTCCCCGCCACCTGCTCGACTTTCAGGGCTGGACGCCGGAGCGCCTGACCGCCCTGCTCGACAACGCCGACACCATGCTGCAAGTGCTGGACAGGCCCGTCAAGAAGGTGCCCGCGCTGCAAGGGCTGACCGTCTGCAACGCTTTTTTCGAGAACTCGACGCGTACCCGCACCTCCTTTGAACTCGCCGCCCGCCGCATGAGCGCCGACGTGCTGACTTTCGCAGCGGGCAGCAGCAGCGTGAGCAAGGGCGAGTCCTTACGCGACACGCTGGAAGTGCTGACCGCCTACAAGGTGGACGCCTACATCGTGCGGCATCAGGCCAGCGGCGCGGCGCACCTGGTCGCCAAATACAGCGGCAAACCCGTCATCAACGCGGGCGACGGGCGGCGGGCGCACCCCACCCAGGCGCTGCTGGACGCCTACACCATCCGCCAGGAATACGGTTCGCTGGAAGGCAAAAAAGTCGCCATCATCGGGGATATTCGCCACTCCCGCGTGGCCCGTTCCAACGCCGAACTGCTGCCTAAACTAGGTGCCCAGGTCGTCCTGTGCGGCCCCGCCACCCTGCTTCCTGCCGACCTCGCTGCGCTGCCAGGCGTTCGACTTACCACCGATCCCCGCGAAGCCGTGCGCGGCGCACACGCGGTCATGGCGCTGCGACTCCAGCAGGAGCGTATGAATGGCGGTTATCTGGCGAGTATGCAGGAGTACGCCGACACCTATCAGGTCAACGAAAAGCTCTTGCAGAATGCCGAGAGCGGCGCCATCGTGCTGCACCCCGGCCCCATGAACCGCGACCTCGAAATCAGCAGCGAGGCAGCAGACGGCCCGCGCAGCCGCATTCTGAAGCAGGTGGAAAACGGTCAGGCCGTGCGGATGAGCGTGCTGTATCACCTGCTGGTGGGGCGGGAGTAATGCGCCGGGCGGCCTTCGCGCTGGGTTTGCTGCTGCTCCTCACGGGCTGCAAGCGTGAAGGCACCGCCGAATCTGCCGAAGCCGAGGCGCTGGACTATGTCCGCATCGTGGCGATTGCCGCCAGTAACGTCTACACCGAGTCAGGCCACAGCATTGCGCCTACGCCCTGCACGCATCCCATGTTCAACATGAAAAAGACCAGCAAGTTTCTCAAGCTGCGCCGCTGCACGGTGACTTATACCTCAGACCAGAATTACCGAGTCAGTGCTCTTTTCAACGATTCCATTGCAATTGTGAGTACACCGGAAGGGACATGGCGCGTCAAGGTGAGCGACCTGCCGAAAGACCAGTAATCTTTGTTGCTTTTCCTCATAGCTCATGGCTCAAAGCTCGAAGCCTAAGGAGTTTCTATGACCCTGACCATCACCAACATCAAGCGTATCGGCTCGGAGAAAACCGAATCGGTGACCATCCAAGACGGCAAAATCAAAGGCTGGAACCTGCCCGTAGAAGGTGACGTGCTGGACGGCAAAGGCGGCACGGTTGCGCCCGCCTTCCTCGAAATCCACGCCCACCTGCGCGAGCCTGGGCAGACCGAGAAAGAAGACCTGCAAAGTGGCCTCGCGGCGGCGGCGGCGGGCGGCTACGGCACGGTGGTCTGCATGCCCAACACTTCGCCCGTGATTGATGACCCGGCCATCGTGCGTGCCCTGATTGAGAAGGCGAACGGACTGGGACTGGCCCGCCTGAAGCCCTCGGCGGCACTGACCAAAGGGCAAAAAGGCGAAGCGCTCGCCGAACTGACCTACCTCAAAGAAGCGGGCGCGGTCATGTTCACCGACGACGGACGCACCAACGAAAATGCGCGGGTGCTGCGGCTGGGGCTGGAATACGCCAAGAGCCTGGGCATGGTGATTTCGGTTCACGCCGAGGACGCCACGCTGCGGGCCGACGGGGTGATGAACGAAGGCCCCGTTTCCGAAGCGCTGGGCCTGCCCGGTAACCCCGCCGCCGCCGAAGCCGCCCGCATCGCCCGCGATATGGAACTGGTCGCCCAGACGGGAGCACGCCTGCACGTCCAGCACCTCTCCACTGCACGCGGCCTGGACATTGTGCGCGAGGCGAAGGGGCGCGGTCTGCCCGTCACCTGTGAAGTCTGCCCGCACCACCTTGACCTCACCGACGAAAAGCTGCGCGAGTTCGACGCGATCTACAAGGTCGCGCCGCCGCTGCGCACCCAGGCCGACGCCGACCACCTCCTGCAAGGGCTGCTGGACGGCTCGGTGGACTGCATCAGCACCGACCACGCGCCGCACACCAAGGCCGAGAAGGAGCGGGATTTGCTGGACGCGCCCTTCGGCATCGCCTACATCGAAGTGGCGTTTCCGGTGATGTGGACGCGCTTCGGTGACCAGCTGGGGCTGGAGAAACTGGTGGACCTGATGACCGCTGGCCCCGCCCGCGTGATGGGCTGGCCTGTGCCGACGCTGGACGAAGGCGCACCCGCCGACCTGGTGGTGCTCGACCTCGACACCGAGCGTGAAGTCAACCCCGCCGAGTTCAAGAGCAAGGCCAAATTCACGCCCTGGCAAGGGCAAAAGCTGCGCGGCTTTCCGCTGCTGACGGTGGTGGACGGCAAGGTGGCGTTCAGGCGCGAAGGCTGAGCCGCCTCTTGCTTCCTCTCCCGGCCTTCTGATACTCTTTTTCGGTGCGCTTTCGGTTGGCTGCTGACGGGCGCATGTGCTTCCGGCCCTACCCGGAGCCAATACCCTCGAAATCCAACCCCCTGAGGTCTACTGCACATGGTTAAAATTCGTCTGTCCCGTTTCGGCTCGGCCCACAACCCCCACTACCGCATCGTCGTCGCCGACGCCCGCCGCCCCCGCGATGGTGGCTACATCGAGAACCTCGGTCACTATGACCCCCGCAAGACCACCGAGAACTACCTGAAGGTGGACGTGGAGCGCGCCAACCACTGGATCGCCCAGGGCGCCCAGCCCACCGACACGGCCCGCCGCCTGCTGCGTTCGCAGGGCGTCAAGATCAGCAAGAAGTAAATCTAATCCAATGAAATTGGCCCCAGTGCGGGGCCTTTTTTGTTGTTTTTGGGTTGGGGTCAGGTCTGTACGGGCGTCAGTGCTTGCCTTTACTGTGGCTGAGGTCCATGACCGGATTGACGTGTCGGTCGGAGGTCAGCACCACCATCAGGTTGGCGGCGAGTTCGGCGCGGGACGAGTCGTCCATGCGGATGACCACGCCCTGATGCTCTCCCTGGCCGGGCTGCTGAAGCTGCGCGATGGCCGATTTGGTCAGTTGCACGGCCCCCTCCACGATGATGCTGCGGGCGTCCAGAATGGCCTGCGACTGCTGGCGCTGAAGCATGGCCGAGGCGATTTCCGGCGCGTAGGCGAGGTGAGAAATCCGGGCGTCGTCAATGTGGACGCCCACCTGCGTCAGCCGCTGCTCAAGTTCCAGCCGCAGTTCCCGCGCAATCAGTTCGGGGTCGCCCCGCAGACTGATGCCCAGACGGCGCTGCCGCTCGATTTCTTCGGGGGTGAGGGTGGTCGCCTGCACCTGCTGGGTCATCCGGGCCTGCGGCACGTCGTAGGGGTGGTAGGCCGCCAGTTGCCGGATAGCGCTCTCGGCCTGAATTCGCACGAACGCGTGGTAATCCTCGATCTGAAGCAGGGCTTTGGCAGGCTGGGTCACATGCCACACCACGATAGTGCCGACCTCGATGGGTGTGCCCGCTGCGTCGTTGACCTTCAGCACAGGCGACTCGAAGTTGTTCAGCTTGCGCGAAACGCCGCGCACGGTGTTGAACGGCACGCGCCACCA
>NZ_JAUNHK010000214.1 GCF_030523985.1 Deinococcus sp.
CTCACCCTCTACACTCGCCCTCATGCTTTCGCTCACCGTTCTTTCGACCAGCCTTGACCCCGAAAGCCGCTCGGCGTGGCTGGCGACCCTGGCGGCCCGGCAATTGCAGGAGGCCGGACACCGCGTCACCCACCTCGACCTGCGCCAGACACCGCTTGGCCCGTTCGACAACGTGCAGGGAACGGGCGGCTGCTACGAGCACCCCAACGCTCAGACGTACTACGACGCGATTGCCGGGGCCGACGGGATTTTCCTCGCCGCGCCTGTATACAACTGGGGGCTGGGGTCGGGCACGAAGGCGTTGGTCGAACTGACCGGAAGTTCTGACGAAGGGCGTGGCTTGCACGGCGCGTGGTTCGACAAGCCCGTCACCTTTCTGATTTCGGGCGGGCTGCGCGAGGGGTATTTGAGCCACGGGGCCTTTGCCTTCGGGCTGATGACCGATTTCAAATGCGTGGTCAATCCCCATTTCGTCTACGCGACTTCGGAGCACTGGGACGCGCCGGAAGTGCCGGGAGAATGGCTGAGGGAACGGCTGGCACGAACGGTGGAGCGCGGCGTAGACCTCGCCGGGCGGCTCAAAGGGCGCGACTACCGGAGCGTGTGGGAAATATGACCGCCGAACCGACCTCCCGCGCCCCGTTGCTGCCGCCCACCGAAAAACCGCGCATCGTGACCGAGCATCCCGATTTTTATGTGGTGCACAAGCCTGCGCTGTGGCTGACCCATCCGGTGCGGGCGCGGGTGGACGTGCCGGACGTGCTGACCTTCATGCAGCGCGAAACGGGCGAAGTCTACCTCGCCCCCCCGCACCGCCTCGACCGTGAAACGAGCGGGGCGCAAGTTCTGACCCGCGACAGCGACGCCGCCCGCAGGTTTTTCACCCTGTTCAAGACGCATCTGGTCGGCAAAACGTACCTCGCCATCGTGCACGGCACGCCCGACTGGGAGCGCAAAACACTGGACGCGCCGCTGGGCGACCTGGGCTTGGGCGGGGCCAACAAAATCCAGATTCGGCAAGCGGTGATTCCCGATGGGCGGCCCGCCGTCACCGATTTCCGGGTGGTCGAGCGGCGGGCGGGCCACGCGCTGATCGAATGTTACCCGCGCTCGGGACGACTGCACCAGATTCGGGCGCACCTCTGGCACCTGGGCCTGCCGATGGTGGGCGACAAGATTTACGGGCGCGACCCCTCGGCCTTTCTGGAGTTCATGGAAACGGGCCAGACGCCCGAACTGACCGCCCGGCTGGGGCTGCCGCGTCAGGCGCTCCACGCCGCCCGCATCGCCTTTCCCTGGGAGGGAGCGCAGGTGGTGGCCGAGGTGCCGCTCGCGCCGGATTTGCGGGCGTACTGGGAGGGGTTGGGGGCAGGAGGCTGATAGCGAATGGCTGATGGCTGATGGCTAGCTTAAGCCTTGGCTCAAGCGCCTTGAGCTATCGGCCATCTGCTCTCTGCCATCCGCCCTCTGCTCTCCGCCCTAGCGAAGCGTCAGCAGCCGCAGTTCCCCCGCTCCATCTCGCAGCAGCGCGTGTTCGCCGTCGGGCATCAGGCGGACGCTCTCCACGTCGGGCAGGACA
>NZ_JAUNHK010000215.1 GCF_030523985.1 Deinococcus sp.
GCAGCAGCGTGGCCCGCTTGTAGGTGGCAAAGCGACGGGCAAAGCCGATGGTGAGGGTGTTTTCGTCCAGCAATTTGTCTGTGGCGGCGAGGTCGGCGGCGCTGGCCCCGTTGCGCTGTAACTGCTCACGCACGCGCCCGCGCACGAAAGCAATCATCTCGCGCTTCATCTCGCGCTGCACGTCGCTGAGTTGCGCGTCGCTGAGCTGCTCCACCGCCTGCCACATCGCTTCGTCTTCCAGGCGCTCCGTCCAATCGGCGGGCAGCACGGTGGAGAGCAGGTCGCGCATCTTCTGGCTGGTGAAGGTCAGGTTGTGCGCCCCGTTGGTCACATGTCCAATCGGCACTTCGTTTTCCTCCGCGCCGGGGTAGAGGAAGCTCCACATACCCCGACTGACTTCGCCGTGCAGCTCGGACACGCCGTTGGCGGCGCGGCTCATGTTCAGCGCGAAGACGGTCATGGAGAAGGCGGGAACCATGTGACCGTCCCAGTTCTGGTCGTGGCGGGCCAGCCCGTACAACTCGTCGCGCCCCGCGTGCAGCAGCCCAGGCCACTCGCCGATGTACTTGTCCATCAGTTCGTAGGTGAAAGCGTCGTTGCCCGCCGCGACGGGAGTGTGGGTGGTGAAGAGGGTGCTGCTGGCGGCGGTCTCGGCGGCGGTGCGGAAGTCCAGGCCGCCCGCCACGTACTCGCGCATCCGTTCCAGCGCCATCAGCGCGGCGTGGCCCTCGTTCATGTGGTAGACCTCGGCGGGGACGTTCAGCGCCCGCAGCGCCCGAATGCCCGCCACGCCCAGCAGCACGTACTG
This sequence comes from Deinococcus sp., assembly GCF_030523985.1. Classification (GTDB taxonomy): domain Bacteria; phylum Deinococcota; class Deinococci; order Deinococcales; family Deinococcaceae; genus Deinococcus. The sequence goes on from NZ_JAUNHK010000215.1 coordinate 809, forward strand.
CTGAATACGGAGTTCCTGATTGCCGCCGTAGAGCCGTGCGGTCAGCTTCTGGTCGTCCTCGCTGTTTTCGGGCAGTTTGGTGTCCAGCAGCAGCACCCGAATACGTCCGACTTGCAGCGTCCACACCTTGACGGCAATCTCGCGCCCGGCAATTCGCACACTCACCCGCACCTCTTCGCCCGCCTCGTTCAGCGCGGGTTTGATGGGCAGGGTGGTCAGGTCGAGTTCGTCGTAGGCTTCGTTTTGCCAGCCGTCCTTGTCGAACAGTTGGCGGAAGTAGCCCTGGTGAAAGAGCATCCCGACTGCCGTGAAGGGAATGTTCAGGTCGGACGCGCTCTTGCAGTGGTCGCCCGCCAGCACGCCCAGACCGCCCGAATAGATGGGCAGCGACTCGTGGTAGGCGTACTCCATGCTGAAGTAGGCGACGGGCTTCATCTGCGCGGCGTTGCTGACCGCCCAGGTGTCTTTTTTGTCCATGTAAGCGTCGAAGTCGGCCATGACCTGCCCGTAGCGGGCCAGATAATCGGCGTCCCCAGCGGCGGCGTCCAGCTTGTCCTGCGACACTTCCAGCAGCAGCCGCACGGGGTTGTGCTGGAAGCGCTCCCAAAGTTCGGGCGACAGTTCCTGGTACAGCGCCTGGGCATGGGGCGTCCACGACCAGTACAGGTTGTACGCGAGTTCCGAGAGCCGTGCCAGGGGTGCAGGAAGCTGCGGCAGCACCGTGACCTTGCCGATGACGTTCATGTGATGAAGATTACACGACCTG
>NZ_JAUNHK010000082.1 GCF_030523985.1 Deinococcus sp.
GCCACAAACCCCGGCCCCTGAGCGAAAGCCGCATGGAACTGGAAGAAGACGTGGCGGTGTAAAGCATCCAGAGTCAAAAGGGGGAAGTGACCAGCCCCCCGATTTTTATTTCCCCTCTCGCAAAATCAATGTCGCCCCGCCCGCTTTCACCACAGGCACGCTGAGGATTTCGCTGCGTGTAGAAGCGTTAAACGGGTTTTGTTGCCAGTTGATGCTCTGCGTCTGATACGGCCTTTCCAGTGAGGCAAACGTGCCTGAACCCACCAGTTTGCCCGCTGCGTCAAAGTCGGCCCAAATCCCTTCATACCAACTGAACCCGTAGACCAGCGCCCGCGTACCAGAGGAAAGCGGCATCACATGGGCGTGATAGATGGGATTGCCGAAGCTGATTTTGCCCGTCGTCAGGCGCTTCAGCTCGGTTTTCTGGGCGGCGGACAGCGGCAAACTGCCCTCCGAAAGTCTCCATGTTTCTGCGACATAAGCGCGGCCTCCAAAATGCGCTGCCCTGAACTGCTGAAAGGTCATCTCTCCGCTGCGCCTGCGCTGGTTGCGGGCCGTTTCCGAAAGTTGGCTGTCGGGGAGGCGGGCCAGCAGGCTCTTGCCCAGGCTGCCGCTGTCGTAGGCCAGCTGCTCTACGATTTCTGCCGATTGCAACGTCGTCAGGTCGCTTCGTGTCAGCCGCGCCGCCTGCGAACGGGCCGACCATTCCATCGGACGCAAACCTGGGACGCTGAATAGCAGCGAAAGCGCCGCCAGTCCCGCGAGGCTGCCCACCGTCACCCGTGAGAGGCCCGCGAAGGCAGGCTTCAGGCGCGTGAAGGCCAGTGCTAGCGCCGAAAGCAGCAGCCAGACGGCCCCAATCAGCCCCAGCAGGCGGCTTTCGGTCAGGCCATATTGCCCGATGCGAACGCTCAGGCCGTACAGCGCCAGCCCAGGGTAGAGCGGCAGCAGGTAGGCTGCCCAGCGCGAAAATTGCTGTGCAGCGCGGGGCAAATGCACGGGCTTGGCCGCAAACGCCACCAGCGTCAGCGCCCCGAACGCCAGCGTCAGCGTGAGGTACAGCGGCGAACTCAGAAAGCCCTGGTACAGCTTTTCGGTGTTTTGCAGGGCGGCAAAGGGCAACGCGGCGGCGAACAGCAGCACGATTCCCGACGCCACAGGCAGCAAAAAGCCCAGCACGTTCGCCAGCGTGCGAGTGAGGTTCAGGCCCCAGGGTTGCGCCCGAATCGCGGTCACGAAAAACGCCGAAGCCCCCAGCAGCAACGGCAAAAACACATGCACGTTGTTCAGGATGAGTTTGGCGGGCTGCGTTATCCCAATCGCTTGCAGCAGCCCACACGCCAGCGCCAGCAGCCCGTAAAACAATCCGCCCAGCAGCGCCGCCAGCACAAAGGTGATAAACGACGACACGGCGAAAGGCGCAATGGCCCGCACGCTCAGCCGCTTGCCGCCTTCCCAGCCCGACAGCAGCAGCAACCCAGCGAGTCCCAGCGCCGCGATGAGGCCCCAGCCGCCGCCGTTGAGATAGCGGAAAGAAGACCCCTCCGGCACCACCAGGTCCGCTTGCAACAGCCCGAATACGCCCAGGCCCGCGCCGAGTGCCAGTGCGCCCCAGCGTTGTCTGCTGGTCGGCAAAAACACCGCGCCCAGGCCCGCCGTCCACGCCAGCGGCAACAGCCCCAGCAACCCCAGAGGCCACACCTTTTCCCAGCCCGGTTCAAAGTAAAGCGAAGTAACCAGCCCCACGGCGGCCCCAATCAGCGCAGCGGCGGGCAGTGGCAAGGTGGCCTGCGGTGAAGCCGTTTCAGGCGGAAGAGCTTCAGACATGCTGTCAGGCTAGGGCAGAGACAGGCGCGGCAGGTCAGCCGAAAGATGCAAGTGCCTTACCCTCACGGTTCATAGCCCAAAGCTCACGGCTCTTCCGGCTCTGCCACCACCCGCAAGGGATGCCCCTCCTGCCGCGCGTGCGCCGTCACCTTCGCCACCTTCGTCTCGGCAATGTCGCGGGTGTACACGCCCGCCACCCCCTGCCCCTTGTGGTGAACCGCCAGCATGATCAACTCGGCTTCCTGCTCGGTTTTGCGGAAATAGCGCTCCAGCACCATCACCACAAAATCCATCGGCGTGTAGTCGTCGTTGAGCAGCAGCACCCGCCAGAGCCTCGGCTTTTTCGTTTCGGTGCGCTCCAGCGTCTGGGTGTGGCCTGCGCGGTCGGCATCAGGGCGGGTCATGAGGTCAGGATAACCACCTTTAGCCGATAAACTGCCCGTTTTCCTGCCACAGTTCGCCGTCCAGCCAGATGCGCCCGCCCCCCTTGCCCGCGCTGGGCCGCAGATCGGTAATCAGGTCCCAGTGCACCGCACTCTTGTTCAGCCCGCCCGTTTCGGGGTAGCTCTTGCCGATGGCGAGGTGAACCGTGCCGCCGATTTTTTCGTCGAACAGGATGTTGCCGCTGGGCCGCTGAATACCGAAATTGGTGCCGATGCCCAGTTCGCCCAGGAAACGTGCGCCGGGGTCGGTGTCCAGGGCAGAAAGCAGCACGTCCTCGCCTTCCTCGGCGCTGGCTTCGACCACCTGCCCCGCCCGGAAGACCAGCCGCGCCCCGCGCACCATGCGGCCCTGGTAGGCGGCTGGGACGGTAAAGGTGACGACGCCCTCGGCACTGTCCTCCAGCGGCCCGGTGAAGACTTCGCCGCTGGGCATGTTGCGCTTGCCGTCGCTGTTGGCCCAGGTACGCCCACCCACGCGTAGGGTCAGGTCGGTGCCGGGGGCCTCAATCCTCACCACGTCGGCCCGCGACAGCCGCTCGATCAGGCGGGCCTGCATCTCGCGCACCTCACCCCAGGCCGCCACCGGGTCGGCGCGGTCAAGGAACATGGCCCGCATCACGAAATCTTCAAATTCGGCCTGCCCCATTCCCGCCTGCGCCGCCGCGTGGGGGGTCGGGTAAAGGGTCAGCGCCCACTTCTTGCTTGCCCGCAGATTGGCGAGTTCGGCGCGGGAAGCCAGCAGCCGGGCCATGCGGGACGCGTCGGGGGTCTGTGCGGAGGCTTCGGGGGCCATCACCCGCAGCGAGCCGTCCATCTGGCGCATGTCGTCCAGTTCGGCGGGGTGCAGGGCGTCCAGCACGCTGTCAGGGGCCAGGGTCGCCACATCTTCATCCTGTCCGGGGTAGTTCAGGCGCAGCACCGGACGCGCTCCGGCCCGCAGCAGGGCGCGGTGCAGTTCGCTCAGCAGGGGCAGGGCCGACGTGCTGCCCGCCACCAGCAGCCGCTCGCCGGGCTGGGCATACAGGCAGTAGTGCGCGAGAAGTTCGGCGTGCTTGGCGGGGTCATACGCGAGCAGGGAAGTCATGGCGGGCAGTCTAAGCCGCTGGCCCGCCGTCCCCAACAAAAACGTGCTGCCGGGCGGGGGCGTTCGGTTATTCTGGCCGCCGATGACCTCGTCTGCTTCCGACCCTGTCCCCGCTTCCAGCACTGCGCCCACCTCGGCCACCCTGACCATCACCTGCGCCGACCAGCCCGGCATCGTCGCCGCCGTGTCGCAGTTTCTGCGCAATCACGGGGCCAACATCATCCACAGCGACCAGCACAGCACCGACCCGTCGGGCGGCACGTTTTTCATGCGGATGGAGTTTTACCTGCCGGGCCTTGACCACACGCGGGACGCCTTCACGCGGGCCTTTACCCAGGTGGTAGCCGAGCCGCTGAGCATGGACTGGCAACTGAACCTATCGAGCCAGCCCAAGAAAATGGTCGTGCTGGTCAGCCGCTACGACCACTGCTTTCTGGACCTGCTGTGGCGCAAGCGCCGGGGCGAACTGAATGTCGAGATTCCGCTGATTCTGTCCAACCACGAAGACCTGCGCCGCGACGCCGAGATGTTCGGGATTCCCTTTCACGTCATTGCCGTCAGCAAGGACAACAAGCCCGAAGCCGAGGCCGAGCAACTGCGGCTGATGCGCGAGGCGGGCGCGGACTTCGCGGTGCTGGCGCGCTACATGCAGGTGCTCAGCGGCGATTTCCTGCGCGAATTCGGGCGGCCTGTCATCAACATTCACCACAGCTTCTTGCCCGCTTTCGTGGGGGCCAACCCCTACCGGGCGGCCTTCAACCGGGGCGTCAAGCTGATTGGGGCGACCAGTCACTATGTCACCGAGGAACTCGACGCCGGGCCGATCATCGCGCAGGACGTGCTGCACGTCACCCACCGCGAAACGCCCGAAACGCTGATGCGTCTGGGCCGCGACGTGGAGCGGCAGGTGCTGGCCCGCGCCGTCAAGGCCCACGCCGAAGACCGAGTGCTAGTGCACGGCAACAAGACGGTGGTGTTTTGAACGTTCCCCCCGTCATGGTTCTCAGCACTTTGGCATCAGCGCAGCCGCAACAGACGTTAGACTGCGGGGCAGAATGACTCGACTCTCCGGAAACAACCAGAACCGCAGCGTGCTGATTATCGGCACCCTGATTGCCGCGGCCCTTATCGCCCTGGCCCTGTTCGCCGTGCGGGGCAAGAGCGCAGCCACGGTGGGCGACGCGCAGACCTTCACCTACGCCAACCTGCCCTACGCGGGCCAAGCCGACGCGCCCGTGAACGTGGTGGTCGTCGAAGACTTCAAGTGCCCCGCGTGCAAGAGCTTCGAGGAAAACGCCGCTCCCGAACTGCGCAACAAGTACGTCGGCACGGGCAAGGTCAAGATGTACTCGCTGGTCTACCCCTTTATCTCCACCGAAGTGGTCAAGCTTCCCGAAGACGACAGCAAGTACGCGGCGCAGGCCGCCCGCTGCGTCTATGTTCAGGGCAAGAACGACGCTTTCAACACCTACAAGGAAATCCTGTTCCGCGCCCAGGGGCCGGAAACCGAAGTCTTCTTCACCAAGTCGCGCCTGAAAGACCTGGCGGGCAGCCTCGACATCGACCAGGCCAAGTTCGCCACCTGCCTCGACAACGACGAGACGGCGGCACAGGTCGAAGCCGACAAGCAGGAAGCGGTCAACGCCGGAGTCACGGGCACCCCTACCGTTTTCGTTGACGGCAAGCGTGTGAATGTCCAGGGCGACTACGTCAAGGACATCTCGGCTGCCATCGACGAAGCCCTCAAGCAGTAAGCCTATGAGCCGCGATACCCGGCTGTATCTGGCGTGGCTGGTGGCCCTGGTGTCCACCATCGGCAGCCTGTACTTCAGCGAGGTCAAGCAGTTCAATCCCTGCCCCCTTTGCTGGTATCAGCGCATCTTCATGTATCCGCTGGCTTTGGTGCTGGGGCTGGCGGCCTTCTGGAGCGACTACCGGATTCGGCGCTACGTGATTCCGCTGGCTGCTCTAGGCTTCGGAATCGCACTATTTCAGAATCTGGAAACCTGGGGCGTCGTGCCGACCATCAAGGCCTGCACCGTCAACGCATCGGCGGCATGCAACACCCCCTGGCCTGTCTGGGGCGACAATTCGCCGCTCAACACCATCCTGACCATTCCGGTGCTGAGCATGATTGCCTTTACCCTCATCATCGCGCTGCTGAGCTGGCCCCGTTCGCAGGCCGTGCGCGACGAAGTGGGCGTGCAGCGTCAGGCCGAGTAAGGTTGGGAAAAAAGCAGGCGGCCCCGGCAAAGTCCAGGGCCGCCTGCTTCTGCTGTCACGCCGCTTCCATCATCAAACAGGCCGCCCCGCCATCATGAAACTGGCGGTCATGCCGCCGTCCACCGGCACGATGGCCCCGGTCAGGAAGCTGGCCTCGGCGCTGCCCAGAAAGTAGACGAGCTGGGCGACTTCGCGGGGGGTTCCCAGGCGGCGCAGGGCGTGCAGGTCTTCGTAGTCGCGCCGGGTCTGCTGCGGGTCGGCGCTGTCCTCTATGGCTTGCAAGACGGCTTCGGTGGCAATCGCGCCGGGGGCGACGGCATTGACCCGCAGGCCAAGCGGCGCGAGGTCGAGGCACATGGCGCGGGTCAGGTTGACCAGCCCGCCCTTGGAGGCGTTGTAGGCGGCATTGTTCTGCTCGGCAAACAGACCCTGCACGCTGGCGACGTTGACCACCGCGCTTCCGGCAGGCATCAGGTCCACCAGGGCACGGGTGAGCAGCAGCGGCGCAGTCAGGTTGACATTCAGCGTTCTGGCCCAGCCACGCTCGCTGACTTCCAACACGCTGCCGTGCGCGTCCTGATAGGCGGCGTTGTTGACCAGCACGCCGACGCTGCCGTGTGCGCGGGCGACCCCGACAATGCGGGTACGTCCGGCGGGCGTGGCGATGTCGGCCTTGAGGCGGCGCTGGCCCTTCAGGACAGGCGGCAACTTCACGTCCACGCTCAGGACCGGATGACCGCGCTCGGCGTACAGTTCGGCGATGGCCCGCCCGATGCCACGCGCCGCGCCCGTAACGATGACCAAAGGAGTCTCTGACATTCCCCCAGTGTGTGCCGCCACGCCGCTGGGGGCGCATTCGTTCAAGGTTTTCCGAAGCCGAGGAGCGTCGCAAGGGGCGTAACGTGACCCGGTATGCGTCTTTCCCCTGCGAACCCTATCCTGCCCACCATCCCCGACCTCCGGGCGCTGCTGCTCGATCTCGACGGCACGCTGGTGGACTCCAACGACGCCCACGCCCGCGCCTGGGTGCAGGCCCTGGCCGACCAGGGCATAGGGCGCGAGGAAAGCGAAGTCCGCGCCCTTATCGGCATGGGCGGCGACCTGCTGGTGCCCAAACTGACGGGCGAGGACGCCGAGAGTGACCTGGGCAAGGCACTCGTTCAGGGCTGGCAGGACCAATTCGAGCCGCAGATTCCCGACCTGCACGGCTTCGAGCGGGTGCGCGAGCTGCTGGAATGGGCACAGGACGCGGGCCTGACGGTGGTGCTGGCCTCAAGCGGCGAAGACGAAATCGTGGAGCAATTGCTGGAGCACATCGGCGTGGCCGACCTCGTGCCGCTGCGGGTGCGCTCGGACGAAGTCGAGCAGACCAAGCCGCACCCCGACGTGCTGCAAGTGGCGCTGAAGAAGGCGGCGGTGCAGCCAGAGCAGGCGCTGTTCGTGGGCGACACCATTTTCGATGCGCGGGCGGCCAAGGCAGCGGGCGTGGCCTGCGTGCTGCTGCGGGCGGGCGGCTCGCCTGGGCTGAACGCCGAGGAGTACGTGTTGGGCAGCCCCGCCGAATTGCTGGAAGCGTTGCAGGCGGCAGCCGGGAACTGAACCGCCGCTATGCCCCGGGGGTCTATGTTCGTGCCGGAGCCGCCCGTATCCTGGGGCCATGACCCCCCTTCCGCTGATTGTGAGCGCAGGCGAAGCCCTGACCGACCTCGTGACCGCCGGGGGCCGCACCTGGCAGGCGCACCCCGGCGGCGCGGGGTGGAACGTGGCGCGGGCCTGTGCGCGGCTGGGGATGCCCAGCGCCTTTGCCGGAGCGGTGGGGCAGGACAATTTCGGGGACGACCTGCGCCGCGAGTCGCTGGAAGCGGGACTGGACCCCCGGTTCATGCAGGCGGTGCCCGCGCCCACGCTGATGGCAGTGGTCTACAGCACCCAGCCGCCGCAGTACCGCTTTCTGGGCGAAAACAGCGCCGACCTGCACTTCGACCCCACCCTGCTGCCGGGAGGCTGGCTGGGCGCGGCCCGTTGGCTGCATGTGGGCGGCATCAGTCTGGCCCGCTGGCCGCTGGCGGACACGCTGCTCGGCGTCATCGAATCGGCACGGGCGGCGGGGGTCAAGGTCAGTTTCGACCCCAACGCCCGCATCGCCCACCGTCACCCCGACTATCCGGGGGTCTTCGCTGCCGTCGCTCGCCGCGCCGACCTGATGAAGTTCAGCGACGAAGACTTGGCCTTCTTCTTTCCGGGGGCCACCGAGGAACGGGCCATGCAGGAACTGCGCGGGCTGAACCCCCGCTGCCCCATCGTGGTCACGCGGGGCGGCGACGGCGCGACCCTCTACCACAGCGCCGGACAGGTCAGTCTGCCCAGTGTGCCCGTAACTGTGGTGGACACGGTCGGCGCGGGTGACGCCCTGTGCGCCGGGCTGCTGGTCAGCGCTGCCGAGCACCCGGAAGCCCTCTGGACAGAGCACCTGAAGTTTGGCCTGCGGACGGCTGCCGTGACCTGTGCCCACGCCGGAGCCTACGCGCCCACGCGGGAAGAAGTGGAAGGCATGTAAAGGGTGGAGGGTGGAGAGTTGAGGGAATAAAACCCTTCGCTCTCCACCCTCTCCCCTCTTCCTCAGACCGCCAGTGTGCCCTTGCCCTGCATCATGCCGTCCAGCAGCACGCCGAGACGCTCACGGGTGAAGGGGCGCTTGCCTTCAAGCAGGCCATGTTCGCCCGCGTGGAGGTGCCAGTGCTTGCTGCCTCCCATCAGGCGCAGGCTGACGCCGCCGAGGTCCACATGGCGGGGACTGACCGCCGCCACCAGCAGGGCTTGCCCTCCCTGGCTGATGCTCACGCTCATGATGGTGGTGGGCAGGTCGTAGGGCCGCTCCATGCGGTAGATGTAGTCGGGAAAATCCGCGACCTTGTCGATGTTCAGCCCGCGCACCTGGGCCTCGGCCTCCAGCCAGCCCAGAAGCTCGACCCACTGCCGATAAAGCGCCATCCTGTCTGCTTGTGCCATTTGGGGCAAGTCTAGCGCGTTCTCAGCAGCAGTCGTCCGCCTGCCGCGTCCAGCGTGACCTCGCCGCCCGCCAGCGTTTCGCCGCTCAGGGCGTCTTGCCACTCGCCTCCCGGAAGGGTGAGGGTGACGGCATGAGGTTCGGTGCGGCGACTGGCGACGGCGACCACCTGCGCGGCGTGCCCGTCCGCGTCCGTCACCTCGCGCAGCAAGGCAATCGCGTCAGCCTCGGCATGAATAAAGCGCAGCGCCCCGCTGTGCAGCACGGGCATTTCACGGCGAACCTTGACCAGCGCCTTCACCTGTTCCAACAGTTCCTTGTCCCACTGCGCCTCGTCCCAGGGCATCGGCTCGCGGCACCAGGGCATGTTGCCGTCCCGCGACTGCGAGAGGCCGATTTCGCTGCCGTAGTACAGGCACGGCACGCCCGCGTAGGCCATCAGCAGGGTCAGGGCGGCGCGGTACTTGGTGCGGCTCCCGCCCAGTCGCCAGTGCGCCCGCCCGATGTCGTGCGATTCGAGCAGGTTGAACATGTTCAGCGCCGTCTGGGGCGGCAGCGCGTGGTAGGCGTCCCAGAGGATGTCGGCCAGTTCCACGCCGTCCAGTTTGCTCGGCTCGTTGAAGTAAGTCGCGCCCGCCAGCCACTGCATGACGGGCAGCCCGAAGCCGTGATAGTTCATCGCGCCGTCCTCGCCCTGCCCGTCCAGCGCCAGTTCGGGGTCATAGAAACGTTCACCGAAGACGTAAGCGTCGGCCTTTTCCTGTCGCGCCGCCGCTTTGAGGGTGCGGTGCAGGGGCAGGTTGTCGGCCTCGGTGCCGCCCTTGCCGAGCATGTGGGCCACGTCCAGCCGCCAACCCGACGCGCCGCGCCGCAGCCAGTGACGCACCACGCTCTGCTCGCCGCTGAAAAATTCCTCGACCGCCCGCTCGTTGGCATAGTCGATTTTGGGCAGCGTCGGCACGTCGAAAAAGGAGTGGTAGGGCGGTTTGCCCGCCTCCTCGCGCCAGGTGAACATCGCCCGCTCAGGCGCGTCCTCCGAGGCGAGGGCCGCCTGAAACAGCGCGTTCTCGTTGCCCATGTGGTTGAACACGCCGTCCAGCACGATGTTGATTCCAACCGCCTCCGCGCCCGCCACCAGTTCGTCCCAGGCCGCCTCGCCGCCCAGATGCGGGTCGATGGCGCGGTAATCGGTGATGTCGTAGCGGTGGTTGCTGGGCGAGGTGAAAATCGGCGTGAGCCATAGCCCCGTGATGCCCAAGTTTTTGAGGTACGGCAACGCCTGGGTGATGCCCACGAGGTCACCGCCGTAGTGCCCGTGAATGTCGCCCCAGGCGTCTACCGGATGGTTCCAGTCCACCCGCTCGACGGGGCGGCCTTCGTAAATGTATTCGCCGGTCTGCACGTCGTTTTCGGGGTCGCCGTTGCGGAAACGGTCCGGGAAAATCTGGTAGAAGACCGATTTCCAGGCCCATTCGGGGGCCGCGTAGCCCGCCAGATACTGAAACCAGGAGCGGAAGCCCCGGCGCGAGTGGTGCAGCCCCAGCCGGGTCAGGTTGAGGTGGTCGCCGGACAGGTCGAGTTGCCAGGCGTAGCGCGTGCGGGCTTCGTGCAGCGGCAACTGCGCCTCGAACCAGCGGCCCTCGCCCGCCAGCCCGGTCACTTCCTGGGCGGGCAGCGTCTCGATTTCACCGACCTGCACCACCTTGAGCCTCACGCCCAGCACGGGCAGGGTCGTTCGCAGGCGCACGCGGACGTGTCCACCGAGGGGAACACCGAGCCGTTCGGTGTAGCCGGGGGTGTGGTCGTGCTGGGCTGTGGGCTGGCTTTGAATCTGCATAGGGTCCTCCAGAAATCCAGAAAAAAGGCTCCGGCACGAGCAGTCCCAAACTTTGCGGGAGGTCGTGCCGGAGCGGGCAAGCGTTGCCTTCGGATTTGGCAAGAAGTCTGGGGGACGGGGGGCCGGAAGGTCAAGTGGCAGGCGAGTGGCTTAGAGCATCGGCAGCGCGGGCAGCACGTCAAAGCCGTCGGGAACGAACAGGCTGCCCTCGGTCACGCCCTGCTCGGAGACCTCACGCAGGCGGTTTTCCAGTTCCAGCCCACCAATTTCGCCGTTGAGGAAGGCGCGGTGGGCAGCGATGACTTCGCGCACCTGTTCGGGCGACTCGTGGACGAATTCCAGGCGGAAATGCTGCAAGCCCGCGTCCAGCCAAGTCTGAAGGTGGGTGCCAGCCACTTGCGGGCGTCCTTCAAACACCGTGTTGCGGCAGCCCACATCCGCCATGACGGGGTGCTGCACGCCGCGCTCGTCCTTCAGCGCGACCTTGTGCGACTCGCAGGGATGCCCGCAGTTGGTGTAGTCGGTGCCACTACTGAGGAAGCGGCAGAACACGCAGTGCTCGGTGTGAAACACGGGCAAATGCTGGTAGGCGATGACTTCCAGCCGCTCGGGGCCGACCAAGCCCGCCAGTTCCGCCACCTGACGGGCGTTGAGGTCGTGCGTGGGCGTCAGCCGCGTGAGGCCCATGTCCAGCAGGGCGCGGGCGGTGAGGACGTTGGCGGCATTGAGGGAGAAATCACCCGTGATGTTGATGGTAGATGGTTGATGGTTGATGGTCTGGCTGTCCTGTTCCACCAACGATTTCTGCAAGCCTTCCAGCAGTCCACCTGAGCGCACCAGAATCTCCGCCCCCAGCCCCAACAAAAACTTCTGCAAGTTCTGCTCGGTGGGCTTGAGGATGCGCGGGCTGGCGACACGGACGGGAATCCCCGCCGCCTTGACCTTCTCCACACTGGGCTTGAGGCCGTAGAGTTCCAGATAGTCCAGCGTGATGGAGTCGGGACGCTGGGCGAGGGCGGCGGTGAGTTGGTCGGGGGAACGGACTAAAACATGCAGATGGCGGATGGCAGAAGGCTGATGGCTCACAGGCTGGCCTTCTGCCTTTAGCCTTTTGCCTTCTGCAACCCTACGCTCAGGTGCTTTACCGCGTACCTCCGTCAGCGCTTCCACCCCTTCCCGCCGCAGGGCGTTGAGCGCCGACACAGGCAGGAAGCCCGCGCCTGCAAGTTCGGTGGTCAGTTCGCCCAAGTGGTAGCCCGTGCCGCCCAGCTTGCCGAGTTGTTCGCGTAGGGTCTGCTCGTCCAGAGCGCGGTTTCTGGCTTCCGAGAGAGGGGCTCCTCCCGCCACCGTGACCGAGTGGCCCAGTTCATCCGAGAGCGTCAGCTGCGGCACTTCGCCCACCCGTCCGACGAAATGCGCGTCAATCGGGCGGGTGTACACAGGGTCGGCACTGTCCAGCAGCGGCTTGACGCGGGCGTTCAGGCTCGGGTCCTGGGTGCGCCACACGGGGTCGCCCATGCGGATGCGCTGGGGGTTGATGGCTCCTTTGGCAAAACGGAGTTCGGAGACAGAC